>CACVKW010000968.1 GCA_902749685.1 Olavius sp. associated proteobacterium Delta 1 | reverse complement strand
TTAGATATCCAGCATCGAGTATCAAGCATCCAGCATCTGCCCGGAAAAAGCAACGATCTCAGACATAACGGCCAGGCTTGATGACAAGAATTTATGCAATGTTAGGGTATAGGGTTTAGGAAAAGCGAATCACGCTAAAGACGTGATCGAACGACAGCAAAATATCGAATAATGAATAGCGCATCCGCCTGAGACCGACAAGTTTCGAAGGAAGGAACTCTGTCTTCTGTCATCTGTTCTCTGGCTTCTGTCATCCGAGTTCCACGGATTTCCACTGATATTTTTTCTATTTATCCGTGGCTATCCGTGTCTTTCCGTGGTAAAAACTTATTCGAAATTAAGGCCGCCCGGCTCCGGGAATCTCGACTTCAATGATTTCGATTTTTCCATTCGATTGGGCAAGCACTTCATCCGGATTTGAAGACCCCGCCGTACAGACAAACAGGGTGCGGCGCGCGGGACCGCCAAGCATACAGGCGTATGGTTTGGTTGTAACTTTCAAACGGTGGGTAATATTCCCTCCCTCCTTAACCCGCAGAACTTCACCGGGGTAGGGGGCTGCTACCCAGATTGCCCCTTCGGCGTCAAGACAATTACCGTCCGGGTACACATCTTTCAAATTGGCCCAGATGCGGCGGTTTTTTAATGAGCCGTCAGGCTCAATGTCGAATGCGGTCAGGCAATTGCCCCAGGTTTCAGCAACAATTAAAGTCCGATCGTCGGGTGTAATGACGGTGCCGTTGGGAAAGTATAATTCTTCAGCAACAACGCTGGCGGCCCCATCCGGCGTCACCAGTACAATCTCTGCCGGCTCCACCGGCGCATTTGCCGCCAGGTCAAATCCGAAGTTTCCGATGTACGCACGCCCCAGTTTATCAACTACCATATCATTGCAGTGAAATGATGCCAGTTCTCTCAAATCGGCAATTTCCACCAACCCAATGGGGTCCAGCCGCAGCAGGCGTCGATCGATCATGGAGACAACCAGCAGTCGGCCGTCCGGGAGCCACCCCAGACCGGAGGGTGATGCTTTGATTTCGACGATTTTTTCGGCGTTTCCGCTCAGGTCAACGGTCGAGACATGCAGGCCCTGCATATCTGAAAACCAGAGTTTTTCCTCATGCCAGCGTGGGCCTTCCGGGAACAGGAGACCGTCGAGCAATATCTTTGTATCGTGCGACATCACTAAATCCTCAAACTACATAAATTCACCGCAGAGGCGCAGGGAGCGCAGAGAAAATCTCTCTCTTCCTTTGCCTTTGAGAGGAAGGCAACGGCAAATAAAAAATATTTACTCTCTGCGTCCTCCGCGCCTCTGCGGTGAATAAATTTTTGTTAATTCGTAATCGTAATTACGAATAGGAGCACCTGGTGCCTAATCAGTTTACCCTGGTATCGGCCTCCACGCCTCGCTCGACTATTCCAAGTTTGTTTCCATCGGTTCCCAGCACCGTAATCGAAGCGTTGTCCGGGCTGAAAGAAACAACCCGATTGTCATCGGTGGCATGGCCCACTGCGGCATTAATTGCGATATAATGAGTGAATACGACTGTGTCAGTCACGATCGATAATAGCGCCTCAATGACTTCCTGGCGCCATTGTTGGAGGTCCCGGTCAAGATTGGGCCATTGGTCAACCATGACTTCTTTGAGCCAGCGTACTCTGTCGGCCGGAGTTTCTGAAGGGAAACGTATTTCCCCGACGCGTTCTTCTATCGCCGGCTCAATATCCCATATTTTTGCCAGAGGCATGGCCGTTTCCCGCGCACGCGCACGCGGGCTGGAAATAATCGGATGCGGGCCCAGCGGGGCCAATTTTTGGGCAGCAGCTTGCGCCTGAGAACGACCCAAATCGTCAAGCCCGGGATCTATTTCCAAACCCCAGCTGGAAGTAGCTCGTCCGTGACGAACCAGATAAAGTATTGTCATAGGTTCCCACCTCGGAATGACGAATGACAAATGACAAATGAATAATTAAGGATTTCAATCTTATTGATTATTGTTATAGAAGAGAATTTAAAAAAGACAGAATACCTCAAATATTCAATCTTCAATTTTCATTTTATAAGCCTCCAGGCCAGGTCCGAGATCTCTCGCGCCATACGGCCTCTTTCCATTGCTTCGGTGGAACTGGCGTTGCCCATGATACCCCTTTTATAGACTCCCTGCAGAATGCTGGCCAGGCGGAAGAATGAAAAAGCCAGGTAAAAATTCCAATTGGGAATGCCGTCACGGCCGGATAAACGGCAGTATTCCGCCAAAAACTCTTCTTCGGAGGGTATCCCGGTCGCGGAACCGGTCAGGCCATCCAGGCTGATTCTTCCGGCAATTTCAGAATGATAGAACATGCAGCTGTAGCCCAGATCACCTAAGGGATGGCCGAGGGTGGATAGCTCCCAGTCCACCAAGGCCACCATCTTTGGTTCGGTGGGATGAAGCAGTATGTTGCCCATCCGGTAATCGCCATGAACGATACAACTGGTTTCATCCGCCGGCACGTTGGCCGGCAGGTATTCCATAAGACGTTCCATGGATTCGATTTCGTCAGTCTTGGCAGCCATATACTGCTTGGACCAGCGGCCAATCTGGCGGCTGAAATAATTGCCCGGTTTGCCAAAATTGTCCAGCCCCAGGTCAGCAAAATCAATCGAGTGCAATGCTGCCAATACCCGGATCAGATCAAAATATATGGCATGCCTTTCTGCGGGTGTCATTCCGGGCAATGTGATGTCTTCCAAAACGCGGCTCTGAACATGTTCCATTACAAAAAACGGGGTACCAATTATGTTTTCGTCTTCACACAGCAGGTACATTCTGGGCACCGGAACATCTGATTGTTCCAGGGCTTTCATTACCCGGTACTCACGTTCGACAGCATGGGCTGAAGGCAGGAGCTTGCCCGGCGGTTTCTTGCGCATCACATATTCCTGGCCGCCGGCATTCAGAAGAAAGGTCGGATTGGATTGGCCACCTTCGAATTGCTGAACTTTTAGAGAACCTGCGTATCCCGCCAGATTATTTTTGAGATAATCATCCAATGCATTTTCATCAAAGCGATGGGCTTCTCGAACCGGAGTGAGTTTGGCGTCGGTTTTCATGATTCTTTCCTCAATTCGAGCCTGGCAATAACTTCACGATGAACTTCATCCGGACCGTCCGCCAGGCGCAATGTTCGTATATGAGCGTAGGCCGCTGCCAGCCATGTATCATTGCTGACCCCCATACCGCCGTGGGCCTGAATGGCGCGGTCAATGACATTCAATGCCATGTTGGGTGCCACGACCTTGATTTGCGCGATTTCAGATCGTGCGACTTTATTTCCGACCGTGTCCATGCGATGGGCAGCATACAGTGTCAGCAGGCGGGATTGATCTATTTCACAGCGTGATGTGGCAATATCCTGACGAATCTGCCCCATTTCTGCCAGGGATCGACCGAAGGCCACACGGGATTTGACCCGGCGGCACATTTCCTCCAGGGCCCTTTCGGCCACGCCGATGGTACGCATGCAGTGATGAATTCGACCCGGCCCGAGCCGTCCCTGGGCAATTTCGAAACCGCGTCCTTCACCTAACAGAATATTGGATGCCGGAACGCGTACATCCTGAAAGTCGATCTCTCCGTGGCCGTGGGGCGCACTGTCATATCCGAAAACCGGCAGCATCCTTTTGATGGTGATGCCCGGGGTGTCACGCGCCACAAGGATCATGGACTGCTGGCGGTATGGATGGCCCTCGGGGTCTGTTTTGCCCATAAAAATATAAAGTTCGCACCGTGGGTCTCCGGCACCGGACGACCACCATTTTAGGCCGTTTAAGATGTATTCGTCGCCGTCACGGACAATGCTGGCTTCGATATTGCGGGCATCCGATGATGCCACGCAGGGCTCTGTCATGCAGAAGGCCGACCGGATTTTACCTTCCAGCAGCGGTTTCAGCCATTGCGCTTTCTGGGCTTCACTGCCGTAGCGCTCAAGGGTTTCCATGTTGCCGGTGTCCGGCGCGGCACAGTTAAAAACCTCCGGTGCCCAGGGCACACGGCCCATGATTTCACAAAGCGGCGCATACTCCAGGTTTGTCAAGCCGGCACCGTAATCGCTTTCCGGCAGGAACAGGTTCCAGAGCTCTTCGGCTTTGGCCTTTTCTTTGAGTTCCTCCACCAGCGGGATGACTTGCCAGCGGTCGCCTTCATTGAGTTGACGGTAATATGCTTCTTCGTTGGGATAGATGTAATTGTCCATGAAAGCACTTAAACGCTTCTGCAAATCCTTGGTCCTGTCTGAAATTTCAAAAAACATGTAATCCTCCTTTCGCCGTTATCCTATCAAACACCGAATCTTCAACGTTCTCCAGTGACATCCGTCTTTTTCCGACTTCAATCTCTCGCACCATATCCCGTACCGCATCGTTAACAGGGGTCGACACACCATATTTCCGGCCGTGGTCACAAATATAACCGTTTAGATAATCTACCTCGGTTCGACGGCCCCGTTCGATCGACTGCAGGCTGGAAGATTTGATGCGACGATATTTAAAACCAATGATGCGGATGGTGAGATGGCGTTTGAACCGGGCCAGCCATGTTTTTCCTACCAGCAGTTTATAATAGTCCAGTTTGCCGGCACCGGCCGGCTCCACTTTTATCTTCATTGCTGCGGCAACGGCCATCGCTTCTTGCATCAGCTCAATAAAAATACATCTCACTTTTTTATTTGCCAGCAACTGACCCAATGTTACACCCCCGATGACTCCCAGGGAATTAATGCAGGAGTTGATTATCAGCTTGGAGTAAAGCTCTCCCATGATGTTGTTGGAAATCCGGGTGGCATAAACAGAACTCAGCAATTGCTGAATCGGGTCAAGGCGTTCATCAGGTGTATGATCGATATTGCCGATTACGAACTCACCGCTTTTTTGGATAAATGCTGCCGTCACACCGCCGATAGCGCCGGCTCCGATCATTACAATTTTAGAATCCTTGCGCAGCATATACTTTCCTCTTCATCATCTCAAGTGTTACGTCATAATGATTTAAATTGTATAGAACCAAAGCAATCGATATTCAATATCAGAACCAGTTAGATTCGTTCAAGCTATTTTCGAAAATCTAAACTGAATATCAAGAAATAGTTGAAAATATATGGGGAAACAGATCTTCAAAGATTTTTCTAATACCTGCATGTTCAAAATGCTTGGAATTTTGTCCGGCTGGATTTTTCTTTATTTATTTGTGAAAATCTGTGAAAATCTGCTTGTCCTGTGAAATGCGAAGCCTATTTCTCCGGGGTGTCCTCATGAAAATTAGTCAAAATTTACGGATAGCGTTTGCAGCAATCGGCATCCTCTGGCTGGTGTATTTCCTCAATCTTGTCCTGTCAATCGATTTCAGGATGTATGGCTTAAAGCCACGCCGTATAGACGGATTATGGGGAATTCTGGCTGCACCTTTTTTGCATGGCGATATTCAGCATTTGACAGCCAATACCGGTGTTCTCTTTATTCTGCTGGCCGTATCGCTTTCTTATAATCGAGCACAGGCACTTAAGGCTATTTTGACCATAATGGTTCTGGGAGGAGGGATGGTTTGGCTGCTTGGAGCGGGCGGAACCCTTCACATCGGTGCCAGCGGGGTCATTTTTGGTTTGATCGGGTATTTGATGTGTCTGGGCCTATTTCGGCACAACTGGAAAGCGGTGATGATCTCGGTTGTTATTTCCATTTTATACGGCGGAGCGCTGCTCACACTGTTGGTTTATGTGCCGGGGATTAGCTGGGCAGGCCATTTTTTCGGTTTTATTTCCGGTGTCCTGGCAGCATGGTGGATTAGGTAGGTAATTGAATATCGAAGATTGAAGATTTGTGGAAGTCGCTCCGCTCCGTCATATTTTGATCGGCCTATTTAAACTTGATTCGCCGGAGGCGTACCTTTAAGCGTTTATCCCGCGGGATATAGTCTAATGGAAGTCGATCACCCGTGTCCTCCAGTTTTGTTTACATTCGGAGCAAATCGGTTTAAAAGGGCTGTCGACAAAAATTTCTCGCTGTTTCGCCGGAAAACGTCTAGCAAGTATATCGATCCATATTTCACGTCAAGTGTAAGAAGCCTTGACAACCATGACAAAATAAAATCATATTATTGGACTGAATCTCATTTTTTCAACCTTGGAAGGAGATAAATCATGGTAGATTTTCAGAGCAGCTACGCCGATGTCAACGGCATTCGACTGCATTACATAAGTGTCGGCCAGGGCAAACTGATCATGTTTGTCCACGGATTTCCCGAGTTTTGGGGCGAGTGGGAAAATCAGCTGGTCGAGTTCGGCAAAGATTATCAGGCAGTGGCACCCGACATGCGGGGATATAATCTGTCATCAAAACCCGATGACGTTGAAGCTTATCATGCTAAACATCTCATTAAGGACCTGCGGGCACTGGCCGAACATTTGGGACATCAGAAATTTATCCTGGTTGCCCACGACTGGGGCGGGGCGGTGGCCTGGTCGGCTGCCATGCGCTACCCGGAATGTGTCGAGAAGCTGATTATCATAAATTCCCCCCATCCGGCTGTTTTTGCCCGGGAGCTGTTAAACAACCCCGACCAGCAGGCCGCCAGCCAGTATATGCTGCTGTTTCGTTCTGCGAAGGCCGAACGAATCTTATCGGAAAACAACTATGCCAGGCTCATGGATATGGTTACTCAATTTGGCAGCAAGTGGGATATGACTGAGAAAGTTCGGCTAAAATACATTGAAGCCTGGTCACAGCCGGGTGCCCTGACCGGCGGCTTGAATTATTACCGTGTGTCACCCCTTTATCCGCCTACCTCACCGGAAGATGTGGCAAAGATTAAAAGCATACTGAACCTGCCGCAGGAGATGCTTGCGGTTAGGGTGCCGACATTGGTTCTCTGGGGGGAACAGGATCGGGCGCTTCTCACCGGCAACCTGGATGGATTGGAAGATTATATAGAAGACCTGACTGTCAAGCGAATACCTGAAGGCAGCCATTGGGTTAGTCACGAGCAACCGGAACGGGTGAATGCGCTGATACGGGAATTTTTGGGATAGTTTATTTCATGTTTTACGAATAGGGTTATACTATTTTAGAATTTGCAAATCATGCCAGCTCTTAAGCTAGTATGTTCTAAAGCTGTTAAGCGAATTCTTCATTTGATGGAACGCATTTGCTTGCGAACTTATCAACATTTGAACTAATGAGCTAAATATATCCGTGAAAATTCGTGTCCTGATTTTAAAAATACGGAAATGGTGAATTGTATGGTGGAATATGAAGAACTTGCTCCTCGATTTAAAGCGGCGATACTGGAGTGGATGAAAAACAAAAATCCGTTCTGGGCGCTGCTGGGTATGGAGCTATTGGAAATTAAAAAAGGCTGGGCCAAAGTGCGATTACCGATAGAAGAAAAATTGACCAATGCGATTGGACTGGTTCACGGAGGAGCCATTTTTTCGTTGGCGGATTCGGCGGTGGGGATGGCGTTAGTCGGAATGATTCATCGTAATGAAAATATCTCGACGCTGGAAATGAAAATTAATTATATGAAACCCGTCAAAGGAAGGGAAATAATTGCCGAGGCAATGATTATTCATAGGGGAACTCAAACGGCCATCGGGGATGTGGAAGTCAGAGATGAAGAACAAAATTTCATTTCCAAAGGCCTGGCGACCTATGCGATTTCTAAAAAAGATTTACTGCGAGAACACGAAAATGCTGCCACTAAGACACGAAGACACAAAGAATGAATATATTGTTTTTTTTCCCTTTGTGGCTTCGTGTCTTAGTGGCTACCCTATTTCAGGAGATTGAAAATGGAAGCGAATGAATTTAGTAACATTATTTATGATAAAGATGACCAAACCGGAATCGTGCTGGTTACCATCAACCGGCCGGAAATAAAAAACGCCCTTTCCATCCTTGTTTTATTGGAATTATACCGGTCAGTGGAAATATTTGACAACAATGAAACCGCCATGGCAATGATTATCACCGGTGCCAAAGCGGCGGACAGTAATGATCCAACCAAAGAAGCGTTCAGCAGTGGCGGTTATTTTAACCCGGCAGAACTGGAGTCTCTGGATGATGATACCAAGGCTGAGATCGATTTGACGGACATTGCTCAAAAAAAGTTATGTTTAAAATTATGGCAGTTAAACAAACCAATCATTGCCGCAATTAACGGATTGGCTATTGGCGGAGGATTCACGGTACCGTTAGCCTGTGCCGATCTGATTTATGTCTCCGAGCATGCCTGGGTAAAGCTGCCATTTATCAGTTTGGGCATCATTCCGGAGCTTGCTTCCAGCTACTTATTGCCGCGAATATTGGGGTTTCAGCGAGCCAAAGAGATACTTTTTTTTGGAGAAAAGTTGGATGCTCGGAAACTGCTGGATTTGGGACTGGTCAACAAGATACTGCCCCACAATGAACTGATTGCTTATTCAAAGGAGATTGCCTTAAAACTGGTGCCGCCACAGGGCGCAAGCCTTGCGGTCGGCCTGACAAAGCAAGCACTCCATGGGCCGCTAATCGAGGCGGTATCCCGCGCCCTTGATGTGGAAAATGAGGGATTAAACAAAACCTTTGCATCGGCCGATTTTTGGGAGTCCCTGGCAGCCCGCAAAGAAAAACGGCAGCCCGATTTTAAGGGGGCCTGATGAAGTTGGAAGTGGAAACAATAAATAAAATACAATGGAGGTGAGTTATGTCTGAATTATTGATGGAGTACTTTAATAAACAACCCCGGCTCGGCACACTCAGTACGGCCGATAAAAACGGCAAAGTCAATTCGGCTTATTTTGGATCGCCCCGCATGGTGGATGAGAAAAGCATTTTCATGGGACTTGGTCGCAATCGAACTTTCGCGAATTTACAGGAAAATCCAAGTGCGATCTTTATGGTCATGGAGCCGGGCGAGAGCATAATGGATTGGAAGGGTGTCCGGATCTATGTCAAAATGACCGAATGCCAGACCACCGGGGAAAAATTGGACAACCTCAAAGCCACAATCGCCGAAAAGGCGGGGGAGGGTGCCGCCAAAATGATGCATGCCGCCGTCACATTTGAGATTGTGGAAATCAGGCCGCTGGCGGATTTTGGACAAGGGTGGGAGAAATCCATATAAAAATTGTCATTCGACTACCAACATGATTTTTAAAAATACATCAAAGAAATCATCAACAACGGCGATGAGAACGGCAATGATATGGTCGTCAAATTTCAATTGCCGTCAGGGCTTGAAATAGTCGGGCTTCCTACCAAAAATTTCTACGGGGGACACTGGGATCTGGGGCCGATCTGGAATTATGCGGTCATGGCCGATAAACCGTTTCTGGTGGATTCCGGGCGCTTCGGCCAGGGTCGCAACCTGATCGGTATGATGGAATCAGCCGGTATCAGTGCCAAAGATCTCGAGTTTGTGCTGATCAGCCATAGTCATCGGTGACGGCGAGAATTTTCTGGCAAAGGGCATTCTTTCATATCACCTGGCAGGCCACAGCCCGGACTGCCTGGCGGTTTTGCTGGGTGGGGAGGCGATTGTCGTGGGCGATATCGTGCTGCCCGATATTTCCCCCTGGCCCACCCGGCAGGCCTTATTCGCTGAAGTCGCAGATATAATTAAGCCTGAGTACACTGAACCCGAAGCCATTTTTGGGTTGCAGCGCTATATCAAATCCCTAATAAAACTCGAAGAGATTGGACTCCAATATCCTGAAATACTTGTATTTCCAGCTCATCGATTCTATTACAACAATCAGTGGAACGGTGTCCATCTGGCAAGCAGGGTCAACGAACTGATCACGCACCATATAAATAGGTGTGTTTGTTTTGATTTTATTGCCATGTGCTTCGAGCGCGGCGAGTTTTTATGGAACCACCATCAATTTAGAGATCCGCCTTGAAGGGATGGTAGGGGTATCAGATCAAGTATTCAGTTGTAAAATCAAAAGCAATTAAATCTTTCATTTCGTTATAACCAAACTTAACAACAGTTTTACTCTCTATTCCAGAATCAAGAATAAATCCTGAACTAAAAGGACCCGCTTTTTCTGGAAATAAGCAAATTGGCATTTATGGTTGTTTGACCCAAACTTCAGCGTCCGCTAAATTGGAGAAAACCTTAAACTTTTGCGGTAAATCTACGGCGATTTTAGTAAATGATTCCGCCAAGCTTGTCTGCAAACCGGATTTGACAACAATTGCGGTTTTGTTAATTTTTGCACCTGCGGGATAGTTTTCTTTAATGATGTCTTTCAGCTTATTCAAATCATCGAAGGCTAAATTTTCCGGACCTTCACGGAAAACCCAAATTCTATTTTGCTCTGGAATCCCTTCCACGAAGAATAACCTTGCAACGCCTCGCTGTATCTCTCTGAAATCAGTCCCTTCTTTAGGTTCTATTAAAATGAAGTCCTTTTTTATGGTTATTCTGGGTGACATTTTCTCGATGATATTGTTTGGAATTATGTAGTTGTGCTTACCCACGGTTGGGTCTTTCTTGAGCTTGATTTATAAATAGCATCCGACATCAAAGAAAGTCAATACGAAGCGGAAAATAAAAGAATGGGGAACAGGGTATCACTCCGATTGGTGCGCTAATCTACGAATAGGGATTTAAGCCTCCATGAGCCCGCGCTTCAACACATACTATCTATATTATTGGATATTTTCCAACGATCTTCCTTTAAAAAACTATGTGTCTGTTACCTCCCGAGGCCAAGTCTTCCAAGTTATTATTTAATAGGAAAACACTTGACAACAAATGCGGTAACTAATAAATAGGCTGAGACCGACCGGTCTGTCTCTAACATTTTTGAGGACTTATTTAGTGAATCTTAAAGACACGATTGTTCACGAATCCTTGAAGCTCTTCTCGCTGAATGGTTTCTTAAGTACTTCCATTCAAGATATCCTATCGGCTGCCAACACCTCAAAAGGCGGTTTCTACAATCATTTTTCAAGCAAAGAAGATCTTTTCTACCAGGTCCTGGACGAAGCTCGCAAAATTTGGCGTGATAGAAATTTGCTGGGCCTGGATGAAATTAATCAACCGATTGATAAAATCATAAGACTGCTCAAAAATTATAAGGATCGATACCTGTTGGATGCCGAAAATTTTCCCGGTGGGTGTATATTTATTATGTTTGCGGTTGAACTGGGTGACTCACGTCCGCACCTGTCCCGGGAAGTTCAAAAAGGCTTTACGGGCCTGAAGTCGATGCTCAAAAAAATATTGGACAATGGGCAATCATCGGCAACGGTATATAATGGTTTAAGCGCCGACACGATTACAGAAATCATATTCAACGGTATGTTAGGGGCTTCTGTCAATTACAGCGTCGATAAATCTTATGAAGGCCTGGATAAATCAATTAACTCCCTGATCGACTATCTCGCTAAACTTAGAAATTAAGGTTGGCAATTTTTTTGTCGTTTCAGTACTAGATGTCCATAAATCCATTAAACTGAAGGAGGAGATTAGAATGATTGATTTTACATTTACCGAAGAGCAGGAAATGTTTAGAAAAGCAGCCAGAGAAGTCGCAGAAACGAAGATTGCACCAAAAGTAGCCGAGATGGAGGAAACCGGGGAAGTCAGTGATGATGTGGTCAAGGCCTTGGGAGAAGCAGAAATGATGGCCATCACGATCCCGCAAGAATACGGCGGCCTGGGATTGGGGTATACCGAGCGCATGATTGCGGTTGAGGAAGTCAGCCGGGTATCGGTGGCAACTGCCATGATGCTCCAGGTTTTTGCCCTGGGCATCGAGCCCATTGTAAAATTTGGCAGTGACGAGCTTAAAAAGAAATATTTGCCGGGGTTGGCCAGCGGGAAGCTTTTGTCCACGACCGCTGTGACCGAGTCGACCGGGGGATCCGATCCCACCGGTATCCGATCCTCTTATAAAAAAGACGGCGATGATTTTATCCTCAACGGCCGCAAATGCTTTATTACCAATTCCCATATCGCTGATACCATTACGGTTCTGGCCAAAGATGAAGACAACCCCAAAGCCTTTTGCGCGATTGTGCTGGATAAGGACTTGGAAGGCTGGAAGGCCACCCATAAGGAGCACAAAGTCGGTATGCGGGGCTGCAATACCGGTGAGTTGGCCTTCGAAAATTGCCGTGTACCCGCAGCGCAACTGCTGGGAGAAGAAGGCAAAGGCTTACGGGTGACCATGGCTGCCATCGGTGATGTCGGACGCGGCGGGATGGTGGGTGTCGCTTTAGGACTTCAGGCTGCCTGTCTGGAAGAATCCATCAAATTTGCCAATGAGAGAATTCTTTACGGTAAACCCATCGCAGCGCTGCCGACCATTCAAAATAAACTGGCAGACATGAAAATCGATTTAGAAGCCGGCAAGCTGTTGGGTTATCGCGCCGCTGCAATGCAGGATAAGGGCCAGCGCTCGAGCAACGAATTTGCCGTCGCAAAATATTACACAACCGAAGCCTGCCAGAGAGCTGCCAAAATGGCCGTGGATATCCACGGCGGATACGGTTGCATGGAGGAATACGCGGTATCGCGGTTTTTGCGTGACTCCTATGTGGTCGGGCCGTCGGCGGGTACTTCCGATATTATGAAGGTAATCATAGGCCGTTGGGTGTTGTCCTAGCCCGATAGTTGTGTAACAAAGCTGGCTGTCATTTTGTTTCCCAATGAGGTGTCAAAAAAATGCTCAACATCGTTGTATGTGTCAAGGCGGTTCCGGATCCCAAGGAAGCCTGCAATATTAAAATCGATCCGGATACCAAAACACTGTTGCGCTGTGATGTGCCGCTGGTGATGAATCCGCTGGATAAAAACGCCATGGAAGCCGCACTGCAGTTAAAAGAACAGTTCGATGCCCATATTACGGTGCTCAGCATGGGGCCACCCGAGGCCGGCAGTATCGTTAAAGAATGTCTCGCGCTGGGTGCCGACCGGGGAATACTGCTGAGCGACCCTGTTTTCGGGGGGGCCGATGCCTTTGCCACGGCCTTTACCCTGGCTAAAGGGATTGAGAAGATCGGCACATACGATGTGATATTTTGCGGGATGGCCAGCAGTGACGGCAGCACCGAGTGGGTCGGACCGGAAATCGCGACATTTTTAGATTTGCCGGTGGTGACCCTCGTAACGGAAATCGTCGACTGTGACGGGCCAAGCTGGCAAGTAAAAGCCAGTGTCGCAAACGGCTACCGCTTAATGCAGGTTCAGCTTCCGGCGGTTTTTACGGTCACCCGGGAGTTAAATTCGCCCCGCACGCTCAGTTTCTCGGGAATTATCAAAGCCCGTAAAAAAGAGATCCGTCAAATGGGCAGCGCTCAACTCGAAGCGCCGCAAGAATTACTGGGCCTCAAAGGTTCACCGACGATTGTTTCCGAGCTTAGCGCCCAGGAAGAAAATAAAAGACAGGCCGAAATCATATCCGGCACCCGGGAAGAAAAAGCCGACTTGCTGGTGCAAAAACTGGTGGATGCCGGAGTGTTGTGATGCGCCAATTAGTCTTAGAAGTAAACTATGTACATTTTGTGACGAGATATTTCTCAATTGGGAGAAGAAGCTATTCAAAGAAATGCCTAAAATTGCAAAATGCCTAAAATGCCTAAAGTTATGGTATTCTGTCTATTTTAACGACCTGTCTGCAATACGCCGGGGTGTACTGAGAAGATGATTGCCCCTTTCTGGTCGCAGCCAGTTGCAGGCAATTAAACTCAAAAAGAGATTTAGTTTAAAAATAGGCTACGAAAGAATTTCTGTATTTGATGGCCGTTCATAAAAAGACGAAGCTTAGCGACACCATAATTTTTGGCATTTTAGAGCATTTTAGACAACTTAGGCATTTTCCCGATTTATTTGAATTATGGTAAATCAGAAAGGTATTTATATCGATGGGAACAGATCATCGCGCCGTTTGGGTCATTGCCGAGCAGATTGACTGTCATCTTCAATCCGTGTCGCTGCAATTGACGGGCCAGGCCCGTAATTTGGCCGATCAGCTTGGCACCTCGGTTGAAGCGGTCCTGCTGGGAGACCACATCAATCAGCAAGCCCACCGGTTAATTGCGGCCGGGGCCGACAGGGTCTATCTTGGTAAAGCACCTGAACTGGAAATTTATCAGCCTGAGCTGTATAGCGAAATCGTCATCAATCTTGCAAGAGAGCATCAGCCCGAAATCATCCTGATCGGTTCGACCGACATGGGCCGGGAATTGGCGCCCCTGGTCGCCGGAAAATTGAAAACGGGTTTGACCGCCCACTGCATTGATCTCGTGCTGGATCAGGACATGATTCTGGAACAACGGATACCGGCTTATGGCGGGTTGCTTTCGATCGTGTGCCCCGAAAAGCGGCCGCAGATGGCCACCGTCGCCAAAGGTGTTTTCCCAACACCCGAGCCGGATGATTCCCGTGCCGGTGAGACCCTGATGATCGATATTCCGACCAATCTTCCCGGCCGGATTAAAACCCTTGAAATTATCCGCCAAGCACCGCAGGGCGTGCCCCTTGAAACGGCATCCACCATTGTGGCCGGCGGTGCCGGAGCCGGGGACAGGGACGGGTGGGACAATATATCCGAATTGGCTGCGACCCTCAATGCTGCTTTAGGCTCGACCCGGCCGGCGGTTGATGAAGGCTGGACCGAATTGGAAACCATGATCGGGCAAAGCGGAAAAATGGTGAGTCCAGAGGTTTATATCGGCGTGGGATTGTCGGGAGAGCAGCAGCACATGGTCGGTATCGTCGGGGCCCGTATCATGATCGCGATCAACCAAGATGCCAAATCACCCGTATTTGAGCAGGTGGATATTGGCATTGTAGACGACTGTCGAGAATTCGTGCCGCTGTTGATCCGGAAAATAAAGGCGTACCAGGAAAAAAAGGTGACCTGCTAATTATTCCGCCCTGAATAATTAGGCACCGGGTGTGGATATAACATATTTGTTTTTTCGATCTGGTGTAAGTATTTGAATGTTGATCGGGCGGATTAATTAATAATTTATAAAAATAAACGCACAAATGAGAGGGTTAAACTATGGCACTTAAAACACGAGAAGATTATTTGGCGGCGTTGCGCAAGCTCAGACCGAATATTTACAAGTTCGGCGAGTTGATCGAAGATGTCACCACCCATCCGGCCACCAAAAGAACGGTGGAAAGCCACGCCCTGAATTATGATGCAGCCAATGATCCGGAACTGGAAGACATTTATTCAATAACTTCCACCTTTACCGGTGACAAAGTTTTGCGCTGGAACTCCATGATGCAAAGTATGGAAGATCTGATCGGGAATATGCGCATGAAACGGCAGAACTACCGGCGTACCGGCAGCTGCACGGGCGCAGTTTGTGTCGGGTGGAACGCCATGAATGTTATGTGGGCCGTCTGCAGTGAGATGGACCAGGCAAATGGCACCGCATATCAACAGCGGCTGAAAAACTGGATCCTGTCGGCCCAGGATAAAGGATTGACCGTAGCCGGCGCGCTGACCGATGCCAAAGGCGATCGCAGTCTGAAACCTTCCCAGCAGGCCGATCCCGACACCAACCTCAGAATAAACGAAGTCCGTGAAGACGGCATCATTATCCGCGGGGCAAAATTAATGATTTGCGGCACGGCTGCCTCACAGGAAATTTTTTTGTTGCCGGGCAGTATTTACGGTAAAGCGGATCAAGACTATTCGCTCGCCTGTGTGGTGCCGCGCGACATAGAGGGGCTGACCATCGTCGAGGCCACCCGGCCCAGCGACCGCCGGGAACTGGAGGAAACCTCTGTTGTTGAGACGCCGGATACGGGCGTCACCCAGGGCTGGCTGCTGTTTGAAGATGTCTTCGTTCCCAATGAGCGGGTCTTCCTGTGCAAGGAGTACAAGTACACTGCCAAAGTTATCCAGTATTTCACGGCCAATTACCGCGCCTGCATCGGCGGCTGCGTCACGGGCCAGGGCGATGTGATGATCGGCGCTTCGGTGCTGATGGCCCGGCTCAATGGACTTTCGGCCAAGACCTTTACCGATAAGCTGATCAACATGTCATTAAACAATACGGTGACCTATGGGCTGGGAGCCGGCGCCTGTGCTTTAGGGGCTAAACACCCCTCCGGGTCGTATTTTGCAGACCCCCATACCGCCCACACCAACAAGGTCATGGTGGCCACCCTGCCGTACGAAGTTAAACGGCTGACCCAGGAAATCGGCGGAGGAATCGTCGAAACCGGGTGTATGCCCTCCTATAAAGATTTTACCAATCCGCAATACGGACATATGATCCGGAAATGTCTGAAGGCCGGTGCCGGTTCGGCCGAATCGCGGTTTAAAGCCGCGCGCCTGTCCGAATGGTTGACCATCGGATCCGGCGTACCCGGATGTATGCATGGCGGCGGGTCACCGGATGGCGCTAAACTGGTTGTGCGATATACGACACCGCTTGAAGAGTATGCCGAATATGCCCGCAAAATAATCAATATCGAGGAGGAAATCACCGAACCTCAGAAGAATATGTGAGTTTACTTGCCCGGTTGGTATAAGGTGAATATATTCAAGTTGTTTAACAATTTGGATGTATTAAAGAAGCCACGAATTAACACGAATCTTCACGAAATTAATATTTCATTATATATGTCCCAATGTATGTCCCAACTTTTGGCCATTAAAATAATTCGTGGTCATTCGTGCCCATTCGTGGCTAACTAAAATTATAATGGCTGAAATCAAAACTTCTTTTGCTTATCAGGAACCATGTAAATTGCGATGCAATTGGAAAAAATCTTAAAGAACGACCGGTTGATCATCATTGCGGGAATTGCCGTTGTATCGCTTATTTCCTGGACGTACATGGCCAAAATGACCGTGACGACCGGATCTTTAATATCGGTACACGCGGCACACGCCTGGCAGATCAATGATCTGGTATCCCATTTCATGATGTGGCTTGTCATGATGGTTGCGATGATGCTGCCGACTGCCGGCCCCATGGTTTTAACCTTTGCATTCATCAGCCGCGACCGCAGGCAAAATCAACAGCCCTACGTCAAAACCTCCATTTTTGTAATGGGCTACTTGATTGTATCGGTAGGCTACAGTTTGCTGGTGACCCTTCTGCAGTGGTGGCTGCATCATCATGCGCTTTTGACATCGATTGGAGCCAGCAACAGCAATTTATTTACGGGTGCGCTGCTGGTGGCAGCCGGGGTTTTTCAGTGGAGCAAAATCAAACAGGCCTGTTTACGGTTTTGTCGAAACCCGTTTAATTTTCTGATGGTAAATTGGAAAGAAGGCATTCCGGGTGCTTGGCACATGGGCATCAAACATGGTCTGTTATGTGCCGGGTGTTGCTGGGCTTTAATGCTTTTGATGTTTGTGGGCGGTGTGATGAACCTGCTCTGGATGATTGTGATCACCACCATCATATTAATCGAAAAAGTGGCTCCGAGGGGCGATATTTTTGCCAAAGCCGCAGGAGTTGCCTTGGCAGCAATTGGTATCTATTTTATTACCTGAATTTTGCATGCAAATGGTCCTAAGTGACGTTCAAGGTCAAGGTACCACAATTAACTTGGAGCGATGATTGTGGCTCTCAAATTCAGGTATCAAAAGGAGAAAATTCATGGAAAAAATATCCTGGAAAATAAGTGGTGAAATGGTGCTGTCCTGCAATTGCGACCTGTTCTGTCCCTGTGTCGCTTCGCTGGGGAATGCGCAACCTACCTATGGCTACTGCCAGGCCTGGGCTGCGATTAAAATCCATGAGGGATTTGCCGGCGACGAGGAATTGGATGGCCTAAATGTAGCCTTTATGCTGGATATCCCCGGACGCATGAGCGAAGGCAACTGGACAGCCGCACTATACATGGATGAACGGGCCAATGCGGCGGCAGTGGAATATATGACTTCCATTTTAAAAGGAGAGCAGGGCGGACCGCCGACCGTTCTCGGTATCTTGGTCGGTAATGTCGTCGGGGTAAAGCAAGTACCGATTTCAATGGTCAAGGATGGCAAGGAGTGGCAGGTCAAAATTCCCAAAATTATTGACGGCACTGTCGTGCCCGTTGGCGGGAAAGACTCTGAAGAAGACGTTGTGCTTTCAAACACCAAGTATTGGATTGGTCCGGATGTGCATGTCTCCCAGAGCAAGGAAAATCACTTTCGTGATTACGGACGGAACTGGGATTTCACCGGCCAGAGTGCCGAATATGTAAAAGTAGAGTGGGACTGCAAGAAATAAAAATCCTGGCTCAAAGGCATAGGTGTTTGGTGAAAGAACAATGCAAAATTTAGACCTCCCCGATAGACCAATTTTAATGGACGGCGGCATGGGGCGAGAGTTAAGGTCTCGTGGTGTCAACTTATTAACTGCGATCTGGTCCGCCAACGCTTTAATTGCCGCTCCGGACACGGTTAGACAGGTTCATCAGGATTATATTGCCGCCGGAGCCGATATTATCACCACCAATACCTACGGCATCATTCGAAGCAATCTGGCCATCGAAGGCATTGAAGATCAATTCGAAGAACTCAATGTGCTGGCCTGCACCCTGGCCAGACAAGCGCGCCGGAAATCTGAGACATCCGTTCTGATTGCAGGATCATTGCCGCCGCTGGCCGGAAGCTATCGACCGGATTTGGTCGGCGCGGTAGAGGATATTCTGCCCCTGTATATGGAGCAGGCTGAACTGTTGGCACCTTATGTCGACTTGATTTTATGTGAAACCATGTCCAGTGCAGCTGAAGGAAGAGCGGCAGCTCTGGCTGCCTGCCAAACAGGCAAGCCGGTCTGGGTGGCCTGGACCCTGCATGAAGATCGATCCGGCAATCTGAGAAGCGAAGAAACGATCAGCCTGGCCGCTGAATTTTTATCTGATTTGACGGTTTCCGGCTTTCTGGTTAACTGCTGTGCGCCGGAGAGCATCACCAAAGCCCTGCCACTATTGGTCGCAACCGGTGCTGATTATGTGGGCGGCTATGCCAATACGTTTCAACCCATACCAGAAAATTGGAAACTGGAAGGGGGCAAGCAAACCGATGGCTCCCTTGATCTCCGATCTGATCTTGACCCCGCAAGTTACGCCGAACATGTTGGCCGGTGGCTGCAGGGCGGAGCCAACGTGGTTGGCGGGTGTTGCGGAACCCGCCCGGCCCACATCGCCAAGATCAATAAAGTTTATTTATCTTCCCGTTAGTTCGACCTCCCTTTGCCATATCAACTTTTTAGATAATTTTATCACTACAATTTACGACTCTTAAAATTTGAAAAGATTATTTTCTTGACAAGTTGGGGGCGGATCTATTAGTTTGTATACGAAAGAATAATGATGAAATCTTATGACGACTGCATACTGTTTCTTCTGGCTAAAGCTTATCAAAAAGCCCATGGCAATTTTAAAAAACGATTACATTCGTATGGGTTGACTCCGATCCAGCATCTCGTTCTCGAGGCACTCTGGGATGAAGACGGGTTATCTGCCCGTGATATTGGGAAAAGGCTGGTTTTCGATGGGGCAACTTTGTCCGGCGTGTTGGATCGTTTATGCGCCGGCGGCTGGGTATTGAAACAATCCGATGTGGAAGACAAAAGAATGCTGCGAATTTCTCTGACCCCAAAAAGCAATGATTTAAAGTCTAAACTTTCGGCAGTCAGAAATAAAACCAACCAGGATTTATTGGCCCGCTTTAGCCTGGAGGAAAAAGTTTTGCTAAAACGGCTCTTACGGGATATTCAGAATTAAGAGGGATTCAGGGATTGAGGAATTTAGGGGTAAAAAAATTCGGAAGTGGGAATGCGGAAGTGTGAAAAAAGGATGGACTGGTGGATTCAGGAATTGGGTAATTGTGAGATTCTGGAAATTAAAGCTTTCTGCCTATTTTACGGAGATCAGTTTTTTATAACCCCAATTGAGTGAAACTCAATTGGTGGGTACTCGGTATCTGGTACTGGGTATTGGTTTTAAGGAATGGGTTTGATTTTTAATATATCACCCGC
>CACVKW010000967.1 GCA_902749685.1 Olavius sp. associated proteobacterium Delta 1 | reverse complement strand
ATCACTCTTGTCCAAAAACGAGTTTAGAATGAGTCATATAATGAGTTGTAAAACGAGTCATTGAAAAAAATCCTCCTTGTATGTAGGGTGGTTGTTAATT
>CACVKW010000966.1 GCA_902749685.1 Olavius sp. associated proteobacterium Delta 1 | reverse complement strand
GGGGCATAAGGATCGTTTCGTCCCGCTGCCCGATTTGACCTATCAAGCATTGCGTGCCTTATGGTGCAAACATCGCAACCCCTGCTGGTTATTCCCCAACCCCCTCGGTTCACTTGAGCGTATTCAAAGGGCCACAACCCACATGGGTCGCGGCAGCGCGCAGGCTGCCATGAAGGCGGTCGTCAACCAGTGCGGGATTAAAAAAAAATCACGGTTCACTCCTTACGCCACAGTTTCGCCACCCATCTGCTTGAAGACGGCTTGAGCCTTCGTCATATTCAGGCCATCCTCGGACATAGCAGCCCCACCACCACCGCTCGCTACACGCATTTAACCGATGTCGCCGAACAAAATGCATCTGCCATCATTAACCGCCTGATCAATTCCCTCCACGTCAATTTAAGGAGGATATAGTCATGCAACTTGCCTCTATCCTCGATCAATATCACGACGCTTTCCAGGCTAAATATGGCTCACGGCTTTTGCCCGGCCATCTGCGCGCCATCGAGGCGATCAGCCGATGTCGCACACCGCAAGCTGGCGAGTTGTTCGTTCAATGCCTCGGCTGCGGTCACGCAACATGGCAACCCCGCTCTTGTGGGCACCGCAACTGCCCTCAATGTCAGAATCACGAAGCCTCTATTTGGCTGGATCGGCAACAGGCCAAGCTTTTACCGGTTGACTATTTTATGGCAACCTTTACGCTGCCCTATGAACTCAGATTCCTGGCCTGGGACAACCAGACGATCGTTTATAACCTTCTGTTTGCTTGCGTTTCCAGCACATTGAAAGACTTTGGCTTAAATCCCAAAAACCTTGGCGCCAATATCGGCATGACCGCGAGTTTGCATACTCATAACCGGCGCCTGGATTATCACCCCCATATTCATGTCGTGGTGCCCGGCGGCGGCGTGGATAATGCCAAAAAGCAATGGAAAAAGAAAAAAGACAAGTTCCTGTTCAATGAATTCGCCCTGGCCAAGGTCTTTCGTGCCCGGTTTCTGCAAGCATTGAACAACGCCCGACTGTGCCTGCCAAATTCAGTGCCCCGCAAATGGGTGGTCGATTGCACCCATGTCGGAAAAGGTCTGTCCGCTTTAAAATACTTATCCCGCTATTTATATCGGGGCGTTATCAGTGAAAAAAATATCGTTTCAAATCAAAATGGTCAGGTAACTTTTAAGTATATTGAAAGCAAAACCGGTAATACACGATATCGCACGGTCAAAGGCGAAGACTTCTTATGGCTGGTTTTGCAGCATGTTTTGCCAAAAGGTTTTCG
>CACVKW010000965.1 GCA_902749685.1 Olavius sp. associated proteobacterium Delta 1 | reverse complement strand
TGGTTGACGGTGATGTTTGTATTTTGGTACGGGAGGAAATTACAGGGTTTCCAGGGGACTAGTCACCGCCTGAATATCCTTCTGCATGACGTGAGTATATATTTCGGTGGTCTTCACATCGGCATGCCCCATGAGCTCCTGGACGACGCGAATGTTTACCCCGTCTTCAAGCAAATGGGTGGCGAAGGAGTGGCGGAAGCTGTGGGTGCCAATACGTTTTGTGATTCCGGCCCGATCCACAGCGATCTTGACGGCCTTCTGCAATCCGGATTCAAGCACGTGATGCCTGCGAAACGTATCGGATCTGGGATCCTTGCTTAATTTTTTAGCTGGAAAAACAT
>CACVKW010000964.1 GCA_902749685.1 Olavius sp. associated proteobacterium Delta 1 | reverse complement strand
TCGGTATCTGGTACTGGGTATTGGTTTTAAGGAATGGGTTTGATTTTTAATATATCACCCGCAAGGGCCATATAAAATGAGTTACGCAAGGCCACCAAATCAATACCTGATAGCCAATACCCAATACCTGCTAATTGGGCTTCGCTCAATTAGGGTAACGATAACGCAATTCTTTAAGAGCTGTGTATAAAGGATTTATTCATGATGAGAAATTTTCATCCGGGGAAGCAGCGCAGTCAGGGTCTGGGCCTTAATTCTCTGACAGACGACGAATTATTTGACATTCACCTGGCGACGTTAGAGGTGCTTGAAAAAACAGGGCTTTTTATTGAAACGAATGAAGCCCTGGACGTCTTCGATGGTGCCGGAGCCGCGGTTAACCGCCAAAAAAAAATCGTCAAAATACCACCGTATCTGGTAGAGGATGCCATCCGCTCCGCTCCTTCAAAAATTCTGCTGGCCGGACGCGATCCGAACCACGACAAAGTGCTGGAGGCCGGCCGGGTCCACTTTACCAACTTCAGCGAAGGCATCGAGGTGGTCGATCCGATAAACGGACAACGCCGTCCGCCGGTCAAAGCCGATCTTGCCGATGCCGCTAAACTGGTCGATTATTTGGATGAAATCGATGTCTGTGAAAAAGCAGTCGGATCCAGTGATGTCCCTCAAAAAGTGATCTCCCTGCACAACGCTGAAGCCATGCTGACAAATACCACCAAGCATTGCTGTGTCGGTCCCGGCAGTGGATTTTTATTAAAAAAGCTGGTCAAAATGGCCGGCACCATTGTCGGTGGAATCAAAAAATTCAGCGAGCGGCCGATATTGTCTTTCACGACCTGCCCGGTCAGTCCGCTGCAGTTGATCAATGAATGCTGCGAAATTATTATGGAAGCTGCCCGCAGCGGATCGGTAATCAATGTCCTGTCCATGGCAATGGCAGGCGGCACCTCCCCGCTAACCCTGGCCGGCACCCTGGTTACTCACAACGCCGAAGTCCTCGGGGGAGTTACCCTAAATCAGCTCACTCGCAAAGGTGCGCCGGTCATATACGGCAGTTCGACCACGGCCATGGACCTGAAAATCGGTGCCGCCTCTGTCGGAACACCCGAGTGTGCCATCATCAGCGGTGCGGTGGCAAGACTGGCGCGCTACTATGCCCTGCCCAGTTACGTCGCCGGCGGGTAGAGTGATTCTAAAATATCAGACTCCCAGATGGGCCACGAGAAGACGCTCACCGGACTCATACCAGCGTTGGCAGGTGCCAATCTGATTTACGGACCGGGAATGCTCGAAAGCGGCCTCACGTTTGATTTTGCCCAACTGGTTTTAGACAATGAATTTGTCAGGATGATCAAGCATACCATCGGCGGTTTTGTGGTAGATGATGAATCCCTGGCGGTTGAGGTCATCAAGGCGGTGGGTCCTGCCAGGGATTTTCTGACCGAGCCGCACACACTCAAACATCTGAGGACTCATTCTCAGCCGGAATTCATCGATCGCAACCGGATGGAAAAATGGAAAGCTGCCGGTGCCACCGACAGTTACACCAAGGCTGCGGAAAAAACACGGGATATATTACAAAACCATCAGCCGCAGCCCTTGCCGGATAAGGTGCTGGCCGATATTCAGGCGATAATTACGGACACCGAAGGAGAGTTGGGACTTTAAGCTATCTTCTCCTAAAATAGGTTGATAATAACTTGGTAGGGAATTATGCCCATGAATAACAAAATTCTAACTCGCATGGGAGACGGCGAGCTGGTTTCCATGGCGGCCGAGGAGGTCAAAGAAGACATTTCAGCCGCTACCCGGGAGGCCGCCCAAAATGCTGAAATCCCTGAGCTCACTGCTGATGAGAGGGAGACCCTCTTTGATATTATGGCCGAGCCGTCCCGGGCTGTCAGCGTCAGGCCCGGCCAGGAGGTGATCGTCACAGATGACGGTTGCTCGATGAGCTTTTATTCCGGTCAGGACAGCGGCGGTGTCGGGGTTTCCTTAAGCCGCATGCAGGCTATTTTGACCTACGAGCGCGCCTGTGCGGCGGACACGACCTCCATGGGGCACAGCGATTACAGCTTCAAGCCGGTTAAGCCGATCATCAATTCCGAGATGAATGAGTACTATTCAACTTCGATGATGACCACCGCCCCGTTTTTATACGGCGCCCAGCCCAACATGGGCCTGTACTTTCAACCGGACGGACCCCACCGGAATCCGGCCGATCTTCTTCCCCTGGGAAAAATCAAGGAAGCCCAGGACGTACAGGAGGCTGCCGCCGCCCAATTGCGCGAAGATCTGGTTTATGTCGGCAAAAAATTAAACAGTGTCGGCTGTGAAGGACTCAATCTGGATACCGCCGGGTCGGCCGGGGATGCCGATTTACTGGCGGCCTTGGAAGCTGTCGAAGAATTGAGAAAAACGGCACCGGACATGCCGATCATCCTGGGAGGATCGGGCGAATTTGTATTGGGAATGCACGGGGAAATCAGTTTTAAAGGTCAGCAACTGGCCGGAATGTATCCCCACGAACAGGCCCGGATCGCAGAAGCGGCCGGAGCCAGTATCTACGGGGTCGCCATCGGTACCAGCACCAATGAATCCCTGGCATGGAATGTGGCGCGGGCCATTACATTCGTTAAAGAAGCCGTGGCCGCGGTTGACATCCCGGTGCATGTAAACGTTGGAATGGGTGTCGGCGGTGTTCCGATGATGGAGGCGCCGCCGATTGACAGTGTCACGCGGGCATCCAAATCACTGGTGCAGATCGGTAAAGCAGATGGGTTGTAGATTGGCGTCGGGGACCCATTCGGGATGCACCTGGCGCATATCTTTGCTTCTGGTATGGGCGGCATCCGAACCACTGGAGATCTGGTGGCCTGGATGCAGCTAATTAAAAAAATGAAACTCGCTGAAGCAAAACAGTATGTGGCACAAAAGCTGAAAGTAGAAATTCCGGATCTGATCAATGAAGAGTTCATCCGGCAACTCAGGGAGGACCTGGGTATCGGTACTATTGTTTCGGTAGCCGGCAGCCCGAAAGGCATGCGGGCCAAGCTTAAAATTGCCGAATTGCTGGGTGTTCGGATCAATTCCGTGGAATTGTTTAAATCTCAACTATGAAAAAAAGATTAACGGGTCACCCTTACGTTAACTGCCTGACGCCCCAGGGGCGTGTCCTTGACTTCAAAGCTGACGCGATCGTCGGCTTGTAATCCAAAAAAACCATGGTCAACAATTTTCGAACCATGAAAGAATATATCTTCCTGACCTTCGGATTCAATAAAGCCGAAATTCTTTTTTTTGTTGAACCACTTTACCGTTCCTTCTGACATATTTCATAATTCCTTCGAGCATTGTTAAATCTATTTTCCAACTAAAAAGGCAGAGTCACTCCTGGCTCTGCCGCAAAGGTCCGATGTTCATCTGGTTCTATCAGGGAAACTTATCAGCCTGTTAGCGTTCATTCCCTGAGAGGATTTATGTAATGGGCATATTAGAAGTTACCTAAATCACGAACATTTACTATATCGCCTATTAATCAAAAATTGTCAATAAGAAAACCACGCTTATCCAGTGACTGCAATTCAAACAGGTAGCCCGCAATTGAATTTAGATAATAATTCTTTGACAAATCTAAATCAAACTTTATATTTACCGTGATAAAAAGAGATCTCGTGTATCCGATTCGGCAATATTCGAGAGAATATCCAGCAATCACAATCGTCGGACCCCGGCAAAGCGGTACAACGACTCTCGCAAGCTACATGTTTCCTGACCACAAGTATTTTTCCAACTTCAAGAGGAGCACCGGGTGGACCCTCATTAGGCCGCTTAAGCTCCCTTGATCCATTAGACATCACAGAAATAAGGAGGTCATTATGCTTAAGAAAACTCTACTAAGTGCCCTGGTCCTGGCCGTGGGCATCACGCTGATCGCGAACCTCGCCACGGCCGACACGTCGGGCAAACGTATCGCGCTGTCCAACAACTACGCCGGTAACTCCTGGCGTCAGGCCATGCTGAAGAGTTGGGACAAGGTCACTGGCGCGGCCGTCAAGGATGGTGTCGTGGCCGAGGCTCCGGCCTTCACCACGGCCGAAAACCAGGTGACCGAACAGGCGGCCCAGATTCAGAACCTGATCCTGCAGGGCTATGACGCCATCGTCCTCAATGCCGCCTCGCCCGAAGGCCTGAACGGTGCGGTTAAACAGGCCTGCGACGCGGGCATCGTGGTCGTGTCTTTCGACGGCATCGTCACCGAGCCCTGCGCCTACCGCATCGCGGTGGACTTCAAGGGCATGGGCGCGGTCCAGCTCGACTACCTGGCAGGCCGTTTGCCCAAGGGCGGCAATGTCCTGGAAATTCGCGGCCTGGCTGGCGTGTTCGTCGATGACGCGATCAGCGCTGGGATCCACTCCGGTGTCGCCAAGCACCCGCAGTTCAAGATCGTCGGCTCCGTGCATGGCGACTGGGCTCAGGCCGTCGCGCAGAAGGCCGTCGCCGGCATCCTGCCGTCCCTGCCGGAAATTAAGGCTGTCGTGACCCAGGGCGGTGACGGCTATGGCGCCGCTCAGGCGTTCTCCGCCGCCGGTCGTCCGACCCCGCTGATTATCATGGGCAACCGCCATGACGAGTTGACCTGGTGGCAGGAACAGAAGAACACCAACGGCTATGAGACCATGTCGGTTTCCATTGCGCCGGGTGTCTCCACCCTGGCGTTCTGGGTCGCCCAGATGATCCTGGAGGGCGCCGAGGTTTCTCGCGACCTGACGGTTCCGTTCCTGCAGATCAACCAGGACACCTTGGAAGCCAGCCTCGCCAACACCGAGCCCGGTGGTGTGGCCAACGTCGAATACTCCCTGAACGACGCCAAGGCTGTCGTTTCGGGTAAGTAGTCGGCTAGGAAATCCATAAAAGGACGAGACACATGCCTAGGACACAGACGCAAATCGTGAACCTCGATGGGGTGGCGAAAAGCTTCGGTGCCGTCCGCGCGCTTGTGAGCGTCGACCTGAAAGTCGGCAGGGGCGAGTGTCTCGGCCTGGTCGGGCACAATGGTGCCGGCAAGTCCACGTTGATGAACGTGCTTGCCGGCACGCTTGCTCCCGATGCCGGGATCATCGGAATTCACGGCGAAGATCTCGCCAACCGCTACAACGTGTCCATCGCCCATCACCATGGGGTCCGGTGCGTGTTTCAGGAGCTGTCGTTGTGTCCCAACCTGACGGTTGCTGAAAATGCACGGGTGTTCCATGCCGCGCTCAAGGGCCGGGGCTGGAAGAAACGGTCCGGCGACATGATCAGCGCCAAGCTAGATGAAATCTTCCCCGGCCATGGCATCGAGGCGGATGAGGTGGTCGGCGACCTGACCATCGGCAAACGCCAAATAGTTGAAATCGCCCGCGCCTTTACGGTCACGGACGAGCCCCTGCATCTGGTGATTTTGGATGAGCCGACGTCGTCTCTGGACGCGGTGACGGCCAAGCAGTTGCTCAGCTTCGTGCGCCGGGTGGTGGCAGGCGGCCGGAGCTGCATTCTGATTTCCCACCTGCTGGGCGAGATCATCGAATACTCGGACCGCATCGTGGTTATGAAGGACGGTGAGGTCGTCGAGGAAAGGCGCGCCGGAAATTTCACCCGTGACTCCCTGGTGGCAGCCATGGGTAACGTTGCCGAGGACCAGAACATCGAAGCGCTCAACCGGTGCGAAAAAATTCGAGGCGAAACCACCCTGGTGGTGCGCGCCCGCACGAAAGGCGCGCGCGAAGGGATCGAGTTCCTGGCCCACGAAGGAGAAATCATCGGCCTGGCCGGCCTGGCCGGAAACGGCCAGACGGACATGCTGTTGCAGGTCTACGAGGCCGTGGGCAAGTCCGGTCCCGCAACCGAAGTCAACGGCCCCGTGGCCCTGGTCGCGGGCGACCGTCAAACCGACGGCATCTTCCACCTGTGGTCCATCGGCCAGAACGTGGGCGTGCGTTCCCTTGCGCGCATGGTCAAGAAGCTGCTGATCCAGCCCGAGGCCGAAGATGCCATGGCACGTGAGTGGCAGGGCAAGATCAAAATCAAGACCCCGGATATGAATAACAACATCCTGTCCCTGTCCGGCGGCAACCAGCAAAAGGCCCTGTTTGCCCGGGCCCTGGGATCGGACGCAAAGATCGTCCTGATGGACGATCCCATGCGCGGCGTCGATGTCGGCACCAAGCTGGAGGTTTACGACCTGATCCGCGCCGAAGCCGGGTCCGGACGCACTTTCCTGTGGTACACCACGGAAATGGATGAACTCAATAACTGTGACCATGTCTATGTCTTCCGCGATGGGCGAATCGTCGCCGATCTGTCCTGTGAGGAATTGACGGAGGAGAAAGTTTTGCAATCTTCGTTCAAGGAGACCGCCTAAACGTGTTGCCAACTCTGACCAGCCCCAAGTTTCTGCGCAGCGCCCTGCCGGCAGTGTCGCTGGGCATCCTTCTGGCGGCAATTTTCACCATCCAGCCCCGGGCCATGAGCTACTTCGGGCTCAATCTGATGCTGCAATACGCAGTGCCCATTGCGCTCGCAACCATCGCCCAGATGTGCATCATCACGGTCAACGACCTGGACCTGTCGATCGGACCGTTCGTGGGGCTGGTGGCCTGTATCGGCGCCACGCTCCTCTACACGGACCCACTGCTGGGCCTATTGGCGCTGGCCGCCTGCATCGCCGCCTACGGCGCGCTGGGGGCGCTGATCCAGTGGCGTAACCTGCCGTCCATCGTGGTGACGCTGGGCATGAGCTTCGTGTGGCTCGGGATCGCGGTCCTGGTGCTACCGACCCCGGGCGGCAAGGCACCCGCTTTCCTCAAAGGCATCATGAGCTTCAAGATCCAGTACCAATTGTTCGGCTACCACGTGATCCCGCCGTTCCCGGTGATCGCCGCGATCGTCATCGCTGTGGTGGTGCATTTCGGACTGATGCGTTCCAGTTACGGCGCAGTGCTGCGCGGTGCCGGCGGCAATCCCAAAGCCATCGCCCGGACCGGATGGTCCCTGATGAAAACCAAGGTCGTGATGTTCTCCATGGCCGGATTTTTCGGCGTCCTGTCGGGGTTGTCCCTGATCGGCCTGACCTCGGCCGCCGATGCCCACATCGCGGACCGCTACACGCTGTATTCCATCGCGGGCGTGATCCTGGGCGGCGGCGAGTTTGTCGGCGGGCGGGTATCGCCCACGGGGGCGGTACTGGGCGCACTGACCCTGGCGCTGGCGGGATCGTTCCTGATCTTCATTCGGATTTCCACCGACTGGCAGGTGGGCGCGCAAGGTGCGATTCTGATTATCGTTCTGGCGCTGCGGGCGCTGGTCAACCGCAGGGAGGCCCGCTGATGTCGATCAAGGCTGTGTTCCACAAACCGTGGATCTGGTCCTTCCTGGGTGCGGGGCTGGTGTGGCTCGCCACCGTCGCTTTCACCAGGGGCCATGGCGGCGGCGATGTGGTCACCGCCGCCCTGTCCTTCGCCACCTTTACCGTGATCGTCGGCATCGGGCAGATGTTCGTAATTACCACCGGGCCCGGCAACGTGGACTTGTCGATCCCTGCCAACATCGCGCTGTCCGGCGTCGTTGCCATGAAGGTCATGGGCGTGGACAATGCCATGCTGCCGGTCGGTATCCTGGCGGCCCTGGGCTCGGGCCTGGGCGTCGGGATCTTTAATTACGGTTTGATCCGTGTGCTGCGAATACCGCCGATCATCGCCACCCTGTCGGCCAGCTTCATTGTGCTGTCCACTGCGATTGCGCTGAGCCACGGCATCAAGATCAAGCCGCCGCCCATGCTGGCGAGCTTCACCACCATGCAGGTCTATGGCGTGCCGGTACTGGCCTTGTTCGCCGTCGCCCTGGCCCTGCTCATGAGCCTGGTGTTGAATCGTACGATCTATGGCCGTTCGGTCCTCGGCATCGGGCAGAACATGCGCGCAGCCTGGCTGTCGGGCATCAAAGTCGAACGCATACGCTTTGCAACCTATGTCCTGAGCGCCGTGCTGGCGAGCCTGTGCGGCGTCGTGCTGGCAGGGTTCTCGGGCGGCGCGGCACTCAACATGGGCGAGGAATACCTGCTCGCGTCCATCGCCGTTGTGGTGATTGGCGGCACTGCGGTCGCAGGCGGCAAGGCAAACATTGCGGGCATCTGGGGCGCGGCCTTGTTCCTGTTCCTGCTGGTGACGATGCTCAACACCTTCGGTGCCAGCGCGGGCATCCGCCTGATCATGACCGGTTTGATTATCGTCGCGGTGATCACCGTCGCCGGCGGCGACGAACAGAAATAGGAGGAAATCATGGCCATCGTCGGAGATTGCTATGAATACGTGGACCGTCGCTTTTACGACCTGACGGTTCCCATCGCCGAGGTCGAGCAGCTCTATGACGGCTGCCGCTGGGCGGAGGGACCGGTGTGGTTCAACGACGGCGGCTACCTGTTGTGGTCGGACATCCCCACCCAGCGCCTGATGCGCTGGGTGCCGGACGCGGGGGTGAGTGTCTATCGCACCCAAACCAACTACATCAACGGCAACACCCGCGATCGGCAGGGCCGCCTGGTGAGCTGCTGCCACGGCCACCGCCATGTTCAAAGGACCGAGCCCGACGGCTCGATCACCGTGGTCGCCGACCGTCACGACGGCCGGCGCCTGAATTCGCCCAACGATGTAATCGTGAAATCCGACGGCTCGATCTGGTTCTCGGACCCCAGCTACGGCATCCTGTCTGATTACGAAGGCTATAAATCCGAACCGGAACAGGACGGATGCTACGTCTACCGCACCGATGGCGAGACCGGCGCGGTCACGGTCATGGTCACGGACATGGTTAAACCCAACGGCCTGGCGTTCTCGTCCGATGAGAGCATCCTGTACGTGGCGGACTCCGGCTTCAGCCACGACCCGGACGGGCCCCACCATATCCGCGCCTACGACGTGGCGGCGGACGGCAGGAGCGTCAGCAACAGCCGCGTGCTCACCGACGTGGGGCCCGGCTTGCCCGACGGTTTCCGCATCGACGTGGAAGGCAACATCTGGACCAGCGCCGGAGACGGTGTGCACTGCTATGCGCCCGACGGCAGCCTGCTGGGCAAGATCAAGATTCCCGAGACCGTATCCAACCTGACCTTCGGCGGGCCCCGGCGCAACCGTCTGTTCATCACCGCGACCAAGTCGCTGTATGCGGTGTTCGTCGGCACCAGCGGGGTGCAAACTCCCTGAGCGCCAGGGCTCAATTGTCTTCTAAATTTGCCGTCTGCGACGCCCCGGCAACATTACCGCAGCCTTTGAGGATGACCGCCATCAGGGCCGTACCGATGATGATCAGGATTCCGCCGGCATAAAAAATGCTGGTCAATCCCAGGCGGTCCATAATCACCCCTGAAATAATCGGGGAAACTATCATCCCCAGGCTCCAGCCGGTGTCTGTCAGTCCCATGGTGGAGCCCATTCCGAGGGATTTTCCCACCCGGCCGGTCAGCGCAAGGCCACCGGGCATCGAGATGCCGTTGCCGATTCCCATCAAGATATTACAGGACAAAACCATTACAAAGCCCTCACCCAGCGGAATTCCCCAGACGGCGATCCCGGAGATCAGCGACCCGGCAATTATCATATACAATGGGTTTATTCGATCCGCCAAACCTCCGCAAAGCCGCTGCAAAAATGCGATCAGAAAAATATTTACCCCGAGAATAATTCCGACCTGGGCGCTGGTAAGCTGAATTTGTAAGGCGAACAGCGGCAGAAACGTGTAAACCGTTCCCTGGCCGGCCGCCAGAAAAAAGCGCAGCATAAATAGCCCCAGAATGATGCGATTCTTCAAAAGGCTTTTTAAGGGAGCGGGCGGCTGCCTGCTCTGGTCGCGCCCGCGCTGACGATCCCCGGGTAAAAAGGCGGCAACCCCAAAAAAGGTCAGCAGCGCCAATCCGCCCATGGCATAAAAAGCCATATGCATCCCGAAAAAATCGCGAATGATTCCACCGGCCACAGGTCCCATGCCCAACCCGAGCATGACCGCCATGTTCTGGGTTCCCAGGTAGAGCCCCATCCGATTTTTGGGTGCTATATCCGCCACCAGGGCCATGGCAACCGGAGCAACCAGAACCGATGTCAGTCCGTGCAGCAGACGTACCAAAATGAGGGTTTCAACCCGGGCAGCCATCACATAAAAGACCGACACCAGGGCGTAAAGCAGAAGTCCGATCGTAATAAATGGTTTTCTTCCCCAGCGATCCGAAAGGCGTCCTGACAGGGGGTAAATAAATGTCCGGGCCAGGTTGAAGCTGGCGATGATCAGCCCCACCTGAAATCCTCCGGCGCCCAGTTCCACGGCATATACCGGCACCAGGGGCCAGACGATACCCAGCCCGATCATGGCCACACCGACCGAAGCAGACAGCAAAAACAATATCCATGCTGGTGATGAAAAACGCTGAAAAATAAGAAGATCCCCTAAGAATGACGAATTAAGAATTTTTGCCTATTCAAAACAAGGACACGGATAAGCACCAATTACGTAGTGTTTGTCAGGGCGGATTAATTATTCCTTGGCCAACCCATTGATAAACTCTGTCATCCGGGTATTTGCCTGGCGGGCAAGCTCAATCGGGAATGCGTCAAAGGCATGGATGCCGCCGGGATAGATTGCCAGTTCAGAAGGATTGCGGGCAGCCTGCCAGCGCATGTGCATAAACAGCGAATCGTCAATCAGCGGATCCAGGGTTCCGACCGTAAACAGGGCCGCCGGCATCCCGTGAAGATCGGCATACAAGGGCGAAATGTCGGGTTTGGTGTAGTTGCCGGAAGGAACATAGTTTTCATTGAACCATCGGATTAAATTGGTGGTTAAAATCAAATTTCTTTCACCCCAATTCCGGGCGCTGGGCGTCATCGACAGGTCGTAGACGCCATACGTTAATACCGCCCCGCAAAACCCGCTGAATCCATGCCGGTCACGCATTCTCAGAAGGGTTAGGGCCGCCAGGTTCGCTCCAGCGGACTCTCCGCCGATAAAAAGTTTTTTTGAGCCGAATTCAGCCAGGCAGTTATCCACCAACCAGACGGCAGCGGCTTCACAGTCATCCGGGCCGGCGGGGTAAGGATTTTCAGGTGCCAGGCGGTAATCCACGCTGACCACGGCCGCGCGACATCGTTGCGCGATGGTGTTGAGCAATTCATCGAAGTGGTCCGCCTGACCGAGCATAAATCCGCCGCCATGCATATGCAGATAGACGGCCTGAACCTTGTCCGGAACAATTACCCGCAGGGAAATTTCGCCGGCCGGTCCTGCAATCATACGATCTTGAGCTTCAGCAACATGTCGAATCGGCCCCCAGATGGAATTGCCGGCGGCACGTGCAGCTCGTATATCCTGTGGCCGGAACGTGTAAATCGGCGGCAAGGCCGAGAGTTCTTTATCAATTTTTGAATTTAATTCCGCTGTTGCGGAATCAATATTTGCCGGATCAAAGACTTGGGGATCGATGAGATTCATGCCCGCTAAAAACCCTCCACGATAAATTCGGTTATGGTTGGAACCAAATAGCTCGATAACGCATTTCACCGGATTTAGCAAGATCGAACCGATTGTCATAATATTGACGAAATCTCTCAGGTTGCCATTCTCGAAATTAGCAATTAAAGGAATTCAACCTGATTTTAAATTATTGGTTTGATCCTTTAATCCCTCAATTTGGCACGAATAAATCTAGATCGCGTCCAAATAATCGACTCCTTTTTAGGGTTATTCAGGCGATCTGAATATCGTACTATACCTGGTTCATTTTTTGCAGCTGACTCTTGGGGTAATTGCAATTGCTTCTATGGGAATATCCCGTTCATACTGGGCGCATGAAAAAGAAAAAAGAAAAACATATTCAAAAAAATGAATCTCCGCCGTCTGCACCCACCGGGGCCGCCCTGATCGGGTCGATCGGGCGCGCTTTCAAGGGGGACGATCCAGGGTTTTCACCAATTCTTAGAAAATTCCTGATCGGCCTGATGCTGGTGCTGCTTTTGGCCGGGGTTGCGTCCTACAAAATACATCTTCTCAGCCGGCTGCCGTATTTTGACCCGCAGAATGGGCAAAGTTTCTTCTGGACTGAATCCGCATTTCATTACCGGCATTTTTTGATGATCGCACAAGGCCAAAAAATCCCCGCGGTGGACCACGACATTCAGTACCCGGAAGGCCTGGATACCGCGCGCTACATTACTCCCGTCATGGAACACGTTGCCGGTTATATTTACCGCCTGTTTTTTTCAAACATGCCGCCGCATCTTTTTGCGGTGTATTTTGCAATGATTTTTTCAACCCTGTCGGTCCTGGCCGTTTTTTTGGCAGGCAATGTCGCCTGGCGCTCGAATTCCATCGCTTTTCTGTGTGCCGTCATTTATGGATTCGCTCTGGCCAGTCTGGCAAGATCGGCCGGCGGTGGTTACATCAGGGAAGATTTTGCCCTGCCGTTTATTTTCTTCAGTTTTGGCTGTTTCCTTTCCTGTTTGCGTCAGGATCGGCCGCTGGTTGCCGCACTGGGATCCCTTCTGCTGGTGATTGCCCTTTTGGCCTGGCATGTCACCCAGCTTTATCTTTCTGTTTTTGCGGCCGCTCTGGCAGCCGCATATCTATTGGGGCTGAATGAAAACCTGCCGCGCAGGAGCATGCTGGTATTTGTCGCTTTTATGCTGGCGGCATCATTGCTGATACCGGTATTGCGGGCTAAATATTTCGTTGTCTCGCCGGCATTAATGCTAGGCTATGCCCTGTTGGCGCTGTCATGGATCAGTCTGCGCCGCAACGACTCGAACCGATCAAGCGCAATGGCCGCCGGCCTGGGGATCCTGGGGTTTTTGGGTGCCTCCCTTGTCATACAGGGTTATTTGGGAACCTATTCCCATGTTTATGGTCTGCTATCCTACAAATTGAAATTTTTGGGTGTGCTGCCGCAAGTCTCCGGCAGTTTACCCTTCGAGGCCAAGGCCATGTGGACATCGGCATTTGTCAGTCCGCAGTTGATCGAATTGCCCATCATGCTGGCCGCAAGTTTGGTCTTCGGGCCCATCGGTGCCGGAATCATATTTTTTAAACGGCTAAAAAAAGAAGCCGGCACCTACGAATTGATGATTGCATTTTTGACGCTGGGGACGTTCTTCCTCTTTCTGATGATTCACCGCATGAGCGTATTTGCGGTTTTCTTCCTGGCATTGTCCATGGGGGCCTTAACCCGCGTCAAGCAAAACCATTTCAGATACACACTGTATGCCGGCTTGGGGGCAGCCCTTGTTGTTCAGATTTTTCTGCTGCCTCGCTTTAGTCTGATGGCGTTTCGTCCGAATCAAAATGATCTGAACAGTTTAATTTCTTTTATCAGGACGGATACCGCAAAAGACACGGCCGTTCTGACCACATTCGAGTTGGGGCCGTCAGTAGCAGCCTACACCGGGCATCCCGTGACCCTCCACTCCAAATTCGAGTCAAAGCTTCTGCGGGATAAAGTTAAACTGGTATACCGCACAATTTACCAGGACGAAACGCAATTTTATGAGCTTTGCCGCCGCTTCGAGGTCGGCCTTTTTGTCTATCAGGTCAACATGGTCCTGAACGGCGGTCCCGGCAGTATCAGGTATCTGGCGGATGCGAATCCGCTGAGAACCGACAGTGCGGCTTTTTTGTTCCAATTTTTACCGGATCGGCTGCAGCATTTCAGCCTGGCTTACCAGAATTCGAGCTACCGGGTGTATCGCGTTGCGGCGCCGGTGCCGTCGGCCGTGCCGTCGGTGGAGTATGAGCCGATATACGATCTTGATATCTTTACCGCTGATAAAGATCTCCCAGAGTTCATTGACGATGCGGTTTTAAAGGAGGGTATCGCTAAACTGGGTCAGCCTCAAACGTATCTAAAAACCGGTGACCGATTTTTTGAAGCCGGCGACTATAAAACCGCCGCCCGGCAGTATCAAAGGGCATTGATGCTGGGGCGCAGCGACAAACAGGCAGCGTGGTCCCTGGCCACAGCGCTGAGCATCAGCGGTGAAGTCGACAGGGCACAGCGGGCCCTCGAAGTGGCGGTGGAATTGGATCCGGACTATGATCCAACGGCCTTGAATATTGCCGAAGCTCAAGCCCTGATCCTCTTGGGCCGCAAAGCGTTCAAAAGGAAACAATACCTAAAATCAGAGATCCTGTTTCAAAATGCCCTCGCGGACCGGCCCGGCTCGGAGGAAGCCTATTTCGGACTCGGATTGGCATTGTGGCAGCTCAAAAAATTTGCAGCCGCTCAATCAGCTTTTCAACAGGTCGTCACCATAAATTCTGAAAACCATCAGGCCTTCGAATACCTCGGTAAAATATATGCCGTCCGCAACAACCTGGCCCAAGCTGTGGCCAGTGTTAAAAAATCGTTGGAGCTGAACCCTGCGCAACCGGAGCTTGAAAAAGTCTACCACCTCCTTCAAAATCGCCTGGCCAAACAAAAAGATGCGGAAGATATTTTCAATTTTTACGTTTCCTCCGGCAGCCAAAAAGCCCGGCAAGGTGAATTTCAAGCAGCACTAGATATGTTTTTGAGAGCCGCCGAACTAAGGAAAACCGGATCTCTGATGTACAATTTGGGCCTGGTCAGCTATCAGTTGAATAAAAATGATGAAGCCCGGGCATATCTTAAAGAATCACTGGAAATAAACCCCGCCGACCTCAAAGCAAAATCCTTGCTTAAATATATTTTGCACCAGCAGATGATTGCAGTCAGCGTATCTGCCGAGTCGAACACCGATTAAACCTGCCACCAGCCCCGGATTTGTTCAAACCAGGGCGGTGGTAACATTCAGCCCATCAGTAAAATGCGGCAACTGATTTGCGGCACCCGGGTAGAAAGTACTGACGTGTTTTTGCCTTTCCCCGCATCCGGTGGAGATCTTGTGCCAAGCCGGGGCTGGTAGATTATTCGAGCTGTACAATAAGCCCTTTGACATCCGCAGGTTGTTCTTCTATATTCGCTTTTTATATTTGTATCAGGCCCAGCGTTGCCAAAGTCTTTTTTTTTCGACCTGACTGGCCGGTTTTTTAGCCAGCGGCAACGCTGACTTTTACACATGCTATCGTTATAAAGGAGTCCGATATGAAACGCTGGTTAAAAATAGGCTTGATCGGGATCGGAGTCGTTTTGATAGTGATGCTTGGTGCCGTTGCCTGGTTTTTAAGCCAGGCGCTTCCCGTAGGAACAGGTATTACGGCGAAGTACCTTTGTTCCAGCACCTTTATTTCCCAGCGAGATCCGGAAATCGTGTATCAGGAAGATGTTGCCCCGATAGACCCACTGCTGAAACCCGTTGCCTGGCGGGTGAATAGCGAAAATAAAACTGTCAGCGCAGATTACTTGGGTCTATTCAATTCAACAGCTATTTACCGTGAAGGTTGCGGATGTTCCCTGGTAATTGGAGCTACCGAAGAAAAAATGCGCCAGCAAACCTTTTATAAGCACCCAGCCGCAGGTGTCCAACCCGCTCGGCGGGATGATTTACCCTGGCCGGAGGGCAGCCAGGGACCGGTGGATCCCGCCTCGCTGGGCCTTGATCGCGCTAAACTACAAAAGGCTCTGGATGTCGCCTTTGGCGAGTCCGGACCCGATAAACCGAAAAAAACGCGCGCCATAATCGTGGTTTATGACGGACGACTCGCAGCTGAGCGGTATGCCGACGGGTTCCATAAAGATATGTCGCTTTTGGGTTGGTCAATGAGCAAAAGTGTGACCAACGCGCTGGTCGGGATTCAGGTAAAAAACCGGTGGCTGGATATCAAAGCGCCGGCGCCGGTAGCAGAATGGCAAAACGACGGCAACCCGCGCCGGGAAATTACAATCGATCAACTGTTGCGCATGAGCGACGGGCTTAAATTTGAAGAGCTTTACCTGCCGCCTGATGACACGACGCGAATGTTGTTTGAAAGTTATGATTTTGCGGCTTACGCCGCGGGCCAACCCGTGGTCGCAAAACCCGATGCCAGATGGAATTATTCCAGCGGCTCGGCCAATATTATCGCCCGCATCGTCCGGCAGACGGCTGAAAAAAACTACCCGAACTACTATACCTTTATTCGCGACGAATTATTTCACAAAATAGGCATGTACAGTGCAGTTATGGAAGCGGACGCATCCGGTACCTTTGTGGGATCATCCTACACTTTTGCGACACCACGGGACTGGGCCAGATTTGGTCTGCTGTATCTTCAAGACGGTGTCTGGCAGGGTGAACGGATTCTCCCCCCGGGCTGGGTAAAATATTCCACCTCTCCAACGCCGCAACATCCCCGGGGCGAGTACGGTGCTCTTTTTTGGTTAAACGCCGGATCCCCCTCGGATCCGACGGATCGAAGGTGGCCCAGCGCGCCGCGGGATGCTTTTGCTGCATCAGGATTTCAGGAGCAAAAAGTCATCATCATTCCTTCCGAAAAACTGGTCCTGGTCCGCTTTGGCGCCACCTCCGATCGCAAATCCTGGAATTCAGATGAGTTTATTGCGAATGTATTAGCAGCGCTTCCTGAATAATCCGATTAATCCGCCCTTAAAAAATCGTTAATTGAAGGAGTATAGAGTGGAAGGTCGAACGCGCAAGGGGTATAGGGTTTTGGGTATAAGGCTGATGGCTTATTTAGTCGTTTTATATAAAAGCATGCTTTCAGCTAAGCCGCACCCTTTGAAGCGGTCAGTTTGATGCTTAAATTAGCCCTATAGTTGCATAAATTTTTGAAATCCAACTTAGCTGCTGCAATGAAGACCATTGAAAGTATTGGCTGATCCTGGATTCTGGTTTCTGGATACTGGATGTCGTTTAAATTCACCGATAGTGTACTGTTAGATATCCAGCATCAAGTATCCCCGCTGAAACGGGATCTCCGCTCCGCTCCGACAAGCATCCAGCATCTGCCCGGGAAAAGCAACGATCTCAGACATAACGGCCAGGCTAGATGACAAGAATTTATGCAATGTTAGGGTTAGGTCAATGTCTGTGAGCTTAAATAATCAATTGCCAAAATTTTCACTCAAGAAAATCGTCACACTCGATGATCCTAAAACAGCCGTTGAATTTCTGGCCAGGTACAGCGACATTTCAAAAATCAAAATCAAAGACGCTATGAACAAGGGGGCCGTCTGGTTAAAAAAGTCAAAAGGCAAACCATATCGAATTCGGCGGGCAACGGCTACCCTCAAGGCAGGTGATAGCCTGTGCTTGTATTACGATGAAAATTTGCTGGCATTAAAGCCGTCCCCGGCGAAATGCATCAGCGATCAAAAGCGTTACAGCGTGTGGTTCAAGCCGGCCGGTTTGGTGACCCAGGGCACCAGCTACGGGGATCATTGCTCGCTGATGCGCGGAGTGGAACTTTTTTTCAGAAACAAACGCAAAGTCTTTTTGATACATCGCCTGGATCGTGAAGCAGCTGGTATTTTACTGGTGGCCCATGATAAAGGGGCTGCCGGCAAGCTGTCGCGCCTGTTTCAGGATAAATCGATAGTCAAACATTACCGGGCGCAGGTACTCGGCAACCTGGCTCAGAAGAATCCTGAGGATACAATTCAAATCCCGCTGGATGATAAACCTGCCACCACCGTGTACCAGCCGCTCGACTATGACCCATCGTCGAACACCACGACAGTGGACATCATCATCCGTACGGGCAGAAAGCACCAGATCCGCCGTCATTTTGAAATGATCGGCTTCCCCGTGATGGGCGACCCGCGTTACGGTGAGGGCAACAAGAATACTGAGGGCATGAAACTGAAAGCCACTCGTCTTGATTTTAAATGTCCCTTTAGTGGCAATTATAGAGTATTTAACATAAGCTGAGCGAGTATCTGAAATTTATCCGCGGCGGTTTATTGCAGCTTAGCAAGTTGAGCGAAAAGAAATCCCGCGCTGCGAGAGATTATGTGGTTCCGCTAACATCATAGTTGGGGCCATCAGATAACAGGGCACAATTGAAAGGTGGTCACAAAACGTGGCTACATCTCTGAGGAATTGGTGAAATTTAATGACGCAATCTAAACCAGTAGTAAAGGTCGGAAAGATTCAGCAACGGATATTGCTGATCCGTGGCGAAAAGGTCATTGTTGATGCGGACCTCGCCGAATTCTATGGAGTTCCGACGAAAGCACTGAACCAGGCGGTCCGCAGAAATATGGATCGTTTTCCAGCAGATTTCATGTTTCAGCTGAACAAGAACGAAAAGACGGAGGTTGTCACGAATTGTGACCACCTCAGCAAACTGAAATTTTCTCCAGTCAATCCCTTGGTATTCACTGAGCACGGAGCTCTCATGGCCGCGAGCATCCTGAACTCTGCCCGTGCTGTCGATGTAAGTCTTTTCATTGTCAGGGCATTTGTTGCTTTACGCCGTACAATCTCCGAGCACAAGGAACTGGCCCGGAAGTTAACAAAACTTGAACGAAAGTTGGCCGATCATGACGATCAGATTATAGCAATCATCGAAGCTATAAAGAAACTATCGAGTCCACAACCTGTGCCTAAGAAACGGCGCATCGGTTTCCATTCGGAGTAGCCCCAACCAATCGCTGGACCTGACCGGAAAAACTATGCGGTCTTGCGTAAGGGTCTGTGCAAGCTCGAACGTCCGGTGGCCGGCAGGTTAGCTCAAGACATCGGGAAGCTCAAATAATTAACGCTGTACGAAAAATTTGTAGAGGAAAAATCATCATGAACACAAAAGTCACAATTCTATTCTTGGTTTTAATACTGATGCCCCTGTCTACATTCCTAGCAGCAGACGATTCTTATAAATCCAAATATGCTGGCGAAGAAAAGAGAGAGATCAAGAGTCTATCGGAGACTGACATAGAGGAATTAAAAAATGGCAAAGGATGGGGATTAGCCAAAGCTGCGGAGCTAAATGGTGTGCCAGGGCCGTCACACTTGTTGGAAATGAAATATGAAATAGAACTCAGCGCCAAACAAGTCCGGGCAATTGAGGATCTTTATAAAAAGATGAAGCAAGAGGCTATCCCTTTAGGCCTTGAACTGATTGAGCTTGAAAGAGAATTGAATAATCATTTTGCCAATGGGACGATAACATATGAATTGTTAGGCGTATTGCTCGAAAGAGTCGCTCAGGTCCAAAATAAGCTGCGATATGTTCATCTTTCAACACATTTAAAAACCCCGAATATCCTAACACCTGGGCAGATTGCTTTATATAACAAGTTGCGAGGGTATTCATCAGATAACCCCTGTGAAAATATCCCTAAAGGGCATGATCCCGAAATGTGGAAAAAGCATCATAATTGTCCATAGCTCAAGGAATTGTGAATATTTAATACCCTGATTGGGCTTCGCTCAATAAGGGTATAACATAGAACTTCTATCCGCCGATTGGGGAGGCCAGTACTATCGAATTTTTAGAATGAATATTTCTGGTGGGGATTTGGACGGTTCTGAAATTAATCCAAAGAATGACGCATATTTCTATAAAAAAATAGATGATGAATTATAGGCCAAGCTTAAATCATTGGCTGCATCTGAAAATCGATCCATAATCCCAAAAAGTCTCCATCTCTAACAAACTGATAACATCGGCAAACGACCTTTTAATTTAACCTTTGAACCCAGAACCTTGAACTCTGAACGATTTTTCCACATGAACAAATTTGACGTGCTGGTCATCGGCCGCAGCTGCCTGGATATTATCGCCGTCGTCAATCAATTCCCGCGGGAGAATCAAAAACTACCGCTGGAGTTTCGCCTGACAGAAGGCGGCGGCCAGGGCGGTACGGCCTCCTGTTGTATATCGCGCTTGGGCGGCAGAGCCGGCTATGTAGGAAAGCTTGGTGATGATGATGAAGGCAAATTATGCTTAAAGCGTCTGCAAGACTTTGGCGTGGCGACGGATTTTGTTGAAATCGTCAAAGGCGGCCAAACACCGGTGGCCTATGTTTTTATTACCGCCAATAGTGGTGCCCGCAGCATCATATATGAACGCAACACATTGCCGAAATTAAAAATTAACGCTCCACTGGAACAGTTGGTCCGGCATACCGGCGTCGTACTGCTGGACCCGGAAGTCACCTACCTTGGTGGACAGTTAAAAAAGGTCGCGGGAAATAAAGTCAGGGTTGTTTATGACAGTGAGCGATGGCGGGAGGGAATCGAGGATATCATGGACACGGCCGACTATTTTATCCCCTCATCTGAATTTCTGGCGGCCGCAGAATTGCAGTTTGACGACATTTCGTTTAATCAAAAAATCATCCAATTAAACCGCAAGGTAGCTGGTAATTTGATCGTCACGCACGGTGAAAAGGGCGCGTACTATATCGCCGACGGTGCTCTGTATCATGTGGCTGTTCCTGATGTAAGTGCCGTGGATACGGTCGGTGCCGGCGATAATTTTCATGCGGCCTTTGCCCTGGCCTTGACCAGAGGCTTTAATCTCCACCAAACGGTAAAATTTTCGGTGGCGGTGGCCTCACTGTCCTGCCGGGAATACGGCGGCCGTGAGGGGGTTCCGACCTGGGAGCAGGCCCTTGAAGTTGCCGACACCTTGACAGAAAGGATTGTCGCCTCATGATGCTAATTAAAAAATGGTAATAGTTCACCGCCAAGAACGCAACGAGCGATTATTTTTCATTTGCCTCCCTCTCAGAGGCAAATGAAATCCGCCTCCGGCGGACTGCGTTCTTTGCGGCTCAGCGGTGAATAATTGTATTTATGAGATGAGACCTAAACAGCAAATCACATTTGACGGGCCGTATGCACCTCTGCCGATTCGGCTGGGGAACAGCATCGCCCGGAGATCGATGCCTGTTTTTGGTCGTGTGGTATCGTTGCAAAGCGAAGATTTGCTCGAGACTGCCGGTCGCAAAACTGCTCTCACCGATTGGGGGGATCCCTGGTTGCATGAGGCCTTGACGGCATTGCTGGATTCGGTGAATCAGGAAGGTGAGCTTACTTTTTTCGGCCGGTACAGCCTCCGTCAATTTCTGATTGGAAATCTTGGCAGCCGCCAGCGGATAATTGAAGTATTAAAACGCTACCCGGAAATTAACCAACAAAAGATTCAAAAACCGATTTTCATTACCGGCTGGTATCGAAGCGGCACCACCCATCTTCACAACCTGTTTGCGCTTCATCCGGACCTGCGGGCGCCGCTTTTCTGGGAACTGCGCCATCCCTGCCCCACCCTCGATCCCAGGACCGCAGATCCCAACCGGCAAATTCGCAGGGTCAAGCTGGCAGGCAAAATTCACGGCTACCTGGCACCGGGCTTCAGTGCCATCCATGCCCCGGAGGCCGAAAGGCCCGAAGAGTGCCTGCATCTGTTCGACAAAGCCTGCGCCGGAACCACTTCTTTTTTTATGACTGAAGCCAAAGGGTTTGCCTGGTGGCTGCTGGATCACGGGATTCAACATGGCTACGACTTTTTTAAAATCCAGCTCCAGTTGCTGAACTGGCTGCGGCCCGGGCGGCGATGGGTGCTGAAGTGGCCCTATCACCTCTGGCACCTGGAGACCCTGTTAAAAACATTTCCGGATGCCACCGTCATCCAGCTTCATCGCGACCCCTGTCAATCTATCCCGTCGGTGTGCAGCCTGGCCGCAGCAGCGCGTGCGCCATTTTGTCAAAGCATTGATGATGCAGCACTTGGAGAGTTCTGGCTGAATTACGACGAAGCCGGATTAAATCGCGGACTAAAGGCTCGCCAAACAGCCAAAGCAAATCAAATCATCGATATTCGTTACCCGGATCTGAAAAAGATTCCCTTTCAGTCATTGATCAAATTCAGAATATTATCAGAATGGACGGGATTGAAGCCTGGACAAAATCATTAAAAATCAATTCGATGGCTTCAAAGAAAAAACGGCCGCAACACCATCACTATACTCTTTCTCAGTTTGGACTCGAAGCCGATCAAATCCGAGAACGGTTTTCCAGCTACATCGAAAACTACGATTTGTCTTCAGTATACTGCTAGCATGATGGGCAGGTTGTTTACATATTATATAATTTAGACAGTGTACTGGAGGTTGAGGAGGTAAGTGTTAACGGTTGCCGGGGCCAGTCAGCTGACACCCCACCAGGTGGATAGATTACATTAATTGTAGTCCAAAATTCGCAATCGAATCAATCCTTAGCCCACCTTCGCACCTTCTGATCTACTCACCTTCTTTTTTTTCACGCTTCCGCATTCCGACTTCCAAATTATATATGCGCCAATTTCATTCATGCCAACGGTGCATGGCCGCCGAACAGGCAGCCTTGCCGTCCGCAGCCGCTCGTTCGGTGAATACCCGCTGGATCGGCACAACGAAGGGACTGGTAATAAATCGGACGGCTGTGCCTAACAATCCCCCTGGTTGCACACCGATCTTATAGTTGGTAAAAGTTCCTTTGACCTGGATCGGGGTGGCCAGGCTGAAGAATTCAGCCTTTTTGGCCTTGGGAGCCATGGCCAGATATACCTCCCGGGTCTTAAGATTGACTTTGGCCTTGCCGCCCACCTGCATTTTTGTGGTGTCGGCAAAAATCGCATTCTCCTTCATCTTACCGTCCTTGATGTCGAATTGAAACACGGCACAGTTGACGACGGAAGTTTCCTCGGAATCCACCTTAGGCGGCGCCGCCAGAAGATTAACCGCCCAAAGCTCGAACAACCCGGCTTCAAAATCGTGCGGCACGATCGCAAAGTCAATATACCCGTTGGCATGGTGCATAATTGTATCTAGGCTTTGAGCCCGGGACTCGAGGTCGATATCGAGACTAAGCCAGCCGCCCATGTCAAATTCCGGTTTGGCCCAGGTTGAATTCAAACGATTTTAGATGAACTGCAACACCTTCAGTATCGGTAAAAACCAATGCCAGGTTTCCCAGATCCGTCTGCTCGGCCCTCAGATTTAACAAAAATCCAGGCGTATTATTGTATTTTTTAAGATCAAGATTCCCGTGAAAAGCGACATCGGCAAAGGTCACCTGCATCGGCGCTGCGAGCGCACCCTCATGGATGCTGACCTTCAGGGAGGCATCGTGAATGTCACCCGGCGCATTCAGACCCGCTCTAATTTGAGCTCGATATCGGCGTCAACTTCATTCAATGTGGCCAGCGAAATAGCCAGTTCACTTAATTCCTGCAATGCCGCATCCGAGGCGGCGACATCCTGATTTTCAATCGGCTGCGAGCTCTTGCCGGAAATCGACAGCAGGGGTTCGGCATCAACGACCGGCACATTGAGCTCGGCCAGGACTACCGGTTTGTCGCCGGACAGGTCGACGTCCAGCTTACCGTCAAAAGCGGTCTGGCCCAGATTACCCTTTAGCTTGGATAAAGCGTATCCCGTTTCGGTCTCATTCAGGCGCGCAGCCAATTGAAAAGCGCCGACCGGCGGCAGTGTCGATCCAATCATTTCTGCCAGTTTGCCCAAACGGTCTCCGTTCAATTTGACAAAAAAATCAAAACCTTTGCCTTCCAGCGGTCTTTCAGCCTGACCGCGCACGTTCAGGATGACCCCGGCCATCTCAGCCGATGCATCCAGGTGCCATGACTGGGTGGGTTTGAATAATTCACCGATCGGATCACCACTGATTGAAATATAGTAACGCTGATTTTGTAGGGCGCCATCAATGTCTATTTTTAAAGGCTCATCCGCGACGGCTGATCCCTGCATGGAAGTCAGCTCAAAATCATAACTCTGGTTCGATTCGTAGTCACGAAATGATATGGTCAGCTGCTCCAGCGAAAATTCTTCAACCTCAACGAGATCAATACTGATGGATTGACCGCTGTCAGTTGACGCCGTTGGGCTGCTGTTATTTTCCCGCGAGACATCAAACAACCAGTTTTTCTGCCCGTCGGACTTGAGCTCAAGATCGACATCAATCCCGTTTGCTGTTATTTCCTGGATATGAATTCTGCTGCGCAGCAACGGCAGAATCCGGATCTGGGCTCGAAACAGATTAACTTTGATAAAATTTTCACTATCCCAAGGAGACGGATTGGCAATCTTCAGGCCGTCCACCTCAAGAGCCGTCCGAAAACTCAGATCAACCGCAAGGTGCCCATCGATGCTTACTTTTCTGCCAAGCGCCTCGGTTGCCGCGTCCTCCACCCGGGCTCGAATTCCGTCAACATTAATTGAAATCCCGACAGTCAGAATGATCGCCAGAACCATTACAACCAGTACCACCAGCGATCCGATTATCAGAGCAGTCCGTTTCAAAATTTTTACCAAACCCATGACAGGCTCCTTTTGAGGGGATGATGGATATCTTGGCTGACAACAATTATTTCAGTACCTGAATTTTACACGCAAATAATCCTTGGAAAAGTTCGAGGCCAAGTTACCGAAATTAACTTGGAGCGATGATTGTTGCGCTAAAATTCAAGTATCTATTTTTTCAAAATATTTTTATGTATAAATTTTCTATCTGCCATGCGCTTCAGGTATTGTAAATTCAATATTTTTTAGGCGTGCAATAAAATTTTTACACAACTTGTTGACAAACCATTTAAAATAACTAAACTTGACGTTTTTGCGAGTCCGCCTGAAAAGGAATTTATCTATGAGGCCACTTCAACCGATTCCCCAATGTATCGACTGCCTGATTTCAATGGCCAAAGATGTGATCACGATGGCAGATTCTGAAAATCCGAGTCTGATCGAGGAAGCTGAGCGTATTAGCCGGGTTATCCTCAAGGATGCAGTGGATAACGAATCGAATTCGCCCCAGATAGCCAATCGAATTCTCAGGGAACTCCGGCAACTGACCCGCATGGAGGATCCCTATACGGACTTCAAGTCCCGTGAAATGGCCCAGGCCCGAGAAATATTTTCGCTACTGAAAAATAATTTAGCGGATAATCTGCGATCGCACGCCAGTTTGGCCGCGCTTGGAAACAGTCTGGATTTTTTTCATAACCCCACACAAGCCCTGGCCGATATCCCTCATCAATTTAACAACGGCATCTCCTTTTATAGCGACAACCTGGATCAACTCGAAACCTTCGTAGCAAATAAACCGCTGCGGGTTTTATATCTCACTGACAATGCCGGTGAAATATATTTCGATATACCTTTTTATGATTACCTAAAGCAATATTGCCGGCGATTATATCTGGTGGTCAAAGGCGGTCCCTCTCTCAACGACCTGACCCGGGCGGAATTGCTATCCGCCAAATTGGAGGACAGGTTTGATGTGGTGGCCGATACGGGTACGGATGGTGCGGGCATTGATTGGGACAATGTTTCCATGGAATTTTTAGACCTTTTCGCGTCGGCCGATCTTATTATCTCAAAAGGTATGGCAAATTTTGAGACCCTTTATCCCAAAAGTCTCCCGGCGCCGAGTTTTTATCTATTCAAGGTAAAGTGTGAGCCCATTCAAAACTATATCCAGGCCCCGCTCAACAGCTTCATGGCTTTATGGAAAGAAGGGAAATGACTGAGGCGCCTTGTATATTCTAAAATGGAACTAGAATTCCAGTATCAGCATCGAAAATAAAATGCCGATATCGTATTGCTAAGGACCTGATCAAAACAAAGGATTATATGTTATGCAATCTCTTTTTCGAAAGCCGGCGATAGAACTTGCAAAACTAATACGCCGCAAGGATCTCTCACCCGTGGAACTGATCGATGCGACCCTGCGCAGGATCGAGGCCGTGAATCCATCCATCAATGCCTTTGTGGCTTTGCGGGCTGATGGCGCACTCGAGGAAGCCAAAGTTCTGGCTGAAAAGATTGCCGCCGGAATAGATCCCGGTCCGCTGGCCGGCATTCCCATTGGCGTTAAAGATATGGAAGACACCTGCGGGATGGTCACCAGCTTTGGATCGATACCCTTTAAGTGCAATTTGGTAGAAAATGATTCGGTTCAGGTAGCCCGCCTCAGGGCGGCCGGTGCAATTGTGGTCGGCAAAACCAACACGCCGGAATTTGGTTTTACGGGCTTTACCAAAAACCGGCTTTACGGCGTGACCGGAAACCCCTGGAATCCGGCGCGCACCCCGGGCGGCTCCAGCGGAGGGGCTGCTGCCGCAGTCGCCGGCTGCATGGTTCCGTTAGCCACAGGTTCGGATGCCGGCGGATCCATCCGCATTCCGGCCAGCTATTGCGGGTGTTTTGGTTTGAAACCCTCCTACGGACGAATCCCCCTGGGGCCGCTGCCCGCACTTCACATGTCGCGCACCTGGCATTTGGGCCCATTGAGCCGCACCGTCACCGATGCGGCGCTGTATCTGGATTGCGGGACAGGATATCACCCGGCGGATCCGGATTCTTTACCGCATCCGAACCTGTCTTATGCAGGTTGCCTGGAGAAACTGCCCACAAATTTGAAAATCGGCTTCAGCCCCGACCTGGGATATGTCCGGGTACAAAAAGATGTCGCAGTCGCTGTGGATCGGGCCCTGAAGGCCTTCGAAGACCTGGGGCATACCGTGGAAATCTGGCAGGGAAAATTCCCCAGGGTGGATGATGCCTGGTCTAAACTGATGACCTACGAGTTGTATGCCATTATTCACCATCAGCTGGATGATATCCGTTCCGAAATGGGAAGAACGCTGGTCAATGAGCTGGATCAGGCGAAAAAACTGTCGGTGCACGACTTTATCGCAATCCAGAAAGCCCGGGCAAAACTCAACGATACCCTGGCCGGGTTTTTCACCAAATTCGACCTCCTGCTGACGCCGACCATGCCCACCGAAGCCTTTGCGGCCAAAGGACCGCCGCCGGACGAAATCGACGGGTATCCGATCAACCTGCTGGATGCCGTGGCCTTTACCTACCCCTTCAATCTTACGGGCCACCCGGCCGCCACTGTTCGGGCCGGTTTTACGGTCAACGGACTGCCGGCGGGTCTACAGATTATCGGCCCCAGATACCGCGATGATCTGGTGCTCCAGGCGGCCTACGCCTATGAACAGATACGTCCCTGGAACGATGCATGGCCAAGCCTATAAGTTGATTCAGTTGATTAGTTTAATGGGTTGATAGAGGTGATTGAATTGAAATTACTCGGTTCAAAATTGAACCTGCAACCGGATGCCAGGTCCCGCCGCGGCAGGATCTGGCCAGGATGAAGCGAGTTCACCATGCCAGATGCAAGCCTTCTCATTATCCACCAGGGTGCTCTGGGGGATTTCATTCTGACGTTTCCAGCCATCATCCGCCTGCAACAGTATTATAAACCGATTGAGGTGCTCTGCCAGAACCAGCTGGGGAAACTGGCCGGGGCGCTGGGCCTGACTGAAAACTGGTTTCCGGCCGAGGCCGCTTATTTTGCATCGCTTTTCAGCGATCAAACGGATCCCAAAATAAAAGCCATTTTAGAACAATATGACAATATCATTTTATTTACTGAGTCCGAAGATCTGGAGCAGTCCATCAACAGGATCAATGCAAATTTAAGCTGCCGCCTGCCTCCCAAGCCTTCTGTTCACCAGCGCATCCATGTGGCAAAATTCGTACTGCAGAATATTTTAAAGTGCGGCCTGATAAAAAAAGCAGATGCAACGCTTGCTGATATCCCGCTTCCGGTGCGCCGTGATCCACCGCGAGCCCCCCATAAAATATTGCTGCATCCCGGTGCCGGCAGCATCCGCAAACGCTGGCCGGTTTCCCATTTCCTTCAGGTGGAAGCCGCCTTGAGAGCCGATGGATTGAAGCCGGAATTTGTGCTGGGTCCGGCTGAAGAAAGTCTGGCGGAAGAACTGCAGCAGCCGGATCGATTGGTTCACGTACTGGACGACCTGGCGGAGCTGGTAGTTTTGCTCAAATCAGCCGGCGGCTATATCGGCAACGACTCCGGCGCCAGCCACCTGGCGGCTTATTTGGGCCTGCCGACAACCGTCATATTCGGTCCGGCTGACCCCGGTCGATGGGCACCGGTTGGTCGGGCAGTACAAATCGTGCGGCCGGGTCTGCAATGCCGCCCGTGTTTTGAAACCGAGCCGGCCAATTGCGATGATCCGCAGTGTTTGGCGGGCACCAGTCCGCAAAGGGTGCTCGAGGCTTTCTACAGGAATTCCTGAATTAGGAGAAATTTATGGATATCACTTCAAAATTAAAGATACTGGATCAAATCTATTCAATTTATGATAATTTTGTCGACTCGCTGGATTTGGCCTGCAAAAAATACTGTGATCATTGTTGTACCTCCGGTGTGACCTTAACCACCCTTGAAGGATATAAAATTATTGACCGCTTGACCTCGGACACCAACACCGATGTCATCCAAAATATCCAATCCGCTTCGCAAATAAAACGCCTGCGGCCCCAGATAACGACCAACCGTCTGGCTCAGCTTTGTGCCCAAGGCGTCGACCCGCCGGAAGAAGCAGACAACCTGGATCTGCCGGCCTGCCCGCTTTTATCGGATCACAAATGCCCGATTTTTGAGTTGCGGCCGTATGGCTGCCGCTGCCTGGTATCCCGTCACAATTGCGCTGAAAAAGGCTATGCCGAAATTGATGACTTTGTTTTATCGGTCAACACCGTATTTTTACAAACCATCGAGCATATTGATGCCGATGGCTGCAGCGGCAATCTGGTAGACATTTTGCAGGCAATGTCGGTGGACAAAAACCGGAAGGCTTATTGCAGCAGCGCCCTGCACTGCAGTGCCAACAAACTGATTCCCAATCAACCGCTGGAAGTGCTGATGATCCCACCCGAGCACCGCACGAAAATGGAACCGGTTCTGCAGGAGCTAAGAGAAATTAAAGTATAGCGGATGGGGCGGTGGCCTCGTATAAAAAGCGAACCGCAGAATAACGCTTTTTAAAAATCTGTTTTCCCGATTATGCTGGAAGTTATTCAGGACAAAGGCTACTTTGACAACTACTCAACCCTGAAAAACCCCTCATCAAACTCGGGTTTGTCCTGGTACCGGCCCATGTAAAATCCGGGCAGGTGATCGATGTTTTCAAACAACCCCGCATCGGCCTCAATGCCGGCTTTGTGCAAAGCCTTTAGCATTTCTTCGGGTTTCGGCGGACAGCCCTTGATGGGTATCGCCTCCTGGATATCGGGGTTGTCTTTATGGGCCTGGTAAATGCATTTGCCCATTAAAATCGTTTTTTTCTTACCGGGTGTCGGCTGCATGGATTTACCGGTCAGAATCTCCACATCATCAAAGGGTTTTCCCTGCCAGGCAAACCGAATAGCAGAGATCATCAGCCCGTTGACACCGGAACAATAGGTGCACATGGACAAATCGTATTTGTGGTAAAAAACACCTTTAATTCCTTGTTTTGCCAGCGGAGTGGGGAGTATGACTTCATCGGTTTCACTGTAGGTAAAATCATATTCGTGCGGCCGTTTCACGTCTTCGATGCGTTCGCCAACGACTTCGATGTCCGAAAAATCCCAGGGGCGACTGCGGTGTTCGGCCGCATGCATCAGGTGCGGCACCTGTTCGGGTTGATATCCTAAAATTCCGGCACCAACCAGATCGGCTGACAGGATGTCGGCCGATGCCACCAGCAGATTGGTTCGGTGCAATTTGCCGTCCGGACCGGGACCTCTCTCGTTTGTAAAAATACCGTCGATAAGCGTAAATATCGGGGGCATTTTGTCTGCCAGTTTGGACACCCAGAAATGCAGATCCCTGCCGGGAGTCATGTTGTGGCACTTCTTGCGCGAGGGGATGTCAATCAATCCTTTTAAATTTTTAATCCCTAAGCTGACCACGGTTTGATTGTGGGCTTTCATCACCGGTAAATCCACCACAAAATCGCTTTCGAGAACATCGGTATTGAAACGGACCTCGACACCGTCGCCGAGATCTACCTTTTTAAAAGGCCGTTCAAAAATATTCATGTATTTAATGCCGTATTTATGTTTCAACTTCCCGTAACCAAGGGTTTCAAAAGCATGGGCCGGTGTTGCCAGGTCCTTGGGACTCATGGTAACGGTCCCTTCGCCGATGGTGATGTCATCGATGCCACGCTCCTTGAGAATAACAATCATATCCTCCACCACCCGGGAGGTGGTGATAACGCCCCACTTGGGAAAAGCAACCGCTTTGGTCCAGAAAACGATGTTGGGTTTAATAAACACTTTGGCCCTGTCCGGCAGGTGATCCAGACCGTGGGAAAGCTCAACGCTTTTGCGTAGGGAATCTTTTGATTTCTCGTAACGGACGATGGCAACCACTGATTTACTCATGAATATCCTCCTTGATTATAGCGAAAACAACGCCTGGGCATTCAAACCGCAAATTTGATTGACCTCCACTCTGGTTAATCCAGCCTCGTCCATCTCGCTAAAATACCTTGCCGGCGGCAGCAGGGGAAAATCCGTGCCGAAAAGGACCTTGTCAGCGCCGACAAGTTCAATTGCGACGCGGTAGACTGCGGCATCATAAAGAAACGGTGAGGCGGCCGTGTCAAAATAGACATTTTTGAGGCTTTCTTTGACTTCCTTCTTCAGCAGGCTATAAAAAAACAGGCCGCCGCCCCAGTGGGCCAAAATAATGTTGTTGTCCGGGAATCGTTCTATGAGCTGGTAAATCTGGGCCAGCGTAATCGGGGTTTTCCCATCATAATGATGTCCCACGGGTTCGTTGGTATGAATTAAAACCGGCAGACCGTGGCTAAGGCATATATTCATAATCGGATCCAGCTGTTCCAGGGCGGAATCGTCAATACCGGACCGGTAAAACGCCAGTTCGCCAATTCCGGACAGCCCTCCGGCCAGGCACCGTTCGGCTTCAGCAAAAGCCTGTCCATCTGCCGGATCAAAACATGCCAGACCGATAAACCGGTCGGAATATTTTTGGACCGTTTCCATGATGTAGTCGTTATGGGATCGATACGTTTTGGCATTGGACCACGGGAACCCGAAAATAATCGATTTGTCCACCCCGCCTTCATCCATGGCGTTTAACAGCTCGGTGGCCCCGATCAGTTTGGATTTGGCAGACTGGTATAATAGTTTGAAAGCCGGTTCAGTGGGAAAATATTGATCCCGATTCCGGCGAATATCAGCCGGGAAGATGTGGGTATGAATATCGATGATCATCCGTCGTCCTTGAGAAAAAAATTTGCTAAAGAGATATTTACTAATCAAAATAACCTCAAAATTCAAACAAAAAAAAACGACTGATTGGAGGCTAATCAATCAGTCGTTAAGGAGGAGAACAGATGAAGAAATTATTAGGCTTTGTGACACATCAATAATGCAATACCCTTGCCAATTTTAAATCAAAATGAAAAAAATATAAATATTTCTATTTAAATTAATAGGATACAGTTTTTTTCGCAATCTATAATGTCTGCCGGAAATATAGCGGCAAGGCCCTTGATGCGGTAATTGGGTTCATAATTATTAACCATCGGGCGCGATTTTCAATAAACCTCTTGTTTTTAAAGCAATTTTCGAATATGGCATGAAGTTCAAAATTTTGAACCCTGGCCTGGTCGTCAACCGACCACGTTCATAACTATATGATAATTTTAGTTTTATTTGGGTTTACAGATTTGAACTTTAAGAAAAACCGAATAGAAAATAAGGACGAAAAGAGCGATTTGATGGATTACATGCAAAAGGCCAAAACCGATCCCATGTACCGCTACCTGATTGTGTTTACAATTTGCTCAAGCATGGGAATACAGACCTGGCTTACATTGTTTAACAATTTTGCCGTCGACATCGCCGGATTAGATGGGCATCATATCGGGGTCATCCAATCCGTCAGGGAAATACCGGGATTTCTGGCCCTGTTGGCCGTTTTTGTAATAATGTTTATCAAAGAATATCGCCTGTCAGCCCTGTCGATTTTAATTCTGGGGCTGGGTGTGGCGTTGACCGGATTGGTTCCTTCCTATGCCGGACTGCTTATAACGACCCTGGTGATGAGTTTTGGCTTCCATTATTTTGAAACCACCAACATGTCCCTGACACTTCAATACTTTGATAAAGGGACATCGCCCTGGGTATTCGGCAAGCAACGCAGTTTTGCGGCGGCATCCAACATCGGCGTTGGAATTTTGATTTATGCCTTGGCATTTGTGCTGGATTTTGCCAAGATTTACCTGCTCATCGGAGGCCTTATTGTTGCAACGGCGGTCTGGGGACTGGCGCAGGATCCCACCGGCAAAGAAATTGTCACCCAGCGAAAAAATATGATAGTCCGAAAAAAATACTGGCTATTTTATTTTCTGACGCTCATGGCCGGTGCGAGGCGCCAGATTTTTATGGCATTTGCCGTTTTGCTGATGGTGCAAAAGTTTGAATATTCCCTGCAAGAAGTCACCGCTCTCTTTGTGGTCGACAATATTATCAATTATTATCTGAGCCCGTTGATCGGGAAAAGTATTATCCGCTACGGTGAGAGGAAGGTGTTATCACTGGAGTATGTTAGCCTGATCTTTATTTTTCTGGCTTATGCCGCCACCACATCCAAGCTGCTGGTTGCCGCGCTTTTTATTCTGGATCACATATTTTTTAACTTTTCGATCGCCATCCGCACCTATTTTCAAAAGATAGGAGATCCCCGAGACATAGCGCCAAGCATGGCCGTCGGATTCACCATCAACCACATTGCCGCTGTATTTTTGCCGGCCATCGGCGGATATCTATGGGTGATTGATTATCGCATCCCGTTTGTCGGCGGCGCCGCGCTAAGCCTGATTTCATTGACCGCCGTGCAGATGATCAGGACGCCGGTCAAGGTTCACGGTTCATAGGTTCAGGGTTCAGCGACACCGCCGGCCAAAAAAACGGCCGGTCAAATCGAAAAAGAAACTCTGAAAAAGCGAATCCTCCCGAGGCGGATAAATACCGAATATCGAATAGTGAATGTCGAATTTCGAAGGAATACATTCTGTCTATATTATAAAAAAAGACTAAGCGAAGCGAATCCATCCTTCGACATTCGATATTCGATATTCGATATTCTGCGGTTCTGCGGTTCTGCGGTTCTGCGGTTCGCGGTTAGGCCGCCCGCAGGCCGGCTATTCCCACACCCCGTCCATCCGGGCCCCGCAATGCGCACATAGACCCTCTTTGACCCGCAGCTTACCGACCTGAAATCCCCGGCGCTCGATCAGCATTTCGCCGCAACGGTAACAAAACGAATTCTCGGCAGCATTGCCGGGAACATTGCCGGTGTACACATATCTCAAACCGGCTTTTAAACCGATTTCCCGGGCCGTAATGAGGGTTTTAACCGGGGTGGGTGGACTGTCGGTCAGTTTGTAGGTGGGATGGAAGCGGCTGATGTGCCAGGGAGTATCCACCCCCAGATCTTGTGCAATAAATGCAGCCAGGCTTTTAAGCTCAGCCGGATTGTCATTTAATCCCGGAACGATCAGGGTCGTGACCTCGACAAAAATACCAAGCGTTTTCATCAATTGTAAGGTTGCCTGCACGTGTTTGAGCCTGGCACCGCAGAGCTCTTTGTAATATTTATCGGAAAAGGCTTTCAAATCAACGTTGGCGGCATCCAGATAAGGATTAATCATCTCCAGCGCTTCGGCCGTCATATATCCATTGGTAACGAACACGTTGCGCAGGCCTTGATCAGAAGCCAGTTTAGCGGTTTCATAAGCAAATTCAAAAAAAACGGTCGGCTCGGTGTAAGTGTAGCTGATACTTTGGCAGCCACCTCGAACTGCTGCCGCCACAACGTTTGCAGGACTGCAGGTATCCCCCATAATCATACCGCTGTGATCGGCAGGCATCTGGGCAATATCGGCGTTCTGGCAAAATTGGCAGCGTAAGTTGCAGCCGACCGTCGCAATGGAGTAGGAAAGGGTGCCGGGCAGAAAATGAAACAATGGTTTTTTTTCGATGGGATCTATGTGCCGGGCAATGAGTTTACCGTAAACCAAGGTCTGCAGGATACCGCCCGCATTTTCACGGACGCTGCAAATTCCCCGGTCACCGACTTTGATTAGACAGCGATGGCGGCAAAGGTTGCATTTGACCTTGTTGTTCGCAAGGGCTTCATAAAGGTAGGCTTGCATGGCGGCATTACTCCAAGGTTATGGTTTGCCGTTGAGCCCGTTTACCGGTTGTCCCGTTGACAATGATAATTTCGCGTTTTTCATGACCAAAAAAGTACCGGCAAACAGACCAACGGATAAACCGGCCAACCTGGATCTCTTACCCTGTCGCGGCTCCGCCGGGATTTTTAGCGGAATAACGCATGGTAAGTGGTTTGGTTTTAAATCGGGGCACCAGGGTTACCACAATCCCGGCAAATGCTCCGAAAGGACAGCGCTGGATAATCCTGGATTGCTCCAGGCTGTTGACGAAATTGCCTGAATTCGCGGGTAACTGGCAGACCGTGCGCCAGGATACGGGTGTATTGCCAAGGATTCCCCGAATAATTTGTTTGACCTCCCAGACGCTGAAAAACCGGGCATGATTAAAAATTGTCGGCGTGAAAATACCCTTGACCCGACGCTGAATTCCCTTGATGGCATAACGGTTCAAGAACCCGATAAAGACACGATCTTTGGCTACCCGAAAGGCTTCTTCGAGCGCTTTGACAGGGTCATCGACAAATTCCAGGGTGGTAAAAAGACTGGCGTAACTAAACGAATTGTCGCCAAAGGGTATATCTTCGGCGAAACCGCGGTAAAGATCCGCGCGGGCGCCGATCTTTTTCAGTGCAACATCCAGCATGTAGGTGGACGGATCCAGGCCGGTAACCTGCAGTCCCATATCAAGAAAGGCTTTCAGGCATGCCCCCGCACCGCAACCAATATCCAGGATGGTCTCACCACGCATGGGTTGCAGCAAATTCCGCATCAATCCGGCTTCAAGCTCAAAAGCATATTCCGTTTGCGGTTTGTTTAGCCATTGTTCGTAAGCAATGGCCTCGTTAAAATCAAAGACATGTCCCATGTTTGCTAATCTAAGTAAAAAATTTAACTTAATCAAGGGGAAACTACTTGTGACTGGATGCTGGGGGCTGGATGCTGGATGCTGGATGCTGGATACTGGATGCTGGATACTGGATGCTGGATGCTGGATACTGGATGCTGGATACTGGATACTGGATGCTGGATGCTGGATACTGGATGCTGGATACTGGATTGGCGCAGGGCAGGTGAAGAACAGGCGCACGGCTCACGGGTGCTCGGCGTACGGTAGAAGGTTTAGGGTCTAAGGTATATGGCTGACAAATTTAAACGTCGCTTGATTTGGGGATATTAGCTTGCGGGGCCTTGGCGGCGGGTCGTTTCCTTTTGCGCGGCGCTCTTTTTTTCTTTTCTGCCGGCTTCTGGTTCTGTGCTGCGGACTGTGCTTTGGTTTCTCCAGGTTCCACTTTGGTTTCTTCAGGGTCCACTATGATTTCTTCAGGGTCCACTATGATTTCTTGCTGCCCCGGTTTTGTTTCTACGGGTTGCGGTCCAAATCCAAAAAACGCCCCTGGAAAATGCGATGGTTTTCTCTTTGTCTGGGGTTTGCGCTGCACCCGCTTTTTGTTTTCGGCACTGCGGTTACGCCGCTGGGCGGAACTTTTCAGCCGGGCCTTTCTTTTGGCCGGAAACGGCTTGGATCGATCTTCCAGATACCAGTCTTCCTCAGGCCACACCACCGGAATTTTGTACTCCAGCATCTTCTCCAAGGGTTCGAGATGAAAAACGTATTTCTCGCAGGCCAGGGAAATAGCAATGCCGGTTTTCCCAGCCCGCGCAGTTCGCCCAATACGATGGACATAGTTTTCAGAATCCTGCGGTAGATCGTAGTTGATGACATGGCTGATGTCCTCGACATGGATCCCCCTTGAGGCCACATCCGTTGCAACCAGGATTTTGATTTGACCTTTTTTATATTGCGCCATTAATTGAAACCGCTTGCGCTGAGGCAGATCCCCGGTAATCCCTTCCGCCGGCCAGCCGTTACCCTTCAACTTATAGGTGAGGTAGTCCACCCCGGACTTGGTATTGACAAAAATGAGCATCCGATTCCACTCTTCCCGTTTTAAAAGGCCCAAAAGAAGGGGAATCTTTTTGTCAATGCCCACATGAAACAAAGACTGCTCGATACCTTCCACGGTCACGGTTTGCGGGGTGACGGATATAAACTCGGGCAGATTCATGTACTCGTATGTCAGTTCCATGACCCGATAGGAGAGGGTCGCAGAAAACAGCATGGACTGTCGTTTGTCATAGGTCGGAAGCTTGCGCAGAATATAGCGCATATCCTTGGCGAACCCGAGATCCAGCAGACGATCAGCTTCATCGATCACCAGAGCCTTAATGCCCTCGGTTTTGAAAATTTTTTGTTTATAATAGTCGATAATGCGGCCCGGAGTGCAAATGACTATATCAACCCCCGCGCGAAGAATATCAGCCTGCTTGACATAATCGACGCCGCCCACCACCTGAGCCAGGGTTAGTCGGGTGTGCCGACAGAGAACTTTGGCTTCTTCATATATTTGTTGAGACAACTCCCGGGTGGGTGCAACAACGAGCGCCAGAGGCAGGCCGTCGCTTTTTACAGAATCCGCCAAGAGTCCATTCAGAACGGTGACCAGAAAAGCAGCCGTTTTGCCGGTACCGGTCTGGGCCTGTCCGGCAACGTCGCGACCGGTTAATGAAACCGGCAGGGTTTGCGCCTGGATAGGAGTGCAGTGTACGAAGCCGGCATCTTTTAACCCGGCAAGCACTTCGGCAGGTAAATTAAATTCATCAAATCTTGTTTCGGTCAGAAATTCTGGTTTTGGGGCCCGCGGCGGCTGCAACAACGATTGAGATTCTTCTGGCATGGACATTGATACCTTTTTATGCTGAGAGATGTGCTTAACACCTAAACGGAAGCACAATTTAATCATCCGTCTAATCATATAATGGGTAGATTATACTACTATTTATAATTATTGCAAGTCAGATATATGAATTCGGAAGTCGGAATGCGGAAGTCGGAATGAAGACTGAAAACTGAAGACAGAGGACAGATGACGGAAGGCGGCCTGCGACGAGCTGACTCGTGTCGAAGGGGGAAAAAGGAAGGTGAGAGGATCAGAAGGTATGACGGTGGGAGAAGGAATGACAAAATTGCGGATTTCATATTTCGGATTGATAGGGCATAGCCCAGAGGGTTGCGCAGAGCGAACAGGATCTGCCTTAGCCTTGCGTATTCTACCTTACACCTGGACCTTCTGCCGTTTGCTGTGCGCCGTGAGCCGTGCGCCTGTTCTTCACCTGCCGTGCGCCAATCCAGCATCCAGTATCCAGCATCCAGCATCCAGCATCCAGCATCCAGCATCCAGCAGCTTCAGCGCTTGACAATATCGCGGCGCTGGCTCATATTGATCGGATAAATAACCTTGGGAAGGATACATCGGAAAATATGATGAAAGCGTTTTTTAAAGTTAAAACAATTGATCAGGCGCTTGAATACCGGAAGCATTTTGCTCCCCTGCGGACCGAGGATATTTCGCTGGGCGAATCAATGGGTAGCGTTCTGGCCACCGACATCCGTTCGGACATCGATCTGCCGGATTTCGCCCGCTCGATAATGGATGGGTTTGCCGTCCGGGGGGCCTCTACTTTTGGTGCCAGCGAGGGGAATCCCGCCTATCTCAACTTGAAAGGCACTGTTGCAATGGGTGAGTCTTCGAATCTTGCGGTGGGCCCGGGTGAGGCCGTACGCATATCAACCGGCGGTATGTTGCCGACAGGCGCTGACAGCGTTGTTATGGTGGAACACACTGAGGCCATCGATGACACGACCATTGAGGTCTACCGCAGTGTCGCGCCCGGCCAGAATATGGTCGAGGTCGGCGAGGATTTAAATAAAGGTGAAATTGCCCTGACCGGCGGGAGCCGAATCAGACCCCAGGAAGCCGGTATGCTGGCAGCTCTGGGCATCCAGACGGTAACGGTCTTTAAAAAACCGACCATCGGCATCATCTCCACCGGTGATGAAATTGTACCCGTTAATGAAACACCGGGACCGGGCCAGATCCGTGATATCAATACTTACACCCTCCTGGGTTTGGTCCGGCAGATGGGTGCTACGGCGCTTCCCTATGGAATTGTGCACGATGACTATAAAGTGCTTCTGGCAAAATGCACTCAGGCCCTGACCGAGTGTGATATGATTCTGGTATCCGGCGGCAGTTCGGTGGGCGCCCGCGATTTTACCATCGATGTCATCTCTGCGATGCAGGACTCTGAAATTCTTTTTCACGGCATATCCATAAGTCCGGGAAAACCAACAATTTTGGCCCGGGTTCAAAACAAGGCTTTCTGGGGATTGCCCGGGCATGTGGTATCAGCCATGGTGGTATTTTCGCGTATTGTAAAACCCTTTATTGAACAGGTCAGCGGTTTAAACGATGACGGGGGAAAAAAATCACGGCTCACGGCACGTCTGAGCAGAAATCTGGCGTCGGCTCAGGGCCGGGTCGATTATGTTCGGGTCCGCCTGGTTCACAAAGCGGGGGCAATTTGGGCTGAACCGATTTTGGGCAAATCCGGCCTAATCAATACCATGGTAAAAGCAGACGGATTAATCGAAATTGGCATGAATACGGAAGGACTGGATCAAGGAACAGAGGTGGCAGTAATTCCAATCTGAGGAAGTGAAGGTTTAAGGTGTACTACTTCAAAACACGGTCTATGAAGAAGCCAAGTCCATTACTCCGAGTAGTTTACCGGAAATCTTAATTTTAGCTGAGGTCCAAATTTATGAGTAAAACCCGTAATGTGTATTTAAAAATGAAGACCCTGCAGGAGGCCAGGAAAATTGTCGATGCGCAATTTTCTGTGGATGAGACCTTAGTCGCTGAGGAGGCTCGGGTCCCGCATGCTGTTGGACGGGTACTGGCCGAACCGATATATGCCAAAACTTCTGCGCCCCATTTTAATGCGGCCGCTATGGACGGATTGGCTGTCAAGGCGCAAAACACCTTTGGGGCAAGTGAGGCGGTGACCAAAGAGCTTGCGATTGGGCAAGAAGCATTTTATGTGAATACCGGCCATGTGATGCCGCCGGAAACAGATGCGGTGATCATGATCGAACACGTCAATGTTATTGATGACGATCGCATCGAAATTGATAAACCGGTGTTTCCCTGGCAAAATGTCCGCAAAGTTGGTGAAGATATTGTGGCCACCGAACTTCTGTTTCCGCAAAATCATATGATCACGCCGTATTGTGTGGGAGCCCTGCTGACAGGCGGCATGTTTAAAGTGCCGGTCAAAAAAAAACCGAAGATTCTGATCATCCCGACAGGATCGGAGCTTTTCGACTGGCGCAGCCAGTCGCTCGATTCAGTCAAGCCCGGTCAGGTGCTCGAAACCAATTCATTTATGCTGGGCAGCCTGGTTGAAAAAATCGGTGGAACTTACACCCGCCATGAGATGCTGGCGGATGATCCTGAAATAATCAAACAGGTGGTAGACGAGGCCGTCAATCAAGATTATCAAATGATACTCGTGCTGGGGGGATCTTCAGCCGGTTCGGAAGACTACGCCAAAGGCGTGATTCTCGATCTCGGCACGGTCCTGGTTCATGGTGTTACCATCATGCCCGGCAAGCCCGTGGTCATCGGTAACGTCAGAGGCAAACCGGTTTTTGGCATGCCTGGATATCCGGTTTCGGCCATCATTGCATTTGAACAGTTAGTCCGCCCCATACTCAAACGAATGCTGGGCCAGCCCGACCCGCCGGTTCAAATAATTGATGTTGAGCCCACCCGCAAAATTGCCTCCAAACTTGGCGTCGAAGAATTTTTACGGGTAAAACTGGGTCAGGTCGGCAACCGGGTTGTGGCAACGCCCCTGCCCAGAGGCGCCGGCTGCATCACCTCGATCACCGAGGCCGATGGCATCATTCGCATCCCGAACCATATTGAGGGGATCAAAGATAATGAAACCGCAGCCGCCGAATTGCTACGCCCGCTTTCTTCCGTGCGGCAGACCATTGTCGTGGTCGGCAGTCATGATAACACGTTGGACGTTCTGGCCGACAGGATCAAAGTTAAACACAGTCACCTTTCCATTTCTTCCAGCCATGTCGGAAGCATGGGCGGTTTGATGGCTGTCAAAAGAGGCGCCTGCCACCTGGCGGGATCGCATCTGCTGGATACCGAAGACGGTTCTTACAATGTATCCTATATTGCGAAGTACTTGCCGGAAATCGAAGTCAAACTGGTCAATCTGGTCTACCGCGATCAAGGTCTAATTGTCGGCCGGGGAAATCCCAAAGGCATAAGAGGCATCGAGGATCTGGCCCGCAAAGATATATCATTTATCAACCGCCAGCCGGGTTCCGGCACTCGAATCTTGCTTGACTACCGTCTAAATCAGATCGGCATCAATTCGGAAGATATGATCGGCTATCAGCATGAAGAGTTCACTCACATGGCCGTGGCGGTGGCAGTGCTCAGCGGTACGGTGGATGCCGGCTTAGGAATTTATGCCGCCGCCAAGGCGCTGGATCTCGATTTTATTCCGGTGGTCACCGAGCAGTACGATTTGATCATCCCGCTGGCGCATTTTGAATCGGAAAATATCCAACTGATGCTTGAAACCATCAATAGTCCCGAATTTAAGCGTCGCGTCGAAGAATTAGGCGGATACAGCACCGAAAAAACCGGAGAAATCATCTTTTGATCCCCGATCAGGTGCCATCAAACCTCTCACAGAGCCCACAGAGAGCGCAGAGAAAAACAAAAAACTCTGCGATCTCGGCGGGCTCTGCGAGAGATAAAGAATTTATCAAATAAGCAAGTTGAACAAACTTGACAAAAAAATATTCGGCACCCTGTTTTTTTCGATTTTTGCAGCGGTAACCGGTGTCGGAATTGTGGTTCCGCTATTGCCGATTTATGCTCACGACCTTGGCGCATCCGGTTTGTATGTCGGATTGATTTTCGGCGCGTTTTCCCTTTCGCGAACCTTTTTCCTGCCGTATTTCGGACGACTTTCGGACTTAAAGGGGCGCAAGCCGGTAATCGTCCCCGGTTTTTTCGCCTATGCCCTGATATCGGTAGCGTTTATTTATTCGGATGCAGTCAACACCTTGATTGTCATCCGATTTTTTCATGGAATCGCCTCGGCCATGTTGATGCCGGTCATTCAGGCTTATATCGGTGATATCACTCCGAGCGGCCGTGAAGGGGCCACCATGGGCCTGTTTAATATGTCCCTGTTCTTAGGCCTGAGCCTCGGACCACTGATCGGCGGTGTCATCAAGGATTCTTTCAGTCTGCAGGCATCCTTTATTTGCATGGGCGCGCTGGCACTCATCGGTTTTTTGCTAAGCCTTTGGCTGCTGCCGCCGACAAGCTTAGAACGTGGAATCAGAGACCGTGATGCTTCCTTTTCATGGAAAGCATTGCTGTATGACCGGCATTTGGTCGGTCTATTTCTATTCAGATTTGCGTATGTGGTTTGTGTCGGCATCATATGGGGATTTATCCCGTTGTATGCGGATACGAAATTTGCAGCTTCCAGTTCAATGATCGGGGTATTGATCATGCTGGGAATATTTATCAGCGGACTAATCCACATCCCCATGGGATATATCGCCGACAGGATCAGCAAAAAATTGATGATCGTCATCGGCGGGCTGGTCATCAGTTATGCCATCCTTTCATTTGAGTGGGCCGGCCAGGTTCAGGATCTGGTAATGGCCTCATTTTTTTTCGGCCTCGGCGGGGGAATCGCGATGCCGGCCCTGATGGCAATGGCCGTCTTAAGGGGAAGCAGAGCCAATGCCATGGGAAGTGTGATGGCGCTGATGACGGTCGCCCACAGTCTGGGAATGCTGTGCGGCGCTTTGCTGGGAGGATTGATGATGGATTACTTTCAATTAAGCTGGGCATTTCCTCTGGGGGCGATCATAATGATTCTTTGCACCGGGTTATTTTTAGTGGGTACAAATGCACCGAAGTCAGGAAATGCAGCGATCCATTAAGATTTGACAACAACCATTCTTGCATTACATTAGTGACAACATTTGAGAGCTGATTAACTGTCCACAGGGGAATTATCAGACACCGGGCAAGGACTTTCGCCTCGAAAAACGGCATAAATTTCTAAAACCAGCAGGACAAAAATCGCAAGACGTCAAACTGACATGGTAGCATAAATGGGTACCAAACGGGATTATTATGAGATTCTAGGCGTAAGCCGCAACGCAGCTGAAAATGAGTTAAAAGCATCCTATCGCAAACTCGCCTTAAAATACCATCCGGATAGAAATCCCGGCGATAAAGAAGCTGAAGATAATTTTAAGGAAGCAGCTGAAGCATATGAAGTTTTGCGCGACGCTGAAAAACGGGCCATCTACGACCAATACGGTCATGCCGGGCTTGAAGGGTCCGGCTTTTCTGGTTTTGGTGGATTTGAAGACATTTTTTCGAGCTTCAGCGATATTTTCGACGATTTCTTCGGATTCGGTACCCGCAGACGTTCCAGATCTAGAGCACAACGCGGCGCGGACCTGCGCTTTGACTTGACCCTCAGCTTTATGGATGCTGCTTTTGGCACAGAAACAGAGATCAAAGTAGAAAAAAGAGAGGTCTGCCCCGCGTGCGACGGCAGTCGCTGTGAACCGGGAACCAGTCCGGAAACCTGCCGTCAGTGCGGCGGGGTCGGTCAAATTTCTAGAAACCAGGGCTTTTTCACAGTACGCACAACCTGTCCTGTCTGTCGCGGTGAAGGCCAGGCTGTCACCCACCCATGCACCTCGTGTGGGGGGGCAGGCCAGGTGATGGTTGCCAAAAAAGTTTCAGTCAAAATTCCGGCCGGCGTTGACAACGGGTCAAGATTGCGCCTGACCAGTGAAGGAGAGCCCGGCCGGTATGGAGGCCCTCCCGGGGATCTATACGTCTTTATTTACGTCGAAGCCCATGATTTTTTCCAGCGCCGCGAATCTGATATTATCTGCCAGATCCCGATATCATTCGTTCAGGCGGCATTGGGCGATAAAATTTCCGTCCCGACCTTAAACGGCAATAAAAAGCTCAAAATACCCAAAGGTACCCAACCCGGCGAAGTGCTGACTTTTCCCGGCGAGGGTATTCCATCCTTGCGAACGGGAAGACGCGGTGACCAGTTGATTCAGGTCGATATCAGAACACCAACCCATTTAAATAAGAAACAAGAAGGGCTGCTGAAAGAATTCGCCCAGCTCGAGTCCAACAAATTATCCAAGAAATTGAAGAATATCCTCAAAGGCGGAGCGGCTGAAGCCATTAATTAGGAAATAAAATGTACGAGTTAAAGGTTGTCACAGAATTTGCCGCCGCTCATCAACTCACCATGGTGGGCTCAAAATGCGAGAATCTGCATGGTCACAACTGGAAAGTCGAAGTCTATGTTACGGGAGAAAAAATGGACGACGCGGGGGTTTTGATGGATTTCGGTATCATCAAAAAGCACGTACGCGCCATCATGTCCCTGCTTGATCACAAATATCTCAATGAGCTGGACTACTTTCAACAGAGCCAGCCGTCTTCTGAAAACATCGCCTATTTTGTCGCCACCGAACTGCAAAAAAGAATTGATAATCAGGCAGCAAGCGTCAGCAAAGTCACCGCCTGGGAATCGGATGACGCGGGGGCAACGTATATCGTTTGAAATGAATATTGACTAATGAATAATGACAATTTATGGAAGTCGCTGTGCTCCATCATATTAAATTAATTTAAAATCGATAGAATACCTTAATTAGATCCGCCTTCGGCGGATCATTTGTCATTCGTCATTCCTAACTCCTTCCACCTTTCGATCAACTCGTCGCGATTGATTATGCTGTTCACTTCGTCCACGTATTGCGCAATATTTTCAAGCCCCCCCTCCTGCCGATCAACCAAAATTACCGATTTGACAACTTCCAGACCCTCCGAGCGAGCCCGCTCGATGGCCTTGATGGTGGAACCACCGGTGGTGGCGACATCGTCGATGATCACCACCCGCTGCCCTGGTTGGACATCGCCTTCGACCCATCGCACAATACCGTGATCCTTTTGGGTTTTGCGAATTGAAAAAGCATTGATCGCCTGTCCATTCATTTCGGATGCAAAAGCGGTGGCCACTGCCAACGGATCAGCCCCGAAGGTAAGCCCGCCCACCCCGGACACATCATTGTCCCTGATTTCGTCAAATATCAGGTGCCCCACCAGATACATCCCCCGCGCGCTCAGGCTTGTCGGCTTACAGTTGACATAGAACCGGCTGAGTTTGCCGGAAACCAGCTTAAATATAGGCTCTTTGCTATATTTGAATGATTTAAGGCAGAGGATATCTATCAGTTCCTGTTTCATAGTCAGTGAAGTCTTCCTTTCGACGGAAACTCGCCAGCATATAGCTCCGCAAGATGTTACGGTTAGGGTGATGAAGGGCCATCCCAAGAATCTATTGATTTAAAAATGTTTTTTCGATATAAAAAAGCCTCCACTTAATGGAAGAAGCCTTTTTAATGGGATTCAGTGGAGGCTTTGAGCAAGGAAAACCGGCAACGGCACTCCCTGACCTCATAGATTCCATATCAATAAATATACAAAGGGTCAATCCAAAATCAGCTGATTAAACAAGGGCGGTTTGGGTTGATAGCGCTGATTTCACCATGATAACATCTCAATTAAGGATTTTGATTCTTACCTTCACTTTTGGCCTGATTCTTACCTATCCAGCCCTGAATTTTGCTCAAAATACGACGGTAAAACTCGACCTCAAACAAACAATTGAAGCCGCTCTCAAAGCCAACCTGCGACTGCAGCAGTCCCAGGACGAGATTAGAGCTGCCCAAGCAAACAAAAATGCGCGAACCACCGAATTTTTACCGACTTTGAGTGCAAGATATGGTTACATTCGCCGTGACGAACCGACCGTACAAGCTTTAGGCGTGCCGGGGATTGGGGTCAGTGATGTGCTGACAAATCCGCAGGATGAATACAACTTTGTAACCTCTTTTTCGCAGCCGATTTTCACCGGACTCGCGCTGATCAATCAGTATAAAATTGCCAGTCTGGGCTTGGATATTGCTGAAATAACAGAAAAAATAACGCGCCAGGATGTCATTCTAGATGCCAAAAATGCTTATTTTTCAATATTAAAATCTCAGAAACTAGTTGATGTGGCGCGCGACACCGTCACCCAAATTGCCTCTCAGAAAGACGTTGCTGAAAACATGTACCAGGTCGGCATGAGCCCATTAAACGATTTACTGCAAAGCCAGGTGCAGTTGGCCAATGCCAAGCAGAGGCTGATTACCGCCCAAAACAACATGGAAATCGCCAAATCCCAATACAACACCCTGCTGCGCAAGCCGGTCACAGCCCCGGTGGCCATCGTGGACATCCTGGATTATGCGCCCTTTGAATATGACATCGAGTACTGCCTGGACCAGGCGCAAGCCAATCGATTTGAAATTCAAGTTGCCGAACTGGAAGTAGAAATTGCAGAAAAAGACTACAAGTTATCTCAAAAAGACTATTACCCGTCGGTCAACCTTATCGGCACCCATACCCGACGCGGAACCGACTGGGATGTCGATGGTGGAAGGGGAATCGGAGATAAAGAATTTTGGGATATCCGAGCGACGGCAACCTGGAATTTCTGGGAATGGGGCCGCACCACCTACGGAGTCCGGCAAAAGCTGAGCCGTCTTGCCCAGGCCAAATCCCGCAAAGAAGAAATTTTGGACAATATCGACCTGGGAGTGAACGAGGCGTATCTGAGAACCATTGAATCCGAGAAGAATATCGTCACCATTGAAAAAGCGATTGAACAGGCCAAAGAAAATCTGAGGATCACCGAAGAACGATATAAAGAGCAGGTGTCGACCACCACCGATGTGCTGGTGGCCCAGACCCTGTTTACCGATACGATGACCAATTACTATAATGCGCTATATGATTATAAAATAGCAAAAGCCGTCCTATATCGGGCGATCGGGCAGGAAAAACTGGAATGATTGACGCCGCAGAGAAGAGCTCTATCATTCGGATGTTCCACGTTCATCAAAATTACGGTCCCAAAAAAGCCCTGATCGATATTACCCTCGACATTGCCAAAAATGAATTTGTTTTTATCAGCGGACCCAGCGGAGCCGGCAAAACCACCCTGTTAAAGCTTTTATATCTGGGCGAACCGGTAACCGAGGGACAGATTCTGATTGATGGGATCAATCTTGCCCGCATACCTCGCAAACGCATACCCCTTTTAAGACGAAAATTCGGCGTCATCTTTCAGGATTATAAACTGATCCCGACCAAAAGTGTTTACGACAATGTTGCTCTGGTCCTTGAGGCCGCGGGAGCAAAAAAACGCCTCATCCAAAAAAAAGTAAGAAATGTCATGCGACTGGTCGGTATGGAAGACCGGCTCAAATCCTATCCCCCCAGTCTGTCCGGCGGTGAGCAGCAACGGATTGCCGTTGCCAGAGCAATCATCGGCGACCCAAAAATAATATTAGCCGACGAACCCACCGGCAGCCTGGACGAGGAGTCTGCCGAAATAATCCTTGATCTACTCAGAGGTGTGCACATCCGGGGAGCTACGGTAATTATTGCAACCCATGACAAGGCACTGATGCGCAAAACAGGGGGCCACGTTCTGCACCTTCAACAGGGTCGACTTGATACCTCAGTGTTCTTAGAAAAACAATATGATAACTCTATTTTTTAAACGGGCGATAGATGATATTTTCAAAAACAGATTTTTGAATTTAGTCACTATCATCACCATCTCACTGTCAATTTTAATTACCAGTGCCTTTATCCTTTTTTTTATCAACACCAGTGAGGTTATCAATTCCTGGAAAAAGGGCCTGCGCATCATGGCCTATCTCAAACCGGGGGTCAACAACACTGAATTGGCATATTTAAAACAGGCCATCCAATCGCTGGACAACGTTCAAAATTTGCGTTTTATTCCCAAAGCAGAAGCGCTGAACCAGCTGAAAATCCAGATGGAACACCAGGCCTCCCTGCTGGAAAACCTCACTGAAAATCCTTTGCCGGACAGTATTGAAATCCGGATGACCGCCAACGTTGAAAGCTGGCAAAGGATTGCTTCACTGGCCACCCAAATTGAAACGCTGACACAGGTACAGGAAGTTGAATACGGCCAGAGATGGATCGGGCGATTTATCCACCTGTTCAACCTTTTCAGGCTGGCGGGATATGCCATGGGGGCACTCTTTTTTATGGCCGCAATATTCATCGTGGCCAACACCATCCGCCTTGTCATCTACTCAAGACGCGAAGAAGTAGACATTATGCGCCTGGTGGGAGCAACCGATAATTTCATTAAAATACCTTTTTATTTTGAGGGACTGATCCAGGGAGCGCTAGGTGCTATTATTGGATTGGGGATGCTCTATCTGGCCTTTTTCTTTATCTCCTCCAATGTTGAACAGGAATTTTTGCCGGGCCTTTTTCGTTTGAAATTCTTACCCCCGGTAATATTAGGCGAAATTCTGCTGGGAAGCATGCTGGTTGGATGGCTGGGTTGCTATATTTCTCTGAAACAATTCCTGAAAACCTAATTAGTCCACTCTGAAAAATAGCATATTCGGGGTTGTAATATGTTTATCCGTTCCAATAATGCTTTCCAAAAATTTGTATTCCTGATCACCGGTCTGTTCCTGCTGGCCGGCACAGCAAGCACTTATGGTTCCAACACCCATCGAAACGGCATCGAAACGGCAGAGGAAAACCGTCAAACCCAAATTAATAGCTATAAACAGCGTCAAAAAAATCTAGAGCTTGAAATTATAAAGGGCCGCCAGGAGGTTAAGACATTTACCCGCAAAGAAAGCAATATCATCCAACGCTTGAATCGGGTAGAACAGTCTCTCAATAACAGCAGAAAACGCGCCGCCGCGTTGGAAAAAGAAGTTAAAATCCTTGCTGAAAAGATATCTATCGCATCAAAGGCATCCGACAAATTGCATCAGCGTATACAAGCCAATGAAAAATATGTGGCCCAGCGTCTGGTTGCAATGTATAAAATGAATTGGTTGGGTAAATTTCATCTGCTGGCATCCGCGGGGTCAATGCATGAATTTATTCAGCGCAAAGCGGCCCTGGAGCATATCCTGGCCCATGATGAAAAGATTCGCCGTGAACTGGTGAAAGATCAGGCTGATCTTAAAGCGGTGTTGGTCACCTTAAAGACGCATAAAAGCCAAAAAAAGACACACGCCGCTGAATATAAAGAGCAAATAAATTTGATGTCGCGGGAACGATCAACGCGCAAAAGATTGCTGGCTGATATACGCAGTCAAAAAGCTCTGGAACTGGCTGCCATTGACGCATTAACGCAAGCAGCCAATGACCTGGACGGCAAGTTAAAATCGCTTAACAGCGATATGGCAGCAGTCGCGGCCGAAAAAAATATCACGCATTTGGCCTTTTCCGCTCATAAAGGCTTGCTTATCATACCGGTAAAAGGTAGAATAACTTCTTTATTCGGGCCTTATAAAAATCGGAAATATAATATTACCAACTTCCGCAGCGGCATCGATATCAAAGCGGATAAAGGGGAACCGATTCGATCCGTCTTCCAGGGCCGAGTTCTTTATTCCAGCTGGTTTAAAGGATACGGCAACATGATTATAATTGATCATGGCAATAATTATTACACCATTTATGCCCACCTGGAAGAGATCTTTAAATCCAAGGGCGATGCCGTTGAAACCCGTGAAGTCATCGCTACGGTTGGAGACACCGGTTCGATGGAGGGTGCTAAATTATATTTTGAAGTGCGCCATCATGGAAAACCGCAAAACCCGTTGGTGTGGTTAAAAAAAGGATAGAAGGAGTAAATATATGAGGAGCAATAAAACACGGCACGTAAAATTGTGGTTGCTGATGGTAATCGCCGTCGTTTTCTGGACAATTGGCACCGGATTTTACCGTGACCTGTCAGCCAAGAGTGAAGCGGCATACGAAGAGTTAAAAGTATTTTCCGACGTTATAGAATTAATCGAACGGGAATATGTCGATGAAGTTGATACCAAAGAATTAATTCAAAAGGCGATTCAGGGAATGGTTCAGAGCCTGGATCCCCATTCATCGTTGCTGCCGTTGGAAGCTTATGAAGATCTTCAGATTGATACCAAAGGAAAATTCACCGGCATCGGTATCCATATCACCATGCAGGACGGCTTTGTTACGGTAATTTCACCAATCGAAGACACTCCCGCTTATAAAGCCGGAATCAAAGCCCGGGACAGGATCATAAAAGTCGATGGCAAATCGGCCAAAGACCTCAGAGAGGCCGTCAAAATGATGCGTGGGCCCAAAGGGACAAAGGTCGTGGTCACCATCTTGCGCGAGGGTGTTAAAAAACCGCTTGAATTCGAATTAATTAGAGATGTCATTCCCATCCAGAGTGTAAAATCTATCAACCTGGAACCAGGCTATGGTTATATCCGGTTATCGAATTTTACCGGAACCACCACCAATGAATTGGAGCAGGCTCTGGACAAATTGGAAAACTCGGATGTCCCTTTAAAAGGCCTGATCCTGGATCTGCGCAACAATGGCGGCGGACTGTTGAATCAATCCATCAAAGTCGCCGATCTTTTCCTGGATGAAGGTAAAATTCTATCCATCAAAGGACGAAACAAGAAAAACACCAAAGTTTTCAAAGCATCTGCTTCCAGTATTGCACGAAATTATCCGCTGGTGGTTTTAATCAATGGCGGTAGTGCCAGCGCCTCTGAAATTGTTGCCGGTGCGCTGCAGGATCACAAACGGGCACTCATTCTGGGTACGACCTCATTTGGCAAAGGCTCAGTGCAGACGGTCGAAACTCTGCGGGATGGCGCCGGTTTAAAGCTGACCATCGCCAGATATTATACTCCCAATGATCGCTCGATACAGGCCAAAGGCATTGAACCGGATATATATCTGAAACTCCGTCGTCTGGAACCAACGGAAACCTCTAAAAAAGATGAAGGCCTACTGAAGGAAAAAGATCTGGAAAACCATCTTGAAGCTGAACCGGGCAAAGAAAAACAGCAAGACAGCAAAGGGGAGGATAAGGGAAAAAGCGAGCAGAAGGACAGAATGCGGGAGGCCGAACTCAGGATCGGACCGCTGACAGTTGAAGCGCTGAAATTTGACAACCAGGTGATGCGCGCCCTCGAGATGCTGAGGGGTTATGAGATCTTTAAAAATATGAAAGGCTAGGTTATTTTCAAATGATTGAATATTGTCGATTGAATATTGAATATTTAAGGCCCGCCTCCGGTTGATCAATTTTAATAAGACCTATCAAACTATGACGGAGCAAAGCGACTTCCACAAATATTCAATCTTCAATATTCAATAGTCAATTCCGGCTTGTCCGACTTAGGTATATGGCAAAACGAAAAACCACCCGCAAAAAAAAGGTCCGCAATAAATCCCGCCAAAACAAATTATTCAAGAGTTCCCTGCTGAAAGCGTTTGTCGGAGTTGCTTGTTTATTCGTGTTAGTCGTGCTGGCAGGTGCCTTGGCTCACTTTTTGATGACACCCGAAAAACCTTTACGACCGCGGGTACCACCTGCCAAATCGGTTCCGGTCGCCAAAAAGCCGATTGCGAAAATTCCCCCCTTTGAAATTTATCCTGAAAAAGAGATCCCCCCGGAGAAAAAGCCGACAAAACCGCCGCCGCCGGAAAAGAAGCAATTGCCGCTGGTTGCCATTATCATCGATGACCTGGGCTATGACAAAAAAATAGCCGAAAATTTTAGCAAGCTCCATAGCAGTATCACCTTTTCTATCCTGCCTCACAGCCCATTTCAGGACAGCATTGCCCGATTATCAAAGGACAACGGGCTTGAAACCATGCTTCATTTGCCAATGGAGCCGATTGAATACCCGAACGTGGACCCGGGCCCGGGAACCCTGTTGACCTCCATGACGCCTGATCAGCTGATCCGCCAACTTAAAGAAAATCTGAAAGCTTTGCCCCAGGTAAAAGGTGTCAATAACCATATGGGCTCCAAAATGACGGCTGAATCCAGTCAGATGTATCAGATTTTTTCAATTTTAAAAAAAAAGGGCCTATATTTCGTGGATAGTCGTACTTCTCCGCAGACGCTCTGCAAACCGTCGGCGCGCCTGCTTCAAGTTCCATTTGCGCAGCGGGATGTTTTCTTAGATCATCTGCAGGAGCCCCGGTTTATCCGCAAGCAAATAAACGAATTGATACGAATTGCCCGCCGCAACGGCTATGCCGTCGGTATCGGGCATCCGCATTCAACAACCTATAGAGTCCTGCGCGAGATGCTGCCCGAATTAAATAGAGCGGTTCAACTGGTTCCGGCCAGCAAAATTGTACATCGTCTCGGCTAATTCCCTTAATCCGTCCGTTCTGGATGATCAGCAATCCATTGCTAGAAAGTCAGCAGGCGCATCCGGTCTCGCTAGTTATACAATTATTTGAGAACCCTGCGATCCTACCTGAAAACAGCATTTAAATCGCTGGGATAATCGTGATAATAATGCGAATTTTTCCAGCCTTTTTTTAGGGCCTTGTTAAATTTATAGCTGGCATAGAAATTGGTATTGTTCCGCAGGTTGAAAAATGACTTGGTCAGACGGTATTGGAAGGCAGGGAAAGAAAAGATACGTTTTTTGATATAGTTACTGCCGGTGTAAATTGCTTCAGGTTGAAAGCCGTGCGGCCGGTGCACCATATATGAAAATCGGTATTTATCCCAATCTTGTGGATAATCATGGTAAATAATGCGATCTTCTTTCTGCAGGGTCTCCATTAATTCAGTTCCTGGAAGGGGCGTTAGCATGGTGAGTTGGATAATGTCGATACCGGAATGAACTAGAAATCGGGCCAAGCGCCTGTAATACGCGCCAGATTCATAATCGCTGCCGATTATAAAAGCTCCGTAAACCGCAATTCCGTATTTATGAAACACATCAACCACTTTTTTATAATTTTCGACACCTAACTTAATATTCACGCCTTTTTTCATGTCCTTGAGGCTGTCTGTGCTGATGGTTTCAAATCCGATAAAAGCGAACAGGCAGCCAGCCTGAGCTGCCAACTGGATAAGATTTTCGTCGCCGGCGACATTGATAGAAGTTTGCATCCACCACTTTTGCCCCAGTCCCTGTTCTATCATCCCTTTAAACAAGTGCCCTGCACGAATTTTGCTTTTTGAGCTATAACCGATTAAATTATCATCCACAAATGCGAGGTATTTGCCCTTCACTTGAGCTAACTCGCCGAGTACGTGGTGAACATCTCTCTGTCGAAATTCACTTCCTAGATATCTGGAAACTGAACAGAAGTGGCAATTAAACGGACAGCCGCGCGATGATTGAACAGAATGCCAGAAATAACCCGGGTCGAGCAAATCGCGACGGGGTACAAGTTTTAACTGATTAAGGTCCACTCTCGGACCGACATACAAGCCTGATAAACGATTATGTTCAAAATCGGCAATGACCTTTGGCCAAATATCCTCCGCCTCACCCACTACAACAGAATCGGCAAACAGCAATGCTTCGTCAGACATCATCGAAGCATGGATGCCGCCAATAACCACTTTAATTTTTCGTTCTCGATAAATCCTGGCAATTTTATAGGCCCTGTTTATGTTGCTCGTAAAAGCGGTAATACCCACCAGATCAGCCTCTTCAAACTCAAACTCACCAATATTTTCATCTAATATTTTAACCTCCCAGTTCGACGGTGTTGCAGCGGCAACATAGGCCAGCCCCAGAGGTGAAAAGGTCGAAAACCTGCTCAACAACAAGCCGCTCCTGCGATTAACGGGATTTATCAGCAATAATTTTTTCATAATATAAATCTGAGCCTTGCTAGGCAAATTAGCATCAGACGACCAAAACTTCGTAGATTCGAATGGAATGACTCACAATCAATTGTCTAAGAAACACAATTATTCCGGCTTGCATGTTCAAGACCGGGCCGCTTCGCGATCCAGCTTAGTATAAGAATTAACTGCTGTCAATTTTTTAGATTTCCATCAACTGACGCTGCAATTCGGTTTAATCAAATTGGCATAAAATCAATATCTGCTTGCAAATGATTTGTTGCCCTGCTAATTTTATAAACAGGTATTTCGCAAAACGCACATTTTTTTATGCTTGCGGTCAATCCAACATACTGCTGCCTGAACATTATTATTATCATTAATCAATTGAAACAAACAGATAGTCCACGGAAAAATTTAAAATGAGCGATTCATTGCCGTTATATAATAGTCGCTTACCTAAAATTTATGTCCAATATGTCCGAAAGCATTATCCGGATATTGATGTAGATTCAATTCTTCAAGAATCAGGTATCGCCAATTATGAATTGGAAGACCCTTCCCATTGGTTCAACCAGGAACAAATTGATCGCTTTCATGACATTATTGTTGCCAGAACGGGCAACCCCGACATTTCCAGAGAAGCGGGGCGATTTTCTACATCTTCTGAGGGTTTGGGCGCAACCAAACAATATATTCTAGGGCTGATGAGCCCAACCGAAATTTTCCTTTTATTGGGCAAAGTCTACCCTCTGTTAAGCCGGGCGGCTGATGTCAGATCCAAAAAACTTGGGCCCACCGCTGTTGAAGTTGTTGCTTCCATCAAACCGGGAGTCAATGAAAAGCCCTACCAGTGTGCCAACCGGATGGGCGCTTTCGAATCAACCGCTAAATTTTTTACCGATAAATTTGCGAATATCGAGCACCCGTCCTGCATACATCGGGGAGATGAGGTCTGCCGCTATATCATTACCTGGAATAAAACTCCCAAAATCCTGTGGATCCGCATTCGAAATTACATACTGTCTCTCAATATTCTTGCTCTGATTGCCTTGTTGTTTGTCATACCGTTTAGCAATTGGGTGATCATCGGCCTTATTTGCGCTCTCATAACACTGGCGCTTTCTTACTACACAAAACATCTTGAAAGCAAAGCATTGATCAAAACGATTGAAACCCAGACGGAAGCTGCCCAAGACAGCATCTACGAAAGTAATACGCGCTACAATAACGCCATGCTGGTACAGGAGATCGGCCAGGCAACTGCCAACATCCTGGACATCGATGAACTGCTGGTAACGGTGGTCGGCGTTATGGAAAAGCGGCTGGATTTCGATCGCGGGATGATCATGCTGGTAGATAAAAAAAACGACGTTCTGCGATATTCCACCGGATATGGTCAAGACCTGCCGGAAGAAGAAATTTTAAAAGATACGGAATTTCACCTGAATAACCCCGAATCCAAGGGTTTATTCGTATTGGCCATAAAGGAGCAACGGCCATTTTTGATCAACAATATCAGGGAGATCCAGGAGTCCTTATCCCAGAAAAGTTTAGAGATTGCCAAGCAGCTTGGCAGTCAATCCTTGATTTGTGTTCCAATTATTTATGAGAAAAGGCCTTTTGGAATTTTAGCCGTTGACAACAGCAAGTCCAGCCGCCCGTTGAGGCAAAGTGACATGAGCCTGCTGATTGGTGTGGCATCGCAGCTGGCCATCAGCATGGCTAACGCGATGTCGTTTGAAAAACTCCACAACAGCGAGAAAAAATATCGCGAACTGGTGGAAAATGCCAACAGTATTATCCTGCGGGTGGATACAGAAGGAAAAATCAGTTATTTTAACGAATTTGCCCAGCGCTTTTTCGGTTATAGTGAAAAGGAGCTCATCGGTAAAAATGCCGGACGCATCATTTTACCCGCATCCGGTCCGAACCAGCTGAGCTTCAGAAAACTGATCTCCTCCCTGAGAAATGACCCCAGCCAACAAATGGTCAGTGAAAACGAAACCAAAACCAGATCCCGCGAAGTCGTCTGGATTGCATGGACCTACAAACCTATTTTCAATGACGCCGGACATTTTATTGAAATTCTTTGCATCGGCAACGACATCACCGAACTCAAATGGGCCAGCAAGGAAAAAGAAGAATTGCAGGCCCAACTGCAGCGGGCACAAAAAATGGAAGCCATTGGAACCCTGGCCGGAGGTGTCGCTCACGATCTCAACAATATTCTTTCCGGCATTGTCAGCTATCCCGAACTGCTGTTGATGGATCTTAAAACTGACAGCCCATTGCGGAAGCCGATTCTAACCATCCAAAAATCAGGTGAAAAAGCAGCAGCTATCGTCCAGGATTTGCTAACCCTCGCTCGCAGAGGGGTAGAAGCAACTGAAGTCGTTAACCTAAATTTGATTGTCTCAGAATATCTGCTAAGCCCGGAACATGCGAAATTAGAGCTGAATCATTCCAATGTGAACATAGAAAGAATTCTGGATGAAAACCTGCTAAACATACTTGGCTCACCCGTGCATTTGTCCAAAACCATAATGAATTTAGTGTCAAATGCCGCCGAGGCGATGCTGGACGGTGGGACCATCGTCATAACCACCGAAAACAGGCATATCGACAAAATCATGTTCGGATTTGACGATATCAACAAAGGAGATTACGCCACTATCAAAGTGACAGATACCGGTATCGGAATTTCACCGGAGGATATTGAAAGAATTTTCGAGCCTTTCTATACTAAAAAAACCATGGGTAGAAGCGGAACCGGGCTGGGAATGGCGGTTGTATGGGGTACCGTAAAAGACCACCGGGGTTACATCGACATTACCAGCACGGAAGGACAGGGAACCGAAATTACATTATATTTTCCGATCACACGTAAAGTGTTTCACCCGGAGGCAGAAATTGCATCGATTCAGGAATTAATGGGAACGGGTGAATCCATCCTGGTGGTGGATGATATCGAAGCGCAGCGCCAGATTGCGTCCGAGATGTTGCAAAAACTGGGTTATCGAGTTACCACGGTATCCAGCGGTGAAGAAGCTGTCGCATACATGCACGAGCATATGGCCGACCTGCTGGTACTGGACATGATTATGGAACCCGGCATCGACGGTCTCGAAACCTACCGTGAAATCCTCAAAATTTACCCGGGTCAAAAATCCATTATCGCAAGCGGTTATTCAGAATCGGTACGGGTCAAAGAAGCCCTGGAACTGGGAGCCGGCACTTATGTCAAAAAACCCTACCTGCTGGAAAAAATTGGCCGCGCGATTAGAGCGGAACTGGAACGGTAAAGAACTGATATCTGGAAGCTGGGTACTTGAGGCTGGATATTGGTTGGCGCAAGGCTCAGGGCACAAGGTCTCAGGTGTATGGTATAAGGCATAGAGTACAAAAGGAAGGTTTCAGGTGTCGGGTGTCAGACCAGCCGTTGGCTGGCGAAACTAAGTAATCAGGAGCCGAAGCCGCAGGCATTGATCCATCCGTAAACGGCTTTAGAACATGGCATAGAAGATGATGATGAGATCAATCTTCGGACCCGCTGAGCATGTCGTACAGTGACTCAGGGAAAAGGAAGGTAAATTCATAGCGGGCAAAACCAACCACATCTCCATCCCGCAGACTTGCCGGTTTTTTATCAACGCGTTTGCCGTTGACCATGGTGCCGTTGGTGGATCCACAGTCCATGATTGTGTAAACCCCCCTTTTAATTTCGAGAATCGCATGTTGTTTGGAAATGGCATAATCCGGCATTATCATATCGTTTCCGTCGACCCGACCGATGGTAAAAGAGTTTACCGGCCCGCTGGCATATTCGCCCTTGACTAAAGAATAAATCGCATGCTTGAGCGTTTCTGAAGGTGATGAGGTCTCCTCGGCATCGTCCAAGTCAAAAACAACCGTTCGGTTCATCTCCTCTTTGCTGGCACGTTTCTGTAAGTTCAAGGAACCGGACTGGATGGAAGAACCAACGAGCACCGGTTGTTCCATAAAAATTTTAAATTTGGCCACTGGATACACTTTAACAAGCTTCTGGAGGGTGGGAAGAGCAATTCTGCCCGATGCGTTCAGCATTTTGGCAATATCGCCCAGGGGTGATCTTGCCTTAGGCCCATCGACCGCTGCTTGATCATCAATATCTTGCTTTTGTTTTTTCTTCAGGCCGAACATCTTAAACCTCCCTGAACGTCACCGGAACAATTGTTGGCAGAACATTCATATATTATGCCAGAAAAGATTTTAAATAGCAAGATTACATATTTTTATTAAGTTATTTCAGACAGTTATAGTTTTACTGGGAAAAGGCCCAAACTCTGAATATTGCCCGCCGCTTGCTGATTTTTTAAATATGTTGCCGGCAATCCTGGCCCGCGGCATCTTTTGCACGGATTTGATTGACTCCTGACCCGCACGTATATATGATTAGGCATTAGTGTCACGTGCGGGCCAAACGAGTCAGCTACCGTCTCGTTCATCATCGGGATGGGGTGAGATCGTTCGCCTTTGGCAGGAATCCGGATCCAGATTATATGCGACTGTTTCTTAATATCATTCTAATTTCTATAACTATATTAGCTTGTTATATCGAAGACAGTTACCTCCATTTTTGGCCGCCTCAATCGGATCAAGCGATATACCTGACCATCAGGTCACGCCGCAGTTTCAGCTTCGACCAGCATACAGCGTTGGATATTAAACGCAGGACGGCACTGTCTCAATACATTCCTGTCTATCGCTATACCCCCCAGGGCGTCGAAGCGTCCCTTAATAAGTTTGAGGCATTTATACAGGCCGTTTCCGCCTTTCAGAAAAAAAATCAAAAGGGGGTGGAGAACCTTAGCAATCAGCTGCAACAGCAATTCGATGTGCAGCTCTCCCCCGGCAATCTAAGCCACATCGTAAATTACCGTGACCTAAACAACCTGCTGGAGGGAATTCTTACCATTCAAGAATCAATCCTGCAAAATAAGATTATACGGGACCCCCAGGGCCTGGTGGGCAAGGATAATATTCTGATAGAAAACCCGAATTCCGCCGGTACCGTGACACATCCGGTGAATGGGCTGATTTCTCTGGCAAAGGCCCAATCGCTGCTGGAAGATAAAATCCGGCAGCTGTTCTGGCAGGTCGATAAACGCATTCTGAATCCGGTTGTGCAGGTTTCCCTGGCAACCCTGCAGCCTAACCTTAATTATGATCAGCTGGAAAACGAGCGCCGGTTAGACAAAATCAATCGTGAATTTCCCTCCCGGATGGTTTCCTACAATCCGGGTGATGTTCTGGTACCGTTTCGCAATATTTTAAATGAAAAAGACGTGCTGCTGCTGGCCTCGTATCAGAAACATCAATTGGGCTGGATCTATCGGGACGCCCCCTGGATTATTTTTACTATTTTATTCATGGTGGGGTTCTATAATTTATTCCTGTCAAAAATTCTGGTTAACGGATTCCGCAAACAACCGCCTTATCGTTTTGTGCTGGTGCTACTGATAACCACGACCGTCATACTTAAGGGCTACCTGGCAATTACCCCGTTCCCGATTTATGGCTTGCCCTTTTGCCTGCTTCCCATGCTGATCATCTTTTTAAACCACAGCAAGATAATCGCCACCGCCACCACCCTGGTTGGCGCGATGCTGGTAAGCTTGTTTGCCGGACCGGCCTATGAGATCCTGCTATTTTTTACATTCGGGGGATTTGCGGCGGTACTGGTTTCTTCGGGTCTGCAAAGACGCCTGCAAATTTTACTGCCTTCGTTGCTGGTCGGGTTTATCAACGCGCTGACGGTCTTCATATTCACAATGGACTGGCAGGCTGTCTTTTCACAATTTATCCCATTGCGGAGCGTTAATCTGGACAGCCTGATACAGATTGTTGATGCGGCATTGTCATGGAACATTGCCTGGGCCGCCATCGGTGGTCTGGTTGCAGGACCACTGGCACTTTTGCTGTTGCCCCTGCTGGAAATCAGCTGGAATACCGCTTCCACCTTTAAACTGAACCGTTACATGGACCTCAACCGGCTGCTGATGAAAGAGCTCTTGTCCAAAGCCCCGGGCACCTATCAGCACGGCATGACGGTGGCCTATCTTGCTCAAACCGTGGGGGAGGCCATCGGGGCCGACACGCAGTTGTTGAGGATCGGCGCCTATTATCACGATATTGGTAAAATGATGAATCCCGAATTTTTTATCGAAAATCAATTCAAGGGCGACAATCCCCATGATGCGTTGGAACCCCGTGAAAGTGTCCGAATTATTATCAAACACGTGCGGCACGGTATGCGAATTGGTCAGGAGTCGGGATTACCGAAGGTGGTCGTGGACCTGATTGTGCAGCATCATGGCACCCAGTTAATGGAATATTTTTACAATATTGCCGCCAAATCCTATCCGAAGAGCACCATTCGGGAGACAGATTTCCGCTACCCGGGACCCAAACCCCAGAGCGTTGAAGCCGCAATTCTAATGGTTGCCGATGCGGTCGAGGCGGCCTCCAGGTCTCTGGAAGAACCGACGCGCAAGAAATTCAAAAAAATGGTTCGTCTCATTCTGGTCAAGCGTATTGTTGACGGTCAATTCAGTGAATGTGACCTGACTTCCCGGGACCTGTCAAAAATCGTCCAGACGCTGGTCGATGCCCTGGAAGCGTCATTTCATACCCGCATTCGATACCCGTGGCAGGAAAAAAAGGCGCCACCCCGGAAAACGGATTGGAGGATCGGCTCGGATACCGGAAATGATCAAAAGGACCCAGCCTTTCGGCTATAGTCAGCCTAGCGGTCGGGCTGAAACCCATATAACGATAAACCTCTTGTTTGAATTCAATTAAAAAGTGCCTGAGGAGTTAAAACGATGGCCTTAAGTTTTATAGAAGGCAATGAAGCAATCGGGCGGGCTGCGATTGCAGCCGGCTGTCGATTTTTTGCCGGGTATCCGATCACACCGGCCACCACGATATTAAATACAATGCTGACACTGTTGCCCCCCTTAGGTGGCATTTGCCTCCAAGCAGAGGATGAAATCGCATCCATCGGCGCTTGCCTGGGTGCTTCCATGGCCGGATTGAAAGTGATGACGGCGACCTCCGGACCGGGTATCAGCCTTTACAGTGAGCACATATCGTTTGCCGTCGGCAGCGAAATTCCCATCGTCATCGTTGACGTACAACGCCTGGGACCGTCCACCGGATCGGCAACCCGCGGGGCTGACGGTGATATCAATTTTCTACGCTGGGGCAACAGCGGCGGCATGCCGGTCGTCGTTCTGGCCCCGGTGGACGTAGCCGATTGCTTTACACTGACGATTCATGCGTTTAATCTGGCTGAAAAATTTCGCTGTCCGGTTTTCATTGCATCCAATAAAGAAATCGCCATGACCCGGGAAAGCGTTAATGAAGATACCCTGCAAAAACCAGATATTATCGATCGCCGACAGCCACCGGACGACATACCGTTTCTGCCTTTTCAGGTAAGAGCCAATCAAAGCGTGCCGGATTTTCTGCCCATCGGTGCCGAAATCCCGGTGCGCCAAACCTCCTCAACCCATGGCACGAACGGCTACATCACCACCGATCAAATTCAAATTTCCCGGACGCTAAACCGCTTGAACGCTAAACTGGAATCCGCAGTTGCAGAGTTTTCGTTCTATGAATTGCTGCCGGCCGTAAAATCTGAGACCTTGCTGATCAGCTACGGCGTCACCGCCCGGGCAGCCAAGGCCGTTTATAAAGAGCTGAAAAATACCGCACAACCGGTCTCGCTGCTGATTCTCAAGACCCTCTGGCCGGTGCCCGTCGAAGTAATCCGCCGGGCCGCAAAAGGCTTCAAACGGGTTGTGGTGGTCGAAATGAACCTGGGCCAGTATGTCGGGGAAATCAGACGCATTCTGGCAGATAAGCGTGTCGAATTTTATGGCCAGATGGATGGCCGCCTGATCAGCCCGCTTGCAATCAAGGAGAGAATCATCGATGGATAGCCTGCTTAATGATTCCAGACCACCGGTTTTTTGCCCCGGGTGCTCCCACGACCGCATAACACACACCCTGGACAAAGCCTTCCAAAAAATGGAGTTAGCCGGAAATCAGATCGTCATGGTAAGCGATATCGGCTGCTCGGGACTATTTGACACCTTTTTCAATACCCATGCCCTGCATGGACTGCACGGTCGTGCCCTGACATATGCAGCCGGATTGAAATTGGCCCGGCCGGAATTAAACGTTGTGGTAACCATGGGCGACGGCGGCCAGGGCATCGGCGGTGCCCATCTGCTGGCCGCCTGTCGGCGCAATCTGGATTTAACCCTGCTGATATTAAATAATTTCAATTTCGGCATGACCGGTGGTCAATATTCGGCCACCACCCCGCCCGATGCCCGGGTTGGCTCCGCTTTTTTAAACCAATTGGAACGCCCGTTAGACATCTGCCAGGTGGCGCAATCGGCGGGGGCGGCCTATGTGACCCGCTGTTCGGGTTACCGCAGGGATTTGGCTGCAGAAATACAACGGGCAATTAAATTCGAGGGGTTCGCAGTATTGGACATCTGGGGCGTTTGTCCGGGTCGATACACGAAAAAAAACCGGCTGACCCCCAAAGCCATCGATGCGGCCCTGGCCCAATTACCCGCGCTCGAAGGCATTGTCGCCGAAAACGCCCGCCAGGAATACGGCCGGCACTATCGAAATTTGATCGGCGAGCTAAGGCCTGCCGCCGAACCGCCAAGAATTGACGCCGGATTTCAGCCGCCCGGCTCGCAGCGCCAGGAGGTAATTATACTCGGAAGTGCCGGGCAGCGAATCATCACCGCCGGTGAAATTTTATGTCTCGCGGGACTGACGGCCGGATTGAATACCACGCAAAAAAATGAGTACAACATTACCGTATTGCGCGGACCGTCAATCAGTGAGTTGATTCTATCGCCGGAAGAAATTGACTATACCGGCATTCAAAGCCCCGGTGTCATCGTGGCCCTGGATCAGGAAGGGGTGAATCGCCGCCGGGATATGTTCGCTTCGCTCGACAGCAAAACCCTGGTTCTGCAGTCCACCGGCCTCGAGGTGCCGGCCGGCAACGCCCGCATCCATCAAATAAATCTAAAATCCCAGAAAATTAAAAAAATCGACTGGGCCCTGGCGTCGCTGGGTGTGCTGGCCCAACTCGGCCTGATCATCAACCCTGAAATGCTGGAAGCGGCATTAGAAATCAAATTTAAAGGCAAAATCCTAGAGAGTTCCCTTGAATTGGTCAGGAAGGTAGAGATCGGTTAAAATTGCACCATCCCACGAATTGATTCATCTGATTTTCATTATCCGATAACAGGACAAGGCAAATCCCAAACAACAAGCATCAAATTCGACTCGCCTGAGCTCGTCGCAGGCCAAATAAATCACAAATTACAATGACCCTAATTCAAAATGTGTTCCCCATTTCTAAAGGGCGTAAGTGGGATTTTTTCGAAATTCGATATTGGATATTATTTGAGATTTGTTGATTGGTGCTTGGGGTTTTCTCACTTCAACGACTCAACTGCGCTTAATAATCCCTCACCTTTTGCCTATAATATTTGGGAAAAATAAACACTACAGTCTTGCCAGAAAATTCTCCGCCTGCGGAATGATATCATGATCTGGATATTTCTTCAGCAGAAGGCCAAGTGCTCTTTTAGCCTGATCTTTGTTCATCAGACGATCATGAAATATCTGGGCTATTCGAAAGTAGGCCCTGGGGACCAGAGAATTATCCGGATAGGATTTCACCAGAGTATTGTAAACTGCAATCGCCGCTTTGGTTTTGCCGGTCTCATTCAACCAGCCGGCCAGCTTGAATAAAGCGGCGGCCGTCGGCATAAAACTGGAATCAGTCATTCGGCATTCAGTAAAAACTGCGATGGCCTTACTTTTTTGATTCTCAGTGGCTAACAAGTCCAGATGCGTAACACCATGCTCCAGCAACTCCGCGCTCCGTTTTCTCATTTTAAGCAAATTATATAAGCGTTCGGACAGATTTATACCGCTGATTGGCTGTTGTTCGGTCATGGTTTTGATAAGCCCAATGGCCTCATCCAACTTGCCTTCTTTGATCAACGGCTCCACTTTATTTAAAATAACCGCATCCGGATCAGATTTCTGGGGCTCGTAGTTTTCAATGGTCGGATCCGAAAAATCTTCATAATCAACCTGATAGCCGATTCTTTCATGGTACTGCAGAATCACATACCCCATAAGATGGTAAGTAATTATGGTATAAAAACTCTGGGCAAACCCGAACAGCATCGGGTGAACTTCTGCCGGCAGAAATCTGATTACATACTGGGCCAGGTAAGCCGGCGCACTTCCCAGCAGAAACAGAAATAAATACATCAATAAATAGGCCCAGCCGATTCTGAAAGTCAGACCCACAAAGACAACAGGATTGATGGCATGGAAAAGACTGCCGGTGGTCACCAGCAGAATAATCATTGAGGGCACAAAGAACAAGGCCGCACCTGCAAAAACATATCCCAGAATAAGCCCGGCTTTGACGCTGATATAGGCAAAACCAATGTCAATAAGCACATAAATTACAAATTGCTTCAAGACCTGCACAAAATCTTCAGAAATCGTCCGGGCATTGACGGGCGGCGGCTTCAGGTTTCCGCTGGCAGTGGCTTTAAGAGATTCGAAAGAATATTTGAGGATCATTAGCCACATGACCCCCCGTAGTATGGCACTGAAGAAACCGGAACCTGACAGGAACAGGGTGGCAATCGCCAGAACCGATATAAACAGCAATGGTTGAATTGAGAGCGGATAGGCAAAGATTCGCGGCATGCGGTTCCAGAATGGGTCAATCAAATTCTGCAGGCCGACCCAATCAACCGGCAGGTTGCATTTGGGGCAAAAGTGATGGATATTTTTACTGCCATAATTCTCAATTTCGCGTGCGGAAACACATTCAGGACATAACAGGGCGTCGCATTTCGAACAATGCCAATGCGCCTTCCTCGTGGGATGGCCATTGCAAAATTTTTTCATTTATCGAGTATCCAATTGTTAACAGTTTAGTATGGAATGTATCCACCGCCTGCAAAATGAACTTCCCCGCGGCAAGCTGCGGGGCACCTTTAAAAGAATAATTCATTTTATTGCAGCTAGCTGCGGGGAATTAAACCCCAATAGAGATTAAATCAATTAGCCGGGAAGCCTGTCGCTTAACGCTCTGAACAGACCGTACGCACTTTCCTCATCTGCAAGATCAATATCTTTTCCGTTGGCATTTATCAAAAATTCCTCCAACTCACCATTTTCGGCCGTGATAAATGAGAAATCTATGAATTGGACCTTGCCTCCGGAGAACGATAGCTCCCCTGTCATCGATCCGAAACCGCCCCCCGAAGCATCCCCTTGGCGATAGGTCACCTCATATGCCAGTTCGCCCGAGAGACTATACTGCGAGATTGAATCTGCATAATCCGTCATAACGCAGTTGCCGGCAACAGAAACTTTCCCTTCATCAATAAGCAGGCTCATTTCATGTATCAAAGACTCATCGTCATTTTTGAAAATGACATCGGCAGCATTGGCATACATGTTTTGGTACTCGGGCTCATTCTGAGTTGTGGAAGTTTCAAATGTCCTAAATACAGCTTCCAGAGCCTGTTTGACATCTTTTTTGGAAGGCCCGAAAAGGTTACAGCCGGTTAAAAAATATAAAAATAATACGGCTGCGAGCAATGTTATACCTGTTTTTTTCATGGAAACCACCGTTCCGGTTTAATCAATTGCTTGAGTTCTTAGGGTATATGGCAAAAGTCACGGGTTGCTGTTACGTGGCCATTTATATTTATATCGGAAAATAAAGAAAACACTTTACAAAAAATTATTTGTTTCCGAACTCCTTGACGTAATGTTTGGGTTCGTATAAGAGACAGTAGGCATTTGAACCGGTGGTTGAGATATTTTACAGGGTGGCAAAACGCAGATCCGGCCACCTGCACAATAGAGTAGAGAATCCGAGCCCAAAGGGCCCGGCTTTGAGTTGCCACGCAGGGGGCTCTGAGGTTAATTCTCAGGAGTACTGGAGCATTGGAGTGATGGAGTAATGGAAAAAACATTTCCGGGCATAACCAGGTGATCAAAGTGATCAGCAGCATCGACCTGAATCAATTATTGCCCAATTTCACTCACCGAGCAAATGACCAAATCGTGATATTGTCTAAATTGCGGTCTATATCCATCGGTCTGAAATACACCCATCACTCCAGTACTCCAACACTCCGGTATCATTTACCGGCAGAATCAGTTATCTATGACCTGGCCCCGCGGACCAGTTTTTAAACTTTGAAAAAAACATACGTGGAGGATGAAAATGAGACCGTATTTTGAAAAGATGAAGGATTTTGGCCGGGAACTCAAATCCGGACAGATGAAAAGTACCGAAGCCAACGTAGGCAAACTTAAGCAGGTGGAAGCCCAGGTTGAAGCGGCTGTCGAAAAGGTAAAAACCGCCGGCATGCCGACCGAAAAGATCAATGCCCGCGGTCAGCTCACCGTATGGCAGCGTCTGGATTATCTGGTGGATGAGGGGTCGTGGAGCCCGTTGCACATCCTGTACAACCCGACCGAGAACGTCGAAGGAACCAACAACGTCATCGACGGGCTCGGCAAAATTGCGGGAAAATGGGCGGTCATCATCGGCTTTGACAACAAGGTATTTGCCGGCGCCTGGCTTCCGGGACAGGCAGAAAATATTTTCAGGTGTACGGATCTGGCCAAAAGGTTGAACCTCCCTCTGGTCTGGTTGGTCAACTGCAGCGGGGTCAAATTGACCGAGCAGGAAAAATTTTATGCCGGCCGCCGCGGATCGGGCACCACTTTTTTCAGGCATGCCGAGCTCAATCAGGAGGGGATTCCGGTTCTGGCCGGCATTTACGGAACCAATCCGGCCGGTGGCGGTTATCAGGGCATCAGCCCAACCGTTCTTTTTGCCCACAAAAACTGCAACATCGCGGTAGGCGGGGGGGGTATTTTAAGCGGCATGTCCCCCAAAGGCTATTTTGACCTGGATGGAGCCGAACAATTGATTTCCGCCGCTAAACAATTTAAGGCTGAACCGCCGGGCAGCACAAATATCCACTACGATGAAACCGGGTTTTTCCGATATGTCTATGAGACCGAAGAGGGGGTTCTCGATGGTCTGAAAGAATACATGCAGGATATGCCGGCCTATAAGCCCAAATTCTTCCGTGTGGCCGAGCCCAAAGAGCCCCGCCTGTCAGCCGAAGATCTGTATCGCCTGGTGCCGTTCAACCAGAAACAAATGTATAACTTTGACGAAGTGTTGTCCCGCCTGGTAGACGGCAGTGAACACATGGAATACCGTCCCGATTACGGTCCCGAAGTTTACACCGGCCTGGTTAAAATGGACGGTTTTGTGGTGGGCGTCATCGGCAACCGGCAGGGATTTTTCGGTGAGGATTATCCCGATTATGCACCCTACCCGGGCATCGGCGGCAAACTGTACCGCCAGGGTTTGATCAAAATGAACGAATTTGTGACGCACTGCGGTCGCGACCGGGTACCGATTATCTGGTTTCAGGACACCAGCGGCATCGATGTCGGTGACATTGCCGAAAAAGCCGAATTGTTAGGCCTGGGTCAATCACTGATCTATTCCATTCAGCAAACCGATGTCCCCATGATGCTGGTGGTGTTAAGAAAAGGCACGGCCGCAGCCCACTACATCATGGGAGGTCCCACTGCCAACCGCCATAACGCCTTTACCCTGGGCACAGCCACGACCGAAATCTACGTAATGCACGGCGAAACAGCCGCCGCGGCAAGCTTTTCCCGCCGCCTGGTAAAAGAGAAAAACGCCGAAAGACCGTTAGAACCGGTCATCGAAGAAATGAACAAACTGGTCCAGGAATACAACGATTACTCCCGACCGGTTTATTGCGCTCAACACGGTCTGGTGGACCAGGTCGCTAAAATGACTGAGATTCGAAGGTATCTGGTCGCCTTTGCCGGAGCCGCCTATCAGAACCCCAAATCCATCTGCCCCCATCACCAGATGATGCTGCCCCGCATTATCAAGGGATAGGAGGCGCGGCAATGAAAGCCGGCGGGGTAAGAGAATAGTCGCTTGCCATCCCGAAGCAAGTAGTGTTAAAAGTGAATGAGCCCGGTACTGGCTGTTGCGCGGTGCCGGGTCTAACAATATTCCAAAAGGCCCCGGTTGAATGGTTGCTGAAATCCCTAAAATATTATTTTTAGAATTTGCCGGCCCGGCAAATCGCATTAGATGATGAAACGCAATGCTCACATGGTAGCGTTCTTAATCGTGACCACCGTTGTCCCGTCCGCCGGATGGTTCTTGCCCCTCACGGCGACTGCTCAAAATCAAAACGAAATATCCCAAAAATTTATTGTATCTTCTAACAAAATTGCCGGCGGTGACGTCCTCCTGCTGCAAATTACCGGCACCCACCCGAATTCACCGCTCAGCAACATGCAGCTTTATTTCAATAAAACGGCCTACCAGGTTTACCCGCACCCGCTCAAAAGCGACGGCAGCTATTTCGCTTTGGTTGGTATACCGTATTATACTAAACCGGGTCCCAAAACGCTGACGCTTAAGTTCTCCGGTCCTACTGGTGATCAAAGCAGTCAGATTACTTTCGATGTGGTTGGGGGTAAGCACAGAACGGATGTCTTGAAAGTGGACTCAAAACGGGTGGATCCCAACCAAAAGAATCGCACACGAGCCAACCGTGAACACCAGGAGGTTAAACATATTTATGCCAGCGGCAACACACGCAGATTATGGGAAGGCCCCTTTCAGTTGCCGGTTGAAAACGAGATATCCAGCTCGTTTGGCAATCGGCGGATATTCAACGGGAAGCTGAAAAACTATCATAATGGACTGGATTTTCGTTCTCCGAAAGGAACCCCGGTCTACGCAACCAATTCCGGAATTGTCAGAGTGGCCAAAAATCTCTTTTATTCCGGCAATGCGGTCATAATAGACCATGGGACAGAAATCTTCACGATTTATGCCCACCTGAGCAAAATTAAGGCTGTGGCCGGCCAACGGATTGAAAAAGGTCAATTGATTGGTTTGACCGGCGCCACCGGCAGGGTCAGCGGCCCCCATCTTCACTGGGGCGTAAAGGTAAACGGAATCGCAGTAAACCCTCTCCAGTTTGTTGAAGTCATGGAGGGATTGGTTGGTTGGCATGAAAAATGAATAGAGAATATAAGGACCACACATCTTATGAAATAAAGGAGTACGAAAGGTGAGCAAAAAAGATGTAATGGGATTTTTTCGGGCAATTTTTTCGATAGCTCTATACGTTGGGTTGTTTGGCGGCATTGGCTATTTGATACAGATGACATTGTTATAGGCCGTAACTTCTTTCATTTCCTACCCATTCTTACTTATAAAGCCTGCCGGGTTCAAGCTGTCAAATCTCCGGTGTGATGCGTTTATATTTTGACATACGACGATACTCGCGGACCACAAGGACCGGGACAATTGCCATAGCCGGGTATGAGACAGAAAAATTACATCGCCCGCTGGCTGGCCACGTATTTTCCGGAGGGTGTTTTTTCAAACCGCAGCATATGGGTCATACAGGCGGGAATTTCAGCGGGATAATGGGTTACATAAAGAATATCGGTACCGCTGTGAAGCCCGATAACATCAATTGCATCCAGAATCCTTTGTCGGTTGGTGCGGTCAAGCCCCTGGTAGGGTTCATCCAGAATCAGTATTTGCGGCATTTTCACCATGGAACGCGCCAGCAGAATCATGCGCTGTTCACCATATGAAAGTTGATTAAAAATCTTGACCGATTTATCGGCAATGCCTAGAACCGCCAGCCACTGATCGGCGGTCTGTTTCTGATCAGGAGAAGCGTTCCGAAAAAGCCCAACACTGTCGAAAAAACCTGATAATACAACTTCAAAGGCTGATAGTGGCTTGCGATAACGTATCTGGAATTCAGAAGACATCATTCCAATGCGCTCTTTAATGTCCCAAATGCTCTCGCCTGAACCGCGACGCCTGCCGAACAGATAAATTTCATTGGCATAAGCCTGGAGATTATCTGCTGTGATGAGATTCAGCAGCGTTGTTTTTCCGGAACCATTTGGACCCAGAATAACCCAGTTTTGGCCGGTTCTCATCGTCCAGCTCACATTGTCCAGCACAGTCATGCTGTCATATTTAACCGTAACATGGTTCATCCTAATCAGGATCTCGGGCGCGGTATCGGCATTGCCTTTTGGCATGCCTTCGGTCGTCGGTATGGTTAAAGAAGTCGCAAATTCGTGTGCGTACAGATATTCCATTTGCGGTGATGTCAGTATATCGTCCCGTTGCCCCTGAATAATCACCTGGCCGTCCCGGATTGCCAAGACATGGGAGATATTGGGCAAAATTTCCCGCTGGCGATGGGTTACCAGGATCACGGTTCGGGTGTCATTCATCAGGTCGTCGATGATTCGAGCCAAATCCTGGCGCGATGATTCATCCAATCCGTCAAAGGGTTCATCCAGAATCATGATTTCAGGTGATTTCAGCAGCACCCGCGCGATCTGAACCTTTCTCATTTCACCGGTCGACAAAGCCCGAATACCCCTTCCGAGCAGATGGTTTATTTTAAGCCTGGCGACTACCGCCCCAACATCGGTGCGTTTGAGGCCCGCTGGCCCGTCAATTTCACTCAGTATGTCATGGACTGTAGTGATACGGTTTAAATTGCCACTGAAAAAACGAAATTCATCGCGTTGCTCCTCCCGCGCAATCAAACGCTGATGCTGTTCAAAGGACACATATTCGGCACGGACCGCATCTGCCTGGTCATGAGTAGGAAATACGGCTCCTTTGACCACTGGCACATCTCCGGTCAGCGCCTTGACAAGCGAAGTCTTGCCGGCACCATTGGGTCCAATTATTGCCCAGTGTTGGCCTTTATCGATGCGCCAGCTTGTGTTTGCCAACAAGAGCGTCTCCCTGACCCGCAGGGTAACGTTTTCAAGCCTGACGATGGTTGGGTTTGCAGGGCCGGCGGGAGGAACCGCCTTATCAGGGGTGTTAATCATTTTTCCTCGCATGAACTCCCATCAGACAATAATTTAATTTTTCCCGTTGCATTTTAAACCTGCCCTTCCACCCGAGTCGCGCCCGCTAGCGTGTCATAGTGGGCGGCTGAAACCATGCGGTTCTGGCAACGAATAATAAAGATTCCCGCCATCAATAATGTTATAAATGATATTGTACGTCACCGGTAATTTTTGTGTTTCTTGACATCGAGCCTAAAATTCTGTTAGCCTTCTATATAAAAGAATAAATTTTCTGAACTTTTCCTGATTTTAATTCAATTTTGATTTTATAATTTAACAGCAATATCACCCACAGACAATCTCCGGGGTCTGTGCCTAGTCGATGATGAAGGAGCCTCTCAATGGCCAGTGCCAATCCACCGTTCGAACAAAATACAATCAATCTTAAATTGGCTGAAATGATTAAAAATTTGCCGGAGGACCAGCAATTGATTCTCCTCAAACAGCTGCTCAAGGGCAACCTTGCACCGACATTGTATCGGTTAATCGGCAAAATGACCGGATATCAGCAATCTGCTCTTTTAGAGCAATTACAGGAGCATCCCCTCAAATCAATTAGCCTGGAAGAAACCGAGATCGCCCTACGAGGCCATAACCGAAAATCATGCATGCTCAGTATCGATTATAAAGTTGAGGGGCACAATTATGAAGGCTTCATGCTCGATATCAGCCCGGCCGGGGCATTTATCGAAACCGGCGAAAACTTTACCGCCGGCCAGCAGATCAATCTTTCCTTCTCCCTGCCGAACAGCCCCAGGCGGTTGATAATCATCGGCGAAATCTTGTGGAAAGGTTTGCTGGGCATCGGAGTTAAATTCGACGATATCGCCCACAACCAGGTTGAGCTTATCAACGCGTTTATGGAAGGGGAACAGACGTGACGCGCTGCGAGTTACGGGGTGCGCGCTAGTACCGCACCTTTTCTAACCCTTTCAATTTTAGTATTTCCCTCGCCTCAGCCGGCGTCGCCGGTTCGATGCCGTGTTCCCTGCCGATGCGAACAATTTTTTCCACCTGTTCGCCGCTGCTTTCAGCCATTCTGCCTTTTTCCAGATAGAGATTATCCTCCAGTCCTACCCGGGCGAAACCCCCCATCAACAGTGCGGCGTTGCACATTTTGAATTGATTTTTACCGGCCGCGCATACCGACCAGACAAAGTCATCACCGATGATTTCTTTGGCAGAATTAACCAGAAATACCAGATTGTTGAGGGTTGCCTGCATGCCGCCTAGAATTCCCAATACGAATTGCAGGTAAATGGGTTTTTTAATGTTACCCTGTTGAATCAAATATGCCACGTTGCTCAACATCCCGGCATCATAAATTTCCAGTTCCGGTTTGGTGTCCTCCACGGCGAAAAATTCACTGAATTCGCGCAGGGTTTTAAAGGTGTTCGGGAAGATAAAATCTTCACTCATGGCCAGGTATTGAGGTTCCCAGTCGTGTTTAAACTCTTTGATTTTCCCCAATATCGGATGCAGCGCAAAGTTCAGCGAACCGGCATTCAGCGATGCCAGCTCCGGGCTGTAAGCTTTCACGACCGATACGCGCTGCTCGACCGTCATGCCAAATCCGCCGCCGGTGGTTGTACAAATGACCGCATCGCATTTACTTTTTATCTTGGACAAGATTTCACCAAACAGGTTACTATCGGCTGAGGGCTGCCCGGTTTCGGGATCACGGGCGTGAACGTGGACCACGGTAGCCCCCGCCTCACTGGCCCGTCGCGCCTCTTCGGCAATCTCATCGGGGGTGATCGGCAAATTCTGTGACATCGTCGGGGTATGAATGGCTCCGGTCAACGCTGCGGTAACAATAACTTTTTCAGACATAATTAACCTCTCTTTGGTTTGATCGAATGGTTCAATAGGGAACCTAGGATTCCCCAACCATTCAATATTCCATATTAAATCTTCATTGCCAGTGGACCATGGGTAATCCGGCCACCGGGGATGGAAAATAGGGAATCCGGGTACCTCTGAGGCTGCCAATGTAAGCGGTTTTCAGATCCGGACCGCCAAATGTCACACTGGCAAACCAGGGAGCGATGGTGCCGCCGGCGGCCAGCATGTCCTCCGGGGTGGCACGGTCTTCGACAAAAGCTTGTTCCAGGGCCAGGGCGGTTTCCTCATTGGCGTCATCGAGGATGACGTGGAAATCCCCCTCAGGCGTGATGGCAAAGACCTGATCCACCATCACCAGGGTTCCCCATAGATTACCATAAGCATCAAATGCAATCCCATCGGGAAATCCATATTTGCCGAGTTTGGACGGTCCGTATACTTCCCGGTTGGTCAAGGAGCCGTCAGGTTCAACCCGCATGCGCGATATGCATTGGCCGCAGGTTTCCACAATATATAGGTATTCCTCGCCGGCATCCAGGCGGATTTCATTGGTAAATTTAAAACCGTCCGCCACGATCCGCAACCCCCTTTCGTCCGCCAGTGCGATGTAGCCGTCGGCTATGCGATGGCTGACCGCCTGCATCCAGTTTTTAATGCGGGTTGAAATGGTCAGCCAGATACGATTTTGGCTGTCACGCAGCACAAAGTTCACCTTGCCGATGGGCTGCCCGTCGATCGTGTCGTAAAGCAGCCGGGTCTGCCCGTCGCGGGTCATGACCTCCAGAACATCGGTACCGAAGTTGGATATTAAGATATCGCCGTTTTCAGCAAATGCAAGTCCGTTGGGCAGGGTGCCTTCAGTAAATCGGGAGGCCTCATCCGAAGCCACCTTAAACGTTTTGTCAAAGGTCTGGGTAATGATCTGTTGGCTGCCGTCGCGAGAGATCCTGACAACACCACCGCGGGCGTCGGCCGACCACAGGGTACCGTCCGGTTCTGCCAGAATACACTCCGGACGCTGCAAATCCTGCCCGATATATTGAATATCCGCCGGATCCACCTCGAAACCGATTATAGGATTTTCAGACAATTTCAATTCTCCTTTCGCAAACTGAAGGTTTCAGGTGTCGGGTGTCAGGTGTCAGCAAAAAGCGGAGTGGATGATCACCATCGAAACCGGATGCTGTCTGAGACCGTTAGGGGGCGTTGTGAATGAGCAGGCTACAAGGACGAATTTTATTTAAACCGCTATCCCGGATCGACGCTCAAAAGCTTTTTTTCATTTTAATTGCTGTTCATTCACTACGAACCCTTAGGGTCGAGTTCAGCCGGTTTTGGTGGGGATTATCCACGCAGCGGTGCAGTTTAGAAGAACTCCCTGCCACCTGAAACCTCTATCTAACTAAGACTAAACTGATCTGCGGAAATATCACCACCAGGACCAGCACCAGAATCATAATCAACACATACGGAAACGCACCGGCAAAGACGTCGTTGAGGGTGATACTCTGGTCATCAAGTGTTGATTTGACCACAAATGCCGCAATCCCCAGCGGTGGTGTGATCAGACCGACCTCGATCGCGATCACGGTCACCAATCCAAACCAGACGAAATTCACCCCCATGCCATGCATGATGGGATACATCAACGGCACGATAATCATCATAATGGATGTGGAGTCGAGAATCGTCCCCATTAAAAGTACAATCACCAGGTAAATCGCAAGGATGGCATATAATCCCAGACCGGATTCACTGATCCAGGTCGCAATAAACCCGGTAATGCCCGACAGGGCCAGCATACGACCATAAATATTGGCCGCAATGAGCAAAAAAAGAATGGACACCGAAACGTGGCCGGTTTCGGTGAGCACCTGCCATAATTTGGCCCAGGTCAACTGCCGTTTGCCCAGGGTCAGGAGTAAGGCTCCCAGCGCTCCCACGGCGCCGGATTCGGTGGGGGTAAACCAGCCGGCGTAGATGCCTCCCAGCACCAGAGCCACGAGAAGTGCGATCGGTGTCAATTTCCAGATCGCCTGGCCCAGGGTCATCTGATCGGTCGGGTTGCCGTCTGATTCATCGGTAAGTTGCCCCACATAATTGGGAAACCGATAGGCCATTAAAAGAATCAGGCCACTGTATGCAACCGACAGTAAAATGCCCGGTAATATGCCGGCTTTAAAAAGATCACCGATGGATGTTTCGGTCAGCACACCGAATAAAATCAGCAGCAGACTGGGTGGGATCAGCATGCCCAGGACCGACGATCCCGTCACAACCCCAACGGCAAACCGCGGTTTGTGACCCAGACGAATCATTTCGGGTACCGCCACTTTGGTAAACACAGCGGCCGAAGCGATGGAAATACCGGTCACCGCGGCAAAAACTGCATTGGCTGCGACGGTGGATATGCCCAGCCCTCCCCGAATACCTTTAAACAGCCGGTTGGCCACATCGAAAGTATCCTTACCGATACCTGAAACGGAAATCAGCATCCCCATTAAAACAAACAGCGGCACAACGCCGAAAATATAACCGGAGATGCTGTCGGACGCCGCCAAAGCCAGCAGTTTGCTGGCAATTGTCCAATTGTCTTTGATCAACCAGACGCCCAATAGCGACAAAAGGGTTAAGGCAATCGCAACATGCATACCGGCGTAAATCAAAAATAAAATCCCGACGATGGAGAACAATCCTATCTGAAGATCGGTCATGGGGTTTCTCCACCGGAATCATGGGTCTTGCTTTCAGGTGTTTTCGACTGTTTTATACTGTCAATGGCCATCAGCAGAAACTGGATGGCCCCGGCGGCACATCCGATCAGGATAATCAGTTTAACCGGCCAAACCGGTGCCATGAAATCCCCTTGCGCCCCCACATATTCGTCGATACGCCAGGCTTTGGTAAACAATGGGATACTGGCCTTAAATAATACGGCCATCAGACACCCGCCGATTAAATAATACACGGCCTCCAGAATGTGCTTCAACACGGGGTGTCTGGACTGCAGCCAGTTTAGTAAAATATCCGAACGCGTCAGCCGGCCGACCTTGAGTGTATGGGCAATCTGCAGAAAAACGCAGGCTACAATGGACAACGCCACAATTTCAGGCACACCGCGCACCGGATGATTGAACAGGGCGCGCCCCCCGATGTCCAGGTTGATGATCACCAGCAGCACGAAAACCCAGGCCGTACCGATACTGTTCATAACCGAAATGATGAACCCATAGGTAAACCGGCGACGCCGTTCCGGTTGATGCTTTGATTCGTGTGCATCCGATTTGGACACCGAGTTATTTCTCCACAAAAGTAAGATTAGGATTATACTCGATTCGGTCTAACAAATTAAAATGACAGAGCGAAGCGACATCCTTAAATATTCAATTTTCATTGTTCATTTCTTTTACTGATCCCAATCCCGGGCCAGTTTGACACCACGAGCACGCAATCCGTCCAGGTAGCCTTTCAGCATGGCCTTGCCGGGCAGCCCTTTTTTCTCCATGGCCTGCGCCCAATCCATCGGAACGTTGGGCAGTTTGCCGGCCCAGCGTTTGCGTTCGGCCTCAGACAGGTAAGTCACTTTGGCCCCGCCCTTTTTCATGATCTCCATGGCTTTGCCGGCCCGGGCCGCCTGGGCCTCGGCCAGTTTCCGATCATATTCCCGGCCGACATCCATAAAGATCTTCTGCACCTCAGGCGGAAATGAATCAAAAATATCCTTGTTGATGCTGAGACCGCCGGCAAACTGGGAGCCGAAATTCACCATGCAGATATTCGGGGCGACTTCGTAAACCTTGATGGCCATGGCGGCTGTCATAAAGGTTAAGGTACCCTGAAAGACCCCGGTTTTAATCCCGTTATAGTATTCGTTCAGGTTGGAAGCCACCGGAACGCCGCCGGTTCCCTTCAGCCAGTTGGCGGATGGACCGGGAGCGGCAATTTTATGTCCGTCGACATCATCAACAGTATTAACCGGAAAATCCGTCAGGATGCCGTAGGTATCCAGGGCGGCTCCGCCCAGGTAGATCTGGTTGTGATTGGTCCACTCCTGGGCCAGGGCCGGAATTTTGGAATGCAGTTCGGCCATGATGTCAACCACGTAAAAAATATTCTCGGACCCGAAAGGCGTCATGTAGGTCACATTGTGCAGCGGCATCTTGGGGGCTTCAAATATGGTCCCGACAAAGCCCATATCGGCGATGCCTTCCTCGATTGCTTCGAGAGCCCCGCCGATTTTGGCGACCGTACCGCCATAAGCCTGATTCCAGACGATTTTGTGTTTACCGCCTGCTTCCAGCAACCGTTTGTCGACTTCCGGAATGAAAAAATCACGACACAGGGTCACCCATAAAAAGATGGGTGGGTGACCGGCAACGACGGTCAGTTTATAGTTTTTGGCCAATGCCGATCCCACCGGCAAACTAAAAATCAGTGAAACCATCACGACAATTAACAGTGCATTTTTCAACAATTTCATTTAATGCCTCCTTTTTAAATTCAGAGTGATTAAATTTGCCTCCGACCCACGCAGACAGACCCAGACGACATAGACTAACAATTGAACTGCTGCCTGCGGCCAAAATAAATTTTCGGCGCTATTCGTGCCTGGTTAGATTTAATCAAAAATTAATTTGAATGAATGGATTCGTTTATATTTTCTTTTTTTAGACAGGATCAACAACATCCTGATAATCCTGTTTATCCTGTCTGATTTTAGCTGATATAATAGAATCCATTCCAATAAAATGCATCGCTCAATCAGAAAATTCTATCTGAGCAGTTCCGGGGTGATACCAATAAATCTATTCTATTCTTCGATGATCGCCACCGGCCGGGTCCAGCCGGCGCTGGCACCCTTGATCTTGACGGGAAAGCAACAGATTTGAAATCCATGCGGCCTTCCGATGGCGGACAAGTTCGCCAATTTTTCCATGTGGCAATAGCCGATGTCGATACCGGCAAAGTGCGCCTCCCAGATGACCTTGGGATCTCCGTGTTCGCTAAATTCCTTGGCTTGAAACGGCAGGGGTCGATCCCAGCTCCAGGCGTCGATTCCCACAACCTTGACCCCTTTTTCGGTTAGAAACAAGGTGCTCTCCCGATCCATGCCGGCGCCGGTCACCAGGTATTTCTCCGTTCCCCAGGCAGCATCCGCCCCGGTTTGAATCAGGATAATGTCCAGGGGTTTAATTTCATGTTGGATCCGGTCCAGCTCTTGTTGGACATCATCAACAGTGATGTGCTCTCCGTCGCCCTTGTGCCTGAAATCCAGCAGCACCCCATCATTAAAACACCAGTCCAAGGGGATCTCATCGATCGTCAACGACCGTTGGCCTTTGTCCATGGTCGGATGATAATGGTAAGGCGCATCCAGGTGGGTTCCGGAGTGCGTGGTCAGTGCAAGGAATTCAACCGCCCAACCCAGCCCGCCGGGCAGCTGTTCTTTTTTAACCCCCGGGTAAAAATCCTGCATCTGTGCTGCACCCATTTCATGATTGATATAATCGACTTTGGGAATCATCATGGGCGGGTCGCTGGGCAGTTCGGGTTCAATACTGATGCTTAAATCAACAAAACGTTTGCGCGCCATTGTTTCTCCTTTCGGTTTTGAGGCTTAGGGTTCACGAAGACATAAATTCACAATTTTAGGCGTTGAAGCGCCCGGCTGGCAAGACGCGAACGCGCAGGAATATCGAGATATTCCGGGCTTTCGCAACGCAGCCGGACGGGATGCATCGACGTATAAAATGTGAAGTTATTTTTGAGTGCGCCCTTAGTTGGAGGCGGATCATCCAGAACAGTATTCATGTAATGGCAGGTAATATTTGTCAATATATTTTTTAATTGACCTAAATCAAGGAATATTGGCAACTCTCCGTCTATAGTCAGCATCAGAAAATTCAGACAGCCTTAGGGGATCAAACATTAAATATCGGGCATGAAATGCCGTTTATTAAATGAGAGGGAACCTTTACCTTTCGCCTTGAGCCTTGAGCCTGTTTGTGAGAAGCACCTCCATTGATATTAGCAAAGACTAATTTGTTATTGACTTAATTTCGATCTGCTACCCATATGAAAGATATCGACAAACCCACAATTTTTGAAAAATTATCGCCTTCCAACATTCAGCTTTACCGCAAGATTGTCCAGTATCTCTTTCTGGTGACGGTCGTTTTGATCGGCATCAAATTCACCATGTTTGTCAGCCAGTTGGAAAACGGCATCAGACCCACCGTTGCCCGCCCGCCGGGGATCGAAGCCTTTTTGCCCATCAGTTCGCTGATCAGTTTAAAATACTGGCTGGTCAGCGGCGTGTTCAACCAGGTGCACCCGTCCGGCTTGATCATCCTGCTGATGGTCCTGGCCACGGCCGTCCTTCTCAAAAGAGGCTTTTGCAGCTGGGTCTGTCCCTTCGGCCTGCTGACCGAATATTTAAACCGCCTGCACCGGTTTATTTTCCGCAAAAATGTCAAACTGCCCGCCTGGCTCGATTATCCCCTGCGCAGCTTGAAATACCTGCTGCTGGCTTTCTTTCTGTGGGCCATTATCCTGCAGATGAATGCCGTGGCGCTCGAATATTTCATTTACAGCCCCTACAACATGGTGGCCGACATCAAGATGCTGCATTTTTTCAGCAACATCAGCAATTTTTCTCTCTGGGTCCTGATCATTATATTGGTGCTGTCGATCTTGATCCGCAACTTCTGGTGTCGCTTTCTGTGCCCCTATGGCGCCCTGCTGGGTGCGCTGAGTTTTTTCAGCATCTTGAAAATCCATCGCAGCGATGACACCTGCACCCGGTGCCAAAAGTGCACCCGCACCTGTCCGGTCGACATCAAGGTTCATAAAACGTTAAGCGTCATCTCCGATGAGTGCCATGCCTGCTTAAAATGCGTGGCCGTCTGCCCCGAAGAAGATACCCTCTACATTTCAGCTTCTAAGCGAAAAGCGATTCTGAAACCATGGGTGTATGCGACGGCAATCTGCCTGCTTTTTATCGGCGGTTCACTGGCGGGAAGGCTAACCGGCTACTGGCAGACCGGCATCTCCAACAGTGAATATTTATTCCACGTCCAAAATCTCGCTATGCCGTTTTACCAGCACAACCGCGGCGAGGTCCCGGCCTACAACAAAGAGGCCTGGCTGCGTATGATGAAAAAAATAAGAGAAGGCCAGGGTGCCATGCGCCAGGCCCATGGCGATGCCAAACCGTTAAATACCAAAAATTAGCGGTAGTTTGAATTCGGGTTCAAGCCCGGGAGTTATTAGTTATTCGTAAACCAACTAACAATTTATCCCCTCACTCGTTTCAACTTTCCATAGAGTCGTCCGTGATCCCATCAGCCATGTCTTTTCTCATTCAGTCCCCAAATCGCCGGCTCCTCGATACTTTCCTTTTTATCCGTTTCCCCATATCGCCGGATCTCAGTATCTCTCCACGTCCCTCACGCCTTTCTCTACCGGCAATGCACTATCGGTCAATGAGCCGGCGTTTCACGGAATTTTTCCGCCTTCCGCATGCTTGCCGCGACATCGCCCTGCTCTACCGAGCGACGGCGGGTCCGACTTCCGAATTCTCATTTTCATTTGTTTCTTATTTCCGACTTCCGAATTCCGCCTTCCGCATTCATCTTGACCCTTCCCATCCTTTCCGTTAACATAGCACTATCTCTTTCGGGCTTCCGGGGTTCTCATCTGGTTTCTAATTGTGCATTCTTAATCTTAATTCGTTCGACTTCATTTTTCAGAGCAATATAGCGATTCAACCAACAAACTATATATGTTGCCCTAAAATCTGCATTCATTCTTTAACCCAATAAAGGAGAATAAATGATGCAGCGCAAATAAAAATCCCGCTTCTCAAAAATATAGCGGGATTTTTTGTGCCTCTGAAATAAAGCAAGAAGTGGTCTGTCAATCGCCATTGCGTACTAATAGACCACCGAACAATTGGATGAAGATGGACGGGCTATATCTTGCGGTTTTTCAGATTTTTCGTTGATCCTAAACACAGTGATTTTTAGATAAACCCTGGTCGTCCTCGCCCGCCACTTATGCCCAGCGTTGTGGACGAAAAACGGTCATGGAGACTGGCTAGCCATAGTCCTAATTCTTAGGGCTACCTTAGGGGAAAGGAAAAGTTATAGCTGTACGGAATCGAAAGGGAAATCAGGGCTACCTCAGGCCAGTTTGAGAAATTCGAGGGAGAAATTCAGGGAGTCAGAGAGCTTGAAGGTTTTCGTACTTAGAATAAATATGGCGCACTTCGGGTTAGGGGCCTGTTTCCTTATCGCAGGGGTGCTGGTATACGTGCTGGCTCGGCCAGCTAGTTCTACGTACTTTTTAATTGGATACCCAGAGCTTCATTCAGTTCTCCCCAACCTTACACATCTTTTGAGGCCAATTGCCAGCACAGCACCAGAGTTTTTTCATCCCCTAGCGCTGTCACTTTTGTCGATGGCCGTTCTCACCAACACCAGATCTAGAGTTGTTGTCTGTTTTTCTTGGTTGACGATTGATGCTTTTTTCGAATGTTGTCAAAAGTACGGAGAGGAATTAGCCCAATATATTCCGCTTTGGTTCGAACAGGTTCCTGTACTCAAAAAACTTGATGATTTTATCCGTTTGGGAACCTTCGATTCAAGTGACCTAATTGCAATCCTCTGTGGGACTTTGACTGCGCTCATAATCAATGTACTAACCTCAAGTAAGGAGGGAGGAAATCATGAGCAAGACCATCGAAAACCTTAGAACCTGGGCACAAGGCCATCAAAAGCATGTCTATCTCGGAGTTATTTTTTTTCTGGGCGTTTGCTCGATTATTGCAACCGCACCCATTCCCGATGGTGACAACGGAATTACGATTACGGAAAAATTCTTCCTTGCATATGCTGAATCGAGCACGGCGAAGATCCGCGCACGTTGGTCAAATGATGGGATAACTTGGCAAGATGGGAATTTTCCAAACCTGATCACCTCTTCTCCCGGTGGCAACAAACGACCGGGCATTGGTGCTGCAACCAATGACACCGGTTCTATATACCTTACGGTGTTCAACAAATCGAATGGCCAAATGGGTTTTCCTTATGGATTGGGCCCTGCCACCTGGGACACAACCCACAATGAGGCTTACGCAGGTTATTCAGCACCGGCAGTAGCTTACGTTGGTAATAATCATTGGATGGTGGTTACCCAAACTGCTGGAAGTATGAGCGTAGGAATATACAACGATAACGCAACACTGGTTTCATGGTCACCGTTAGGGGGATGGGCAGCGGGTGCTGACGCCCGTGTCCGCGATGTTGAGGGACGAGCGACGGTCACCGTAAAGGATGGAAAAGTATTAATTGCGTGGCGTTGGTATCCTGGAAGCGGAGATGTATTCTTGCTGTTAACATCAACCGCAGATATCCCCCCAGCCAGCTATGATACCTGGGCCGAGATACAATCTTATTGGGGTAATGAGGACATATGGACAGATATCCATGAAATTCCGTTACCCTTTTCCACCGAATTTGCTGGCGGGATCGAAAGTGCTCCTGACGCGGCTCACGATCAGAACAATTTCTATCTGGCGTTTATTCGGGAAGAGAGTTCGGTTGGTGGAGGACTTCATAGTTGGAGGCCAGTTGTTTATTCCTCCCCAGACGGCATCAACTGGAGTTTTCACAGTTCGTTTGTGTTAGATGTTGTTATTAACTCGTTTATCAACATCGCCGCCAAATCCGACGGGACGATGATAGCGGCAGCCATCAACAAAGCAGCAAGTTCGACAAGTGCTCGAATCTCTGCTTCAAGATTCAACGGCAGCAACTGGCTTGGCCTTACTGACTCCGAGGAACAGAATATGTTCGGAGCGAGCCGCGCTAGCGGCATCCAGTTCGCGCTGATCGGCGTATCTGGAACATAAGAAAAGGTGTCAGGGCTCTTGAGCCGAAAGGGAAACAAAGGGGTCAAGTCTTCATTCATGACAGATAAGAAAGGAAACAAAGGGGTCAAGTCTTCACGGGTTGTTGCCCAAATCGAGTTGTTAGCAACAAACCCAGGCTTAGTGTGATTTCTGCATTAGCAAATAAGCATAAACCCTCGAATAATAGTTGATTA
>CACVKW010000963.1 GCA_902749685.1 Olavius sp. associated proteobacterium Delta 1 | reverse complement strand
GGTATTCGTTCGTTCGCCTGTGTGCTACGGAATAATCTTCCCGAAATCCTCGCTGAAAAACAGCAGATCAAAATTATCCACATCGCCGTCCTGATCCAGATCGCAGGCACACGGTGTGGCTGCGCTGCAGTCGGTGCGGCCCATTTCGGTCGACAGGGTCGCAAGATCGCTGCCGTCCACATCCAGATCCCGGTCGATGTCACCCCAGGCCAGCGGCTGATCCTGATCATCGGATGGATCTGTTAGGGCCAGATATTCCCGCAAATTACTGTAGCCGTCGGTGTCGGCGTCCTCAACCGCATCGTCCGTCAGGGGATCCAAGCCATTGTCCACTTCCCAGCCTTCGGGCATACCGTCGCCATCACTGTCAGACTGCAGGGGATCGGTTCCATGGGTATACTCATCGATGTCCGGCAATCCGTCACCGTCGTAATCAGTGGTGTCATTGATGATTGCAAGGTCGCTAAAGTAAGACAGCTCCCAGGCATCGGGTATCGTGTCCACGTCCATATCATTGGGATCAACCGCCCAAGGTTCATAGAGCACGGTGCCGAGGCCGG
>CACVKW010000962.1 GCA_902749685.1 Olavius sp. associated proteobacterium Delta 1 | reverse complement strand
TACACTCTTGTCCAAAAACGAGTTTAGAATGAGTCATATAATGAGTTGTAAAACGAGTCATTGAAAAAAATCCTCCTTGTATGTAGGGTGGTTGTTAATT
>CACVKW010000961.1 GCA_902749685.1 Olavius sp. associated proteobacterium Delta 1 | reverse complement strand
GAGACATCCAGGCACATTTTTCATCGCTGGAGCAAACTCAACAAGGTAGCGGCACGAAAAAAGGTATCTTTGCCAAAGAAGCTTTTAGCTACAATGCGGCAACTGACACCTTTACCTGTCCGGCCGGTCAAACGCTGAAAAAACGCAGGTTTTATAAAAAGCGTCAACACTATGAATATGTTGCTGTTGCAGGCACATGTAACCGTTGCCAACTTAAAACACAATGTACGAAGGCCAAATCCGGTCGAACCCTCAAGCGCCATGTCAGACAAGATGATTTAGATTCTATGCTCAAGCAAGCGAGCAGTCCGGAATCTAAAAAGGATATCGGGACCCGCCAGCATCTAATGGAAAGAACATTTGCACAAGCCACGCGCTATGGATACCAACGCGCACGCTGGCGAAGGCTGTGGCGCGTTCAAATTCAAGAATACCTGACGGCTGCGATTCAAAACATTAAGATTCTATTGAAAGATGTCAAAGAGCCTGCCCCTGCATTGGAGATGCAGGTGACGACAGAGGTTAGTGACAAGGCAAGTAGAACAAAGCCTAACGGCCGTAGTAATCTATTTAACCCGCAATGGAATGATATCGCTGGATTCTGTTTTACTCCGGAGAAGCTTTTGGTTCACCACCATACTGCGATCATCGGCTGAGCGGCAGTAAAACCCAATTCAGAAAATAAGAAGTATTCACCAAAATATGCGCTCACAAAATTTCGATTCGGGCAACAGACCGTGAAGATTTGACACCTATTTTTCACGGTAATTACTGCTAACAAAGAATCCGGCGTCTGGGGCAGTGACGGAAGCAGCGCCCATTGTAAAACTGTAACATTACCGGCAACAATGGCAACGATGTTTGGCTTGATTGGGCATCACGCAGTGATTTAACCGGAGGCAGCGTAGACAGTGTTGTCTGCGGTGACAATACCGTTCTAACCCGCGGGGATCATTTGTGTTCGCCCTAATTTGCAGATTATTCTTCACTTCTTGATCATATGGAAGAGGCTGGTCTTGAAGAAAGATAAGGGCTTGAATAGTGAACAATAGATTTAGATCAAATCCTTATTCATTATTCACGCTTTGACCCCATATTCATCTACTGTTCTTCCTTCTCAATTTTTTCCATCATTTTCTTAAGGGTAACATTTAAGGCCCTGATAGACACTTTAATATCGTTTAGCTGGCTGATAAGGTTTTCATTTTCGCCGGAGCCGACACGAGGGTTGCCGACGCCGCCGCCGATTTTACGGGAAATATCATCCAGACGAATGCCCAGCGTGACAATAAAATATAATAGCAGAAGAAACGCAAAATTTTCGACCCGCCAGTAAAGCATCTGCCAGCCGATAATCATGATGATCAAGAATATTATACTGGTCCAAAAATAAGGGTGGTCCGTGATCCACTTTTTCATTTAGCTTTATCGCGCTCCTCGTCCCTTAGCACCCGTCGCAAAATTTTACCGACATTTGAAACCGGCAGTTCATCCCGGAACTCAACGATTTTAGGACGCTTGTACCCGGCCATATTTTCCTTGCAGAATTCAAGAATTTCCTGTTCGCCGGCGGTTTCGCCGGGTTTGAGTTGGACGTAGGCTTTGACCATTTCACCGCTTTTGTCATCCGGCACGCCCACCACGGCAGCCAGGGCGACTTTGGGGTGTTGAAACAGGATATCTTCGACATCCCGCGGGTAGACGTTGAACCCGCCGACCAGCACCATATCCTTTTTGCGGTCGGTAATAAGAATATAGCCGTCATCGTCGACATGCCCGATGTCACCCGTCAGAAAATAGCGCTTCCCATCCACCTCGCGAAATACTTTTTCATTCTCATCGGGTCTGTTCCAGTAGCCTTGCATCACCTGGGGGCCGCAGATGCCGATCTCGCCGTCTTGGCCCTGGGGCAATTCCTCGGCACCGGTATCAATATCCAGGATTTTAATATCCGTGCCGGGTATCGGGAAACCAATAGTCCCAATCTTGCGCTGCTCCTGGTTTGTCGGATTGACGGTGGCAATCGGTGCGGTTTCACTCAGGCCGTAGCCTTCAAAGATAACGGAACCGGTTTTTTCTTCAAACTGCCGGCAGACTTCGGGCGGCAGCGGAGCCCCCCCGGAAAAACACCCCATCAATGAACTCAGGTCGTAATCGCCGAGATGCGGGTGATTGGTAAAGGCCACAAATATCGTCGGAACGGCAGGCATGATGGTTGGGCGGTGTTTCTGGACTATTTTTAAAACTTCGGTAAACGGCGGGTTGCCGGCCCGCGGATCCGGTACGCAGATTAATTTACTGCCGGAGGCACAGGCTTGAAGCAAGGCGCAGTTCATGCCGAAGCTGTGGTACCAGGGCAATACACCCAGGAAAGTGTGGAAACCGCCGTTGCGTGTTACTTCAGGGCGACCACCGGGTTCATGCACCAGACGAATCCACTCGCTTGCCGCTGTCAGATCGTAGACAAAATTGCTGTGCGTCAAAGCTGCCCCCTTCGGGACGCCAGTGGTTCCGCCGGTGTAAATGATCAGCGCCAGGTCTTCGACAGGGTTGATGTCAACTGCAGGCGGTTGCGGGGCAGCGCCTGCCACCACATCGTCAAAAAACAGGTGACCGGATTCGTATTTTTCAGCCTTGGGAATTTTTCCCAACAGCCCGCCGAGGAAACCTTTGAGGAACGGCAGGTATGATTTAACGCCACAGATTACCACCGTCTCGACACCCGTTTCATTGACGGCTTCAACCGTTGTCGGATAAAATTGAGGATGGTCCATACAGAACACGACCTTGGCCCCGGCATCGTTAAGCTGATAGTTGAGTTCGTTGGGTGTGTACAACGGGTTGCAGGTCACGCACACGGCACCGGCTTTGAGAATACCAAAAAATATCGCCGGGTAATGGGGAAGGTTCGGCAAAAAGACGGCGACCCGATCACCCTTTGCAACACCACGGGAAGCCAGGAAGTTTGCCACCCGGTCAGCCGTATCTTTGACCTGGGCAAAGGTCCGTGCAGCATCATTGAATATGGTGTAAGGCTGGTTCGGATAGTCGCGGGCCGTGTCGTCAAGAATTGCTTGCAGCGGTTTATCGTAATCAGTGACATCCTGCGGAACGCCTTCCGGCCAGTTAGAGGTGGGCCAAGTGGTCGCTACCATTGTTTTCCTCCTTGTGCTGGTGATTGAAAAGAAGCTGAAAAAACCCTATCAAGTCAATAATTTTTGGTATCCGGATAGTATATTGAAAACCATCGTGGGTGTCAAATAAGATGTTCTGAAAATTCAGATAGAATCACATCATGCAGCTTGCGGCCGATGGCCAGTCCCAGATCGATGAACTGGGGACCGAATTTTTTTCCGGTTTGCGACCGGAACGTCGTTTTGATCTTTTCGAGTCCAGCCATGCCCTTGGGGTAGCGGGCCATAAATTTATCAAGCGGTGGGTTATGAACGGATATCATGTCCCACAGAGTATGCGTAAAATTATCAGGCCCCCACCGGAACTTATCCGCATCGTACAGGCAGTCGGATACCAGGATACCTTCAGTTGACTCAATATCGATGCTTTCCCTAAAGGCTTCATGGTTTTGGATGGCCCGGCATATATCCTCGATCTCCTCGGATTTCAGCGGATAATTTTTCAGAATCTTACCGGCATGTTCGGCTCCGAGTTTGGCATGGTCTTTCTGTTTGCGTTTGATGTCGTGCAGGAGGCCGGCACATTGCACGATGCTCATCCGGCGTTCTAATTTCACCTGGCTGTATCCGGCAGCTTGCCCTTCAATATACATTATGGCGCCGGCATCTTCAGTCACCTTGATCGCATGCTCCAGTCCATGACCGAAGTTATTAACCAGGTTGTCACTTACAAATTGATGTAGTTTTATCAAAATTGGATCATTTTTTAAATAATGCCGGGAATATGTAGCCGCCTGCTGGTGGTCTCGGTAAAAGTCCGGCGGGGGAAAGCCTGCAACAATTTGGCGGGCACGCTCACGCAGGCGAGCATAGATCGGTTGCATATTAAGGAAATTTCCGTGAGGTGTTGGTTTAATTTATCCGCCCTGAAAAATAGCATATTCAGGGTTGTAAACTGTTCTTTGAAATTCGAATATCTAAGCCGATAGTAATTATTCCGAAATCCCGCATCCGAACCGAATCGCAATACCCTATTTTTGCGATGATATGACCAAAATCAACCCTCAACCAGGGAATAAGGCTGACCGCATATTTTCCAGCCATCCGTTTCCTTAACGACTGTCAGTGTCTCATCCACATGGTATGTTTCGCCAAGCAAAAAGATTTTTGAAACGAGGCCGAAAACTGAATTAACAGATCGCATGCGGCTGCTGGTCAGATGGACTTCGGCTGTATTTTCATCGAGCATCTCAACTTCGACTTCTGTGTGGGAAAGGGCCATTCTCATCCAGCTGGGTTTAAAACCGTTGGCGCGCGCCTCGTCCGCCACTCGATTAATGTAATCGTCCACAACATCGATTTCTTCATCGGCGATTACCTCACTGCAAAGACGATATGCCATACACTCGTTCTGTTTAAAATAAGCTTTGGAAAATTCCACCGCTGCCTTGCCGGGGGAGTCGTGCCGGTCCGCGATGATTAATACGACCTGCAAAACAAGCGCCACAACAACAACTGATGCCAACACCATGAATTTGTTACCGCTGTCCATTAACCCTACCTCCATTTTTTCAGGATCATTTAAATGTAAGCTGGATCAGTACCATGGATCTGAATTGAAGACAAGAATTTTTGAAAGACACCATTCTAAAATTTGCAGCCCTCCATCGGATCCCGGTCAACCGATCAGAGTTCATGGGAAATTACATTATTTATAAGGAACCAGAATGCCATCAACCACGGTGGTTATTCAGAGCACAAAGATAAAAGTTTAAGATTCTAAACAATGCTTGACATGAAAAGCCTTTGCTTTTATTGTGAGTAATAGCTCATAAACCACCAGAAAACTTGCCCAATTTAATTCCTGGCAACAAACCCTTAAAAAATAGAGGGAACACGCCATGAAGACCGAATTTCTCAAACTGCCAATAGGAAGCCTCCCGGATGAACGCTGCATCGCCCGGGAGGCTTTTTTATAGAGTTTGTCCGTATTCGCACCTAAATCGAGCGTATCATATAGCACATTCTATAAAAGGGGGGCGTGATGGGTGAAATGAACCGAAGAGAGTTTATTAAAAGTGCGGCCATTGGTGGGGCTGTTCTGAGCATCGCAGGTATCAAACTCCATGATCCTCTGCAGGCATCGGCCAGCGGAAAGTATGAAATCGGGCAGTGTAAAAGTGTTCGTGTTAAATGTGTATCGGAAGTCGGCTGGTTGGACACCAGGAAGTTGGGTGGACAAATGAGGGCGGCGGGAGGTCCCAAAACCAGTCAATGGGTCATCCCCTGGGACCCGGCCAACGCCGCTGGAAGTTGTTCCCTGGTGGATATGGAAACCCTTGATGGCCAGCACCATAAATTTCTATTAGACACCGGCTGGAGCCATTCCTATATGGATGAATGCTTTAAACGGGAAGGCATTGATGAAATGCTGAAATCCGGGGAAATCGAATTTCTTTTTATCAGCCATGAACACCTTGATCATTTTTGGGGCCTGCAAACCGTTTTAAAATACAATCCGAAAATCAAGATTATCATTCCCGCCACGTTTTATCCGGAAGGTATGCATTTACTCAAGGGGGCTGAATTTATCACCCCCGGTGCCTGCAACCGGATTCCGCACCAGGGCCAGCTGGTACAACTGCAAATTGGTCAGGTCAATAAACTTTATGAAGGATGTGCTGCCGTTGCTTTTGACCTGCCGATTGTCATTCGGGTGCGCGGCGAACAATCGCTTTATTTTAATGTCAAAGACAAAGGGCTTGTCTGTGTAACCGGATGTTGCCATCAAAACATTCTGACCACAGCTGAATTTGCCCGGGAAAAAATCGCCGGTGCTGAAAAAATGTACGGAGTCTATGGCGGCCTTCACATCGCACCTTTCGGCCCTTTGCAAGAAAAGGGTGAAGAAATTGTCAAAGGCATGGCCAAGTTTAATTTTAAAAAAGTGGCATGCAACCACTGCACCGGCTTACCAGCAGTTCAAAAAATGATTGATCTGGGGTATCCGGTTGTTCAGGGGTCGGGAAAATATGGATCAAAAAGCAAATTATATGTCGGCAACGGTGATGAAGTTGTCTTTGCATAGGGTTCATGCATATTTCAGGTAGTGTTCCGGCCGATATAGCGCGGCGCAGATTCGACACCTGCTCCGCGCTTTTTTATTGCCATAACGTTGTCATGGATATCTGGTTTCAAAGATACCATATGTCCCTGGATGATCGAAAAAGAGACTTTCTAAATGAATGGTGCCACAATTTGATTGTGGGAGCGGTTTTCAACCGCGATCTACTCGGTTTGGCATATACATGCAAATGAAGTTTCAGATCAGGTATCTGGACAGCTTATCGATATTAGCGTATAGATCGCTGATCAGGGATCAGAATCAGCATTCCCATATCAATTGGCCAAGTAATTTTCGGATATTTGTCCAACCGGTTTTTTAACTGGCATTTGAGTTTTGTATTTGAATATTATTTGTTGCTGACACCTGAACCTTTCGGACTTAATTACGGTCGGCAAAAAGGCAACAAAATGCCGGCAGACTCCGTAAAGAGTATGCAACCCACCCTAAATTAGGCAGGAGTCCATGGGAAAAGCAAAGGAATCGGTTTTGCGCCATATTGGAAAGGCCTTTATCTGGTCGGCAACCGGTATTAAAGCAGCCTGGAAAAACGAACTGGCGTTTCGCGTCGAAGCAATTATCATCATCATCTTGATACCGCTGGGAATTTGGCTGGGAAATTCTGCGGCAGAGCGGGCCCTTCTGATCGCATCCTGCCTGTTGATTCTGATAATCGAGTTGCTGAACTCAGCCGTAGAAGCGGTGGTGGATCGGATCGGAACCGAGCAGCATGAATTGTCAGGACGCGCCAAAGATATGGGGTCGGCAGCGGCATTTTTCGCCATGTTGACGGCAGGGATTGTTTGGGCCTTAATTGCCTATGAGCGTTTTTGGGGCTGAGAAATTTCCTGCCTAATAATATTAAGTGGTTCATTCCAAAGCAAATCACACTCTATTATTCATCAACAGCACAGACAAATATCGACTAATATTATAATGCCGACAGCATATAAATTAATATGCTAATAGCATATTATGTTACCGATAAATTTAGGAGGGTAAACCATAGCCAGTCCATATCGCTATGGCCAGGCCGGTTTCCGGTTAATTATTTTGCAATGGATTAGGATGGTTTCCAAAGGCCAGGGGCAATTTCCGTCATAACCCGGATCAATTTTCCAAACGAATCCGCCCTGAAAAGTATCACCTCCCGGATTGTATATTAAGCTATAACTAATTGAAAACGTAATTATTTCGGAAGTCTGGCGGATTAATTAACCAATCGACAAGATTACCGGACGATACACTCGTCAACTTTTTGCTCGGCCATCGTTTTGAGTTCCAGCATCTCCTCCGCGCTGTATTCACATTGGCCATTTTTAAAAAACTCCGGGTGCAGCACTTCGCCGTTGCGAAAACGCTGCAGTGCATAAAGCCTTGCGCCGGCAATCAGTTGCAGGATATTCTCGATGGTCCGGAGAGTAACAATCGGCTTGACGCAGGTTGTTCTGAATTCATAGCCCACCCCGGATTCCATGATCAATTCGATGCTGTCAACAATGGGATCCGGCCGGCAGTCTGATTTGATAAATGATCGATACAGCACGGGGTCGGTCTTGAGATCCATGGCAACATAATCCACTAAATTCTCTTCGAGCAGATACTGAAGCACCCGGGGACGACTGCCGTTGGTGTCCAGCTTAACCGGCAATCCAAGCGTCTTGATTTTGCGGCAAAGATCCGCCAGATCAGGCTGCAAAGTGGGTTCACCGCCGGAAACGACAACCCCGTCTAAAAAGTTGCGCCGCTGATCAAAAAAACCGGTTATTTCATTCAGATCCAATTTATCCGGACAGGCCGATTGCCCCCCGACCAGATCCGGATTGTGGCAATAGGGACAGTCGAAGTTGCAGCCCGAGCAAAAAATAACGGAACTCACCTTGCCCGGGTAATCAATCAAAGAACTCTTTTGTATCCCACCGATTTGCATAAATGTACTCCAATTGTCAGAAGACAGACGACAGGCAACAGGGCGCCTTGAGTGGCATAAAGAAGGGTGCACGGTATAAGGTATAGGGTTAAAGGTTGAAGGAAAAGGAGCCTTTCAATCAATTAACTTTTAATAAATTCACCTTATACCCTGCACCTTAAACCTTATACCATCATGTTAAAGCCATAGTTCTTTTAATTTTACCCAAAACGCTATGCTCTATGCCCTCTGCGATATAAAATCCGACTTCCCCCTTCTTTCCTAGCTTGCCACCTTGAACGTCCTGCGGTTGCCGTACTCGGCCAGTTTACCGCTGTTCCACTGTTTTACCGGCCGCAGGTACCCGACCACCCGCGAATAGACTTCCGTCTCTTGATTGCAAATCGAGCAGCTGCGCTGCTCCCCATCAAGATACCCGTGCGATGGACAGATACTGAAAGTCGGGGTCAGCGTAAAATAGGGCAGCCTGTAATTGGCCGCAATCTTTCTGACCATACTTTTGATGGCTTGCTGGTCGCTGACCTGCTCACCGAGAAAAATGTGCAAAACCGTGCCGCCGGTATATTTTGCCTGCAATTCATCCTGCAGTCTCAAGGTCTCATATATGTCATCCGTATAGTTTACCGGCAACTGGCTGGAATTCGTATAATAGGGCGAGGCCCCGTTTTGAAAATCATCGTCGTTGGCACAATTAATATCCGGGTATCTCTTTTTATCCAGCATGGCCAGCCGATAGGATGTTCCTTCAGCCGGTGTGGCTTCCAGGTTGAAGATATCTCCGGTTTCTTCCTGGACTCTGGATAAATAATCGCGGATAAAATCCATGACTTCCAGCGAAAACTGCTGGCCGTGTTCGGTGGTAATATCCTCGCCCAAAAAGTTCCGGCAGGCCTCGTTCATACCGATAATACCAATGGTGGAAAAATGATTTCTCCAGAAACTCCCGGTTCCGTCCTTAACGTCTCTTAAATAGAATTTGGAATAGGGATACAGATGTTTTTCGGTAAATTTTTCAAGGACTTTGCGCTTGATCGCCAGGCTTTTCACCGCCAGCTGGATTTGCTCGATAAGATAGGCGTAAAATTCAGTTTTGATCTGGCTGACATATCCGATGCGCGGCAGGTTGATGGTCACCACCCCGATGGATCCGGTCAACGGATTGGCCCCGAACAGTCCGCCACCTCGTTTTAAGAGTTCCCGGTTATCCAAGCGCAGCCGGCAGCACATGGAGCGCGCATCTTCGGGGGATATGTCGGAATTGACAAAATTTGAAAAATACGGAATCCCATACCTTCCGGTCATCTTCCAAATGGGTTCAAGGTTGGGATTTTCCCAGTTAAAATCAGCGGTAATATTATAGGTCGGAATGGGAAAGGAAAAAACACGGCCTTTGGCATCGCCTTCCATCATGACCTCGGCGAATGCCCGGTTGATCAAGTCCATTTCCGGCTGAAAATCACCATAAGTTTCCGGCTGATCGACGCCCCCCACAATCACAGGCTGGTCTTTTAGAATGGAAGGTACGTAAAGATCCATCGTAATATTGGTAAACGGCGTCTGAAAGCCAACCCGGGTCGGGATGTTGATGTTGAAAATGAACTCCTGCAGCGCCTGCTTTACCTCCCGGTAATCGAGCCGGTCAAAACGGACAAATGGGGCCAGCAGGGTGTCAAAATTGGAAATTGCCTGGGCGCCGGCGGCTTCGCCCTGCAGGGTGTAGAAAAAATTGACGACTTGCCCCAGCGCCGAACGAAGATGTTTCGGCGGCGAGCTTTCGACTTTGCCTTCAACCCCTTTAAACCCCTGTCTGAGAAGGTCCTGTAAATCCCAGCCAACACAGTAGACCGAAAGCAGGCTGAGATCGTGGATGTGGATATCACCGTTTTTATGGGCGCTTCTGATTTCCGGCGGGTATATGCTGTTGAGCCAGTATTCCGAGGTAATATCGGATGAGATATAATTGTTAAGCCCCTGCAGAGAATAGCTCATATTACTGTTTTCATTGACTTTCCAATCAAGCTTCTGGATATAATGATCCACCAGATCAACGTTGGCCCGGGTGGTCATCTGGCGAATCTGGGCATGTTGCGCACGATATATAATATAAGCCTTGGCCGTTTTGTAAAAGACGGAGTCCAGCAGGACCCGCTCGACGATATCCTGGACTGCTTCCACCTCGGGAACCGGCCCCAGGTGCATCTCATGCGCCAGGGTCAAAACCCGCAAAGTCAGTTTTCTCGCATCTCTTTGCTCAAATTCCCCCGTAGCTTGGCCGGCCTTGGCGATAGCGGCCGTAATTTTGGCCGAATTAAATTCAACAACGCTTCCATTTCTCTTTTTAATTTTTTCGATCACTTCAGACATCTTTTCCACTTTCCTCAGGGTTCACCAAGAAATAATTTCACCGTCTTGGAAATTGTGTGAGCCCTTAATTTTTCAGATTAATCAATTCGACTATAGACACTGGGCACAAAAATATGGTTCCAGATAGAAGACCCCGGACATCATATATCCTTGCTGCCGGCTTCCAAACGGCAGTCAATCAGAGATGCGCATTCTCAGTAATGTAACGGGTCGGAAGTTAAATTCTAAAGAAACGTCAGCATTGTGCAAAAAAAAGCAAAACTAACGCCATGAAATGGCATAAAGCCATGCTGGGCGGGCACCCGGTCATTTTTGATGGTAGGTTCTTTATACCACAACATATTGTCATATGTCAAATTTTTTTTCCATATATTGTGGAAGAAGGGTACAAACAGGGTTCAATCTATAGAAGCGAAAAAAGAAGTTGTCGATTGGTAAAACCTCCACATCACAGAATCCGGCTTTCTCGGCAAAGCGTTTCAGGGTGCCGGCCCGCATAACGGTACCTGTTTCAGCCGAGTGATGATCATCTTTTCCAACCGGCAAGCAATGCAAAACGCTCCAGCCATACATCATCCATTCAACTCCGCTACCCCTGGCCGAAAACCTGTCACCGACCCGTTCGTCCATGATAATGACCGTTCCCTTTTCACCGGCCAACTCCAACATGGTTTGCAATGCACCCACGGGATCGGACATATCATGGATGCACTCAAATGCTGTCACCAGGTCATACTGACCCATTAAAGTGGCATCACCGGCATCCCGCAGCCGGGTTTCATCTTCGTTTAAGATTAATTCTGTGGAATCCATAATTATCTCCTAATTCGGACAAGCCGGAATTGACTATTGAAAATTGAATATTGTATATTCAAAAAGGTAAGCGTTAACCGGTACAAAGTTCAGCGTTCAGGGTTTCCACTGTCAAGATGATGTTAAGAAGGGGGGGGGGAGCAAAAAGCAAACCCAATTGAACCATAGGATGAATATAGGGGCGTGTTTCGCATCGTCAAGATGAGTCGAAACATTCGGCCAGAATCGTAGACCAAAATTCGGCGGTACCAAAACACTAGAATTCACAAAACGAGAATGATAAATGTCAACACGCGCGATCCAGTTTTTGAAGCAAAAAAAAGTACCCTTTGAGGTGGTCAGATACGACCATGCGCAAAAGGGCGCTAAATTTGCCGCCAGGGCAACCGGCTATCCTCTGGAGGCGACCGTCAAAACTCTGGTCGTGAATCTGGGAGAAAAGCATTACAGCCTGGTTTTAATGTCGGGCGACAAGCAGCTGTCTATGAAGCTTCTAGCGAAGGCTTGCGGGGTGAAACGAGCGGCCCTGGTAGACATCCCGACAGCCGAACGCATTACCGGGTATCTGGTCGGCGGCATCAGTCCATTCGGGATCAAAAAGAAAATCCCGGTCGTCATGGATGAGGGTGCTTTGGGGTTTGATAAAATCCTGATCAATGCCGGTCAACGAGGGGCCATGCTGATGATGGACCCGGCCGATATCAGAAAAATACTTGCCTGTAAGGTTGCCAAAGTGGCTGACCCTTAATTAATCCGCCCTGTAAATTAGATTATTTAGTGTTGTAAGGTGTTCGTTAAAACCGAAGATAGCTATTAAATCGAAGCGCCGGCAGATTAATTACTTTATGCTGCGGATAACATTTTAGATGTCATGGCAATCTCCTATAATGATTGAAACCAATCGTAAAAACGGTCATCCTTGAATCGAATGATATTATCCATCAGCTGCATCACCTGTCTGGTTAGGGGTCCGGCGTTCGGAAGTTCCCGATTCTCCAGGCGCGTGATCGCTTCAACTTTTATTCCCGTGTGGGCCGTAAATACTTCATCGGCCGCCAGCAATTCTTGCGCCGATATCGGCTCCTCCCTGACGGCAATACCGATTTCCGGCACCGCCTGAAGAATGGACATCCGTGTTATGCTTGAAAGGACCCGACCCAGGGGCGGTGTTTTAAGAATTCCGTCTTTGACGATAAAAATCGACTCAATGGAGCCTTCCGCCAGAAAGCCGTCCGTACCCAGCAAGATACCGATATCGAAGCCCCGTTGATTGGCATCCCGGCGAGCCAGGTAGCCGTTGAGATAATTGGAACAGGCCTTGGCGCCGACCGGAACCGTCTCAGGATGAATCTTGCGCCACTTTGACAGGCAGGCGGACAACGGTTTGGGTTTATCCAGTGCCAAATCCTCACCTTCAGGGATCGTAAAGATGGCCAGGTCCAATTTAGAGTCCAGCACCAGTTGTATTACAGCCTCTTCACCCCAATAGGCCAGCATTTTTACTATTCCACGACCAAGATGGTTCACATTTACCGTGGTTTTAACTGCTTCGACGATTTCTTCAGCAGAATAGGCCATCTCCATTCCCAACAGCCCGGCACTTTTCATAAGCCGCTTAATATGCTCATCCATTCTGAAGGCCGCCGGTCCCGTCGGCCCGACATGGACCCCGAAAACATCAAAAATTGCCGAAGCACGGGAAAAGCCGTGGGACAAAAGCGGCACGGTGGCCTCCTGCCAGGGAATCAGATTTCCATTCAACCAGACTCTGGAATCATTGCTCATAAATACCTCGTTTCTCGGTTATGAATGCTTTGCTCTGTGAATACTAGTCGGTAATTTAAATGGTATAAGGTTTAAGGTCTTATACCTACACCTTACACCCCATACCTTATACCGTAACGCCGTTCTTTTCCCTCTGTCATCAGCTCTTCACGCTTTGCCCCATGCACCAGGCCCTATGCGCTTAAGCCTTCTGCCTACTGCGTGACCCAAATATAGTCCGCAATGTCCCGTTTAACCTCACTGCCAACCGGTTCCAGGTAAATGGTCCGGAAGGATGCGCCGGTCTGTTTATAAGCCCTTTCCGGGATCCCGTATTTGAACTGGATATGACCGTTGCCGGCCAGCACAACCATTACATCATCATTTAAACTTTTTGCAATCCTCTCCGCCATGGCGTCTTCCCAAACAGACTGGGCGGCATAAAAATCCTCGAACTCAACTTCACGTTTAAAGTGGTGCTTGTGGCCTTCGAAAACCTTTTTAAGGTATTCACGGTGGGCTGATTTAGATGTATCAATTTGCTGTGGAAGGTGAGCTTTGTCTTCATGACTTAGATTTTCGATACCGCCTTCACGAATTTTGGGGGGAATGTGATTGGGAATATTCAGACCCACCAGCCGAATATTATGCTCTTTGATAAATTCCAGAATATCACGGTACAGCGAAAAATCGTAACGCCAGTTGGCATACCAGTGAGATTTCCTTAAAAAATCCTTTTGAGTCAATTCCCCTTTCGACCAGAGATCTAGCACATCCTGGTAAGTGTGATCAAACATTTCCATACCGACCGCCATGCTAGGGCTATTCCGATAGACAGCTTGAATGATCTGCAACTGAATTTTATGGTGCGCGATGTTGGTATGCTTTTCACCCACGTAAGTGATCCGGCAGCTGTCCAGGTCCTCAATTAGCCCCCCAATGCTCACCGGTTCACCCAATCTGGCGGAAATAATCGTACCTTCTTCGAAGGACTCAGCAATATCTTCTACCTGAAGCTTTTTGGTCGGTGCCACGGCACATCCCCATAGAAATGCGGCCAGTATCAGACCGGATAAAAAACAACCCGGCCATTTAATTAACCTGTCGGTGGTCGGCAATGCGTTAATGCATATCATAACTTGATTTTTTTCCCCGGTCGGCATAAAATTCATTAAGATCGTTGATTAGAGAACAATATAATGCCGAACACCGGTTATTGCAATAATTCGTGTCAATTCGTAAATAACTAAATTTTCGAAATCTATTATCATGCCATCCGCTAAAAGCCCCGTATTCAGAAAAGCCATTATCCCCTGGCATCATTCCAAAACCGCCTACGGGATTACAATTGCCTTCATGCTGTTGGTTTTCCTGTTCGGTTTAGCCGGGATCGCGGTAGCACGCGCAAATATGCAGTTCAATGACTACATCTGGGTGCCGATTGTCCTGGTTGTATTAAGCGGGTGTTCCATTTTGTTTAACATTATCCGTTTAATCAGGCGGCACGCTGCCAAATAATACCCCACCCGGATAAACCGGAAAAATTGAATATTGTAACCGGAACCTGCCCCAAAAAATCGGCATTGACATTCAAAACCGCCTTCGATAGTTTAACGCTACTCGCTTTTGTTTCTTCGCCTTCGCCGGAATATTCTGCAGCTTGCGGCGGAATGTATGATTCGGCGACCTGGACCGAAGTTCTTGCGACCGAAAGGTGGTTAGCTACGGCGAAATTTCACTGTTTGTCCCTCAACTTGCCGCACGCAGCTTCATTTGATGTTTCCAAATGTTGGCCTGCAGCCGATACCTGTCCACAATTCACATATTCGCCCAAGCCATTTAATAAAAAGCGAGTTTTTATCAATCAATCGAATCAGTAAGACGGAGCCAGGCTATTTTGGGCCTATTTTTGCAGCAGGCGATCGTGCCTGCAGGAAGTCGCCGCCAATGACAGACAATACCAATAGGGTTTGAGTTAGAAGAGAAAGAGTAGGATAGTTATGCAATTCTACTGCCGTATTGCAATTGTTACTCTGACAGCAATATTACTTTGGGGGGCCCTGCCTTGTAAAGGAGAGGCAACTGACAGCGCAGTCTGTGCGGGTCCATACAAAAACAAGTTAGTCTCCAATAAAGAACTAGCGGCCGTGCTTAAAGCGCATGCAGTTTGGTTGCGTGATCCGGACGATCCTGAAGCAGTGAAAGCAAATCTGTGTGGCGCCAAATTGCATCGATCCATACCGCCAGAGGTGGACTTGCGCAAAGCTGATCTGCGCCAGGCCAACCTGAGACGGGTTGACCTGAGTCGGGCTAAACTCAGCAGGGCCGATCTGACCAAGGCCATTTTGGCCAGGGCCAATTTGAGTGGAGCGTTTTTAGTGAAAACCATACTGAAAGAGGCAAATTTAAACGATGCCGATTTAAGCGCAAGCAGACTGAATTATGCCCAAATGCAGCAGGCACTCCTTATTCGAGCCAATCTGGAAAAAGCTATTCTTGACGAAACCAATCTAAGCAATGCCAACTTGAGAGGGGCCAACGTTGCATTGACCCTTTATGAGCCATTACCGAACTCGCTGCCGATTCTTACTTATATGGCCCTGGCTGAAAATCTATCCCAGCTGACTTTCAAATTATCACCCAACGGGCTGGTGGAGCTGCGTGAAGCATTCAAAAAAGCAGGTATTCGCAAACAAGAACGGGAAATTACTTATGCCATCAACCGCTCGCGAAGACTGAAAGATTTAGGCGAAGGAAAAGTTATCGAAAGCATATTTAAACTCATTTTGTTTGAGCTCACCTGTGCCTACGGAATGGAACCGGGGCGACCGCTGCTCATCCTTACCATCCATATCCCGATTTTTGCCATTTTGTATATGCTCTCCCTCACCTCCCGTGGTCGTTCTGGTATTTGGGTGGCCTGGCCTTCGGATCGCGTGCTTCAAGATGAAGGAGAAGCAAAACCCACTCGGTTATCGTCAACATTTTACTTCCCAAATTTACAAACCCGCGCAGCTGGACGATGGTGGCAACGATTTTTGAGATGGTGTTGTGTGATTCTGATCGGTTTTCACTACAGTCTGATGTCGGCATTTCGCATCGGCTGGCAAGAACTGAACATAGGCGCATGGATTAAGCTAATATCACCGCGAGAGTATACCTTACGCTCGACCGGCTGGGTCAAGTTTGTTTCGGGAGTGCAGTCCCTTCTCGGTGGCTATATGGTGGCGCTTTGGGTGTTAACCTATTGGGGGCGACCGTTTGAGTGATATGAGACGTAGGCCAAAGTGGTCCGGCGAGTATTCCAAACGGCGCCAGACCGTTTGCCGCCTGCCGTAAAAAAAATATTTTGAAAAAATAGATACCTGAATTTTAGCGCAACAATCAGCGCGACAAGTCAATTGCGGTATCTTGTCCTCGAACTTCACCAAGGCTTATTTGCGTGCGAAATACAGGTATTAACAAAGCCGTCAGAATTTTTACCTGCGGCATAAGGAGGCGATCATTTTTTTGTTGACATGACCACAAAGTGGTGATACGGCTAAAGGACAAATATTAATCTTATACCTTCCAGTCTGTTCTACTAGCTATCTTTACTGCGCCAATACCATAATCCTGCTCCCAATCCATGGAGGGGTGAACGGATGCAGCAGAACTGCTTAGACCCAAAATCATCAATTGGATATGCACCTGTTCCAGGACGTTTCGCCGGATGGGGTTGCATCCTTATTATCTTATCGAGCCTGTTAATCCTGCTTGCCACAATGGCAGATGCTTCCTCAAAAGCAGAGGTGACATATGCCAAAGGAATCCTGGATTTTGGTAAAGGAAATTATGAAAAGGCGCTCGACTATTTTCATGAAACCGCCGCATTAGAGCCGCATAACCCTCATGTCCGGTTTTATATCGGACTATGCCTGAGCAATATTGGGAAATTTGAGGAAGCCGTTCTCGAGCTGCAAAAGGCGCTGCAAATTCAACCTTCTTTGACTTATGTTCATTATCATTTGGGCCTTGCGTTTTACCGGCTGCAACGCTACCCGCAGGCGGAGGAAGCCTTCAAGGCCTTTCTCACCGCTAATCCTGTTGGGCCGGAGGCCCGTGCAGCCCGCCACAATATTAATGTCATAAAAAGGCGCGAAAGCGAGCGGCGGATTCTGCAACTGCAGGGTTCGGTCAGTGTTCAATACGATGATAATGTTACTCTGGAGCCGAATGACGATATATTTGACGTCACCGACCAAGAGGACGGACGGACGGTGTTCACCTTTCGGGGCCGGCTGCTGCCCGTGCGCACCGGCCCATGGTACCTGGGCGGGGACTATGCATTTTTTCAAAGTCTGCAGTTCGACCTCTCTGAATATGATATCCAGGAGCATGTGGCCAGAGTTTTTACCGGCTACAAGTTGAACCGGACAACCCTGCGGCTTGCGGCTGACTACAGCTACACGACGCTTGATAGACACAGTTTTTCCAAAGCTGTCACGATCCTGCCAAGCATCTCTATTCGGCAAACAGACCGGCTTTCTGCCGTGGTGTCCGGATTGTACCGGGACAGCAACTTTTTGAACCAGGTCATCCCCGCCGGACAGAGGGATGTCCGCGACCGGGACGGCTGGAACACGCTGGTCGGTTTTGATCAATACTTGACCTTTAACCGGAAACGATCCTTGACCCGGCTCAGCTATTTCTACGGGGCTAGCCGCAACGACGGCAGCGACTGGGAATATGACAGCCATCAAGTCGGTTTGGGCTTGCATTTGCCGCTGGTTTGGGGCATTGAATTGGACCTGGATGGCCTTTATCGTAGGCGTAATTACCTGCATGACAATTCATTTGATGCCGACCCTTTGGGGATACTGACCGACGCCGATCAGGATAAACGCCGCGATAATCGTTACGTAGGCTCCATAAAGTTGCAACGGTCGCTGGGCCGCCCCCTGATATTCTCAGACACGTACCTTTCTGCCGATTTCACGCACATAAGAAACGACTCAAATATTGATTTTTTCGACTACGACCGCAACATTACGGGGTTGACGCTGACAATAAAGTATTAACACATGAAAACACGACCTAGAAACCATATTACAACCGCCTTACTGATGATCCTGGGATTGATTGCCTTTACCACAGCCAGTTGGGGCGACTACATTGGCGAGGTGATCCAAACCGAGGGGGTTGCCGAGTTGCAGAAAGCTGAAATACGGCAAAAAGGTCTCACCGAAAAATGGGAAAAGCTGTCTTATAAGGACGAGATTTTTCTGGCTGACACCATACGCACCGGCGCCACAGGTAAGGTGGAAACTTTGTTGGAATATCATGATGTCGATGCCGTCTGGAGTCTTCTCGAAAACGGCATTATGTATTTCGACGAGGAGGAGCCGATCTGTAAAACCCGCAAATCAGCGCCTCGAATGAAAAAAAGAATTGCGCACCTTGACCGAGGCACGGTCCGGGGTGCCGTCTCGCCCCACGCCGCCGCTGGTTCGGTGACGGAAATCCGCACCCCCAATGCGGTGGTTTGCGTGCCCGGAACCACTTTTATCCTTCGCTTCATCCCGCCTGACACCACGGAACTTATCACACTCGAAGGATTTACAATTATAAGCAGCCTTGAACTCGCAAGGAGGCCGGTTGTTGAAGGGGTAGTCTGGGTGGAGGTAGAGCAAAGCCACAGCTCCCAGGTGGTAAAAACCGCGGCCCCGACCGCGCCTGAACGGGTTTCACCAGAGGCGCTCAAACGAGCACAGGAACTACGAGTCACCCCCGAAGTGGATCAAACGGTGCACCCTACAGAATTGCTGCCCACGCGTCCGCAGCCTGACGCGTTGGTCCGCCAGGCGGAATTACGCGTCCCGATCGAGGTGCCCGGCGATCCATCGGCTTCGCCGGCGCTGATAGAGACTATTCAGGATACGCTGTTGCAGATCGAATTCGACAATCCAAACCAGTAAGGATGATGAAAATATGACTGCAATCGTATATATCAGGCGACTGACGGCTCTCCTGCTGTCGAGTCTCGTCCTTTTGATGCTCCTCGGCTGCGGTGGCGGTGGTGGCAACAGCGCAGCTTCGTATTCGAGCAGCCTTGACCTTACTCTGACAACCGCTGACGAAGCTTTCAACTCCCGGCAAATCAGAAGTGTTTCGACGGCCCGGGCCCAGACCGGAGATCCTGATTTTGTAACCCTGATAGAGATCACGGTCCGGGCCGACGATATTGATCCACCCATTTCAGAATCCTTCACATTAACAGGGAGCGAGCCGACGGTGACGGTGGCACTGTTGGTGCCTGCGGGAAATGATCGTGCGATCACCGCTCTCTTGTACAACGAGGATGGGGTACCGATTTTTGAAGGCCAGACAACGGTGGATCTGTTGGCGCGGGTGGAACAGGTGACCATCGTACTCCAAAGTCTCCTCGCCACGTTTGCCTACGCGGGCAATAACGTGTCTGACAACGTCTCCGGGTTCAGCATAAACTCCAGCACGGGCGCCCTGAGCGCCACCTCCGGTTCCCCTTTCTCTGATTCCGGCGTGGCCTCCGCCGATATCCGAGCACTGACGGCGGATCCGTTTGGAAGCTATCTCTATGTAGCGAATGGTATTGACGGAAGTGTCTCCGGGTTCAGCATAAACTCCAGCACAGGTGCCCTGAGCGCCATCTCCGGTTCCCCTTTCTCCGATACCAGCCCCCCCTCTGACTTTCCTGTCGCGCTGGCGGTGGATCCGTCCGGCAGTTTTGTCTACGTGCTCAATGGATCGGTCTTTGGTACTGTCTCCGGGTTCAGCGTAAACTCCGGCACGGGCGCCCTGACCACCATCTCCGGTTCCCCTTTCTCTGATTCCGGCGTAGCCAGCCCCGATGCCGTTGCACTGGCGGCGGATCCGCTTGAACGCTTTCTCTATGTAGCAAATCGCAGTGACGACAGTGTCTCCGGGTTCAACCTAAACTCCAGCACGGGTGCCCTGACTGTTATCTCCGGTTCTCCCTTTGTAGATCCTTGGGCCTCCTTCCCCGGTATCCACGCGGTGGCGATGGATCCGTCCGGCAGTTTCGTCTATACGGCGAATTTCTCCTCCGGCGACATCTCCGGATTCGGCATAAACTCCAGCACGGGTGCCTTGACCGCCATCTCCGGTTCCCCTTTCTCCGATCCCGCTCCCACCAGCCCCGACCCTATCGCACTGGCGGCGCATCCGTCGGAAAACTTCCTCTATGTAGTGAATAGCGGTGACGACAGCGTCTCCGGATTCAGCATAAACTCCAGCACGGGTGCCCTGACCGTCATCTCCGGCTCCCCCTTCGCCACCACCGGTACCGGTCCGGTCGCCTTGGCGGTGGATCCGTCAGGCAGTTTTGTTTATGTGACGGATTCTCCTAATAATATCTCCGCCTTCGAAATTCAGGACAGCGATGGCGCCCTGGTCTCAATTCCCGGTTTCTCTCTAATTCCCCCGACAGAAGAAGGTGCCGCCTCAATAGCAACGACCTTCACGTTTCCGTAGCCGTGCGCTGATTCCGTAAGAACGGACCCATAGCCCCATCAATTTTATCATTGAAATGTCGGTATCGAAGAATTCTTTAAACTTATTACCTGAATTTTAGAGCAACAATCATCACTCCAAATAAATTGCGGTAACTTGACATCAAACTTCACTAAGGGCTGTTTGCGTGCAAAATTCAGGTATTAGAATAAAACCATGCCTTCCGATAAAAGCACTGGATACAGCAGTTCGATGAAGTGGTGCAAAATGCGGGCGGTAGCGCCCCAGACCTCGACATCCTCAAACGGATATCTCAGCTCATGCACATCGGGAGTGCGATTGTGGTATCCCTTGCTGAGGTGAGTGCGGACAAGCACTTGCAGGGGGATATCCAGGACTCTTGCGATCTCGGCCGGATCATGCTGCACGGGTCCCATGCCATTCCACAGTCCGGTAAAGACTTCGATGTCTCTGTGGTTAATCGTTTGAAAATGACCAATGGAGCCCAGCAGCTGGACCTGATTGCGATTGATGCTCAATTCTTCTTCCAATTCACGAAAAGCACCTGCAAGAGGGCTGGCATCTTCCGCATCGAGGTGGCCTCCCGGCAACGCAACGTGGTTGCTCCATGGATAACCTTCGCTGTCTGTTTTCTGAATGGCCAGAATATGGGGGTTTTCGGGCTTAAACAGCAGGAGAAACACGCAAGCCGGTTTATAGCAACCAGCTTCAGGGGCTGGGGGTGCCGGGTTATTACGAATAATAGCTTTTAAATCGGCAAAATCGATGGGCCTGTGCTCAGGGTGTTTGCGCTGTTGATTCGGTTCCATTCAAATTTAAATACCTGGATTTTGAGCGAGTCGAAGGCTTTCCTATTCTCGTTAATTTTCATTCAAGATTTAGGAAATACGTTACCGGGACGGTTACTGTCCAGTATTTTTATCCATCAGCATCTTCAATATGCCTTTTAAATTTTCCGGCGTGATGTATCCGGGCCGATGTCCGATAGGTTTGCCGTCTTCGTCGATAAACCAGTTGTCAGGAAGCGCCCGGACCTTGAATATCTGCGAGGTTTTTTGTTCTCGATCGGTGTTCACCTTAATGGGGATGAAGTTCTCGTTGATGTATGCAATCACGGTCGGATCCTTGAAGGTTTTATTCTCCATCACTTTGCAGGCACCACACCAATTGGCATAAAAATGGAGAAAGATTTTTTTGTTCTCGGATTTACCGCGCGCCATCCCATCGGCAAAGCTGTGCCAGGCGATTTCTTTGGCAGATGCCGGGTTATGCAAAAACCCCATCATAACCCCGGTTAATACCAGGGCCATAAGGCCAACACTTTTTAATTTGATCAATAGGTTCTCCTGTCACTTATGCAGTTTCCAACGCACTCATATCTGAAATTCTAGCATTTTTTGAGTATATTTGCAAATTTCAGCTTGGGACAGGATGCTTTAACTCTAATAATTTTAAAGGGTTATAGATTTAAAATGTCATGACCCATATTCGCTTTAATTGGAGCAAAATTCAGGTATTTTTATTATTGGCATCGTTAAAATTTTTTGTCATCAGGTCACCCAGTTCTTTAGAGCGGTTGGTGGCTGCTTCGACAGCATTGATCAAAGTGGTGCGCAAACCACCGCTTTCAAGGGTTGCCAGGCCGGCAATCGCCGTGCCGCCCGGTGAAGTTACCTTATCTTTCAACTGCCCGGGATGTTCCTGGGTTTCGATTAACAGTTTTGCAGCCCCCAGGACGGTTTGAGCCGCCAAAAAAAGCGAATCTTGCCTGGACAGGCCCATTTTTACCCCGGCATCCGCCAAAGCATCCACGATCAAAAAAATATAAGCCGGTCCGCTGCCGCTTAGTCCGGTGATGGCGTCCATCAGGTAATTTTCTTTCAGAAAAATGCACCTTCCAATTGAACTAAAAATCTCCATGGCCAGCTTAACATCCTCCTTGGTAGCATGCGCACCGGCTGCAATGGCCGTTGCTGCCTCTTTTACCGCAGCTGCAATATTCGGCATCACCCGAATCAACCGCATATTCTTCTCGATACAGGATTCCATTGCTGCCAGAGGCACGCCGGCTGCAATGGAGATAACCAATTTGGACATATCCAGTTTTTTACCGGTTTCATTCAGGACCGAAGCCATGAGTTGGGGTTTGACCGCGTAAATAACAATGTCGGCTTCGGACACGGCCTTGAGATTGCTGGTGGTGGTGCGCACTTTGTGGCTGGATTTGATTTTAGCAAGTTTATCTTTCCTGACATCCGAACAGATAATATTCTTCGGTTTGGAAGATCCGGAACCTATCAATCCGCTGACCAGTGCATCTCCCATGTTTCCCGTGCCGATAATGGCGATTATTTTATTTTTTAACATTAGCCTTGCGATCCCTTCTCCTATACCTGAATCTTCCACTTGAACAAGAATCTTCAAAGTTTGAAACCAATTAATCTAGATTGACTTCAATCGATGTTTGCTGCTTCAAATTCAGGTATCCTATTTTTATTAAATGTTTTTGGTGAAAATTCAGATATTAAAAACGTCTTTGATAAAATTTCACCCGCTATAAGTCAAGCAAATAATCATGGCGCCCTGATGTTTTAAACGCAGTTCAGACACCCAGGTCGCATTTATGGCGATTGCCATAACCCGAGCGTTGCATAAATTCGTTTTCGCACGGTGGCAATTGGAGATTGTTTACCCTAACATTGCATAAATTCTTGTGATCTAGCCTGGCCGTTATGTCTGAGATCGTTGCTTTTTCCGGGCAGATGCTGGATGCTTGATACTCGATGCTG
>CACVKW010000960.1 GCA_902749685.1 Olavius sp. associated proteobacterium Delta 1 | reverse complement strand
GGAGAATCTCCGTAATAGCCCCACAGCTCTATCAGGGGCGCGATCGTAATATCAAATGCCCCGTCGGAATCCCGTGCTATTTGCAATGCCAGGTGAACCACTTCGATAATCTCCGGGTCGCTAATCGGTGTTCCCATATGATTAAAGGCGTAAATCGGACTATCCGGGTTTTG
>CACVKW010000959.1 GCA_902749685.1 Olavius sp. associated proteobacterium Delta 1 | reverse complement strand
TGAAGACCATTGAAAGTATTGACTGATCCTGGATTCTGGTTTCTGGATCCTGGATGTCGTTGAAATTCACCGATAGTGTCCTGTTAGATATCCAGCATCGAGTATCAAGCATC
>CACVKW010000958.1 GCA_902749685.1 Olavius sp. associated proteobacterium Delta 1 | reverse complement strand
TTATTCGAGGGTTTATGCTTATTTGCTAATGCAGAATGCCATTTAATTTAAAAGTTCATCAATCACACTAAGCCTGGGTTTGTTGCTAACAACTCGATTTGGGCAACAACCCGTCAAGATTTGACACCATAGTTTTCTTCTACATACGGTTTCCATAAAGAGACATCTCAGGGAATTCCCCTATTTGTTACATAGTTTTCACACTATTATCACATAAATTTCATAGGAGTTGGGTAATAAATGTAACAACATATCCTAGGATCAATAAATAAGATTTTAATCAACTTTCTAACTAATCTAAATTTTTATAAAAATATGATTGAACGTTTCCTGACAAAAATATTAATATCTGGCATTTATATTGCAGCGTTTTTGCCAGATTTTAACTAACTAAAGTTAAGTTCCGAATAATCGGAGGGCGGAAATCCACGGCTCTTAACAACGTGTAGTAAGTTTACAAGAACAGACAGCAGATATCCTAGATGAGACGCTTATGTGGTATATCTTTTGCTCCATACTTTTATCATTCATACACATTACAAGTAGGATGAGTTAACAAACAACCAAAAAGCACGGAGGAAGTAAAGGATGAGAATAGTTGGGAAGGTTTTAATAGGCCTGTGTCTCATGGGATTTGTTTTTGTTAGAGCTGACGTAGTGGGTGCTATTCCCTATAAAGGTTCTTTGAGCGGACCCTTAGAAATTCCGGTCGGTGTAGAAGAGCAATTTGTTGCGGTGGCACTGTATTGCGATGACTCAGAAATCTGTGGCGAAGAAAGCTATAACGCAGGCAGCTATCAGATCGATGATTTTACTCTTTCCGCCACTTTTAATAATCAAAGTCAATGGGATGTTTATGGCTTGAATATCTGGGCGGGTGATGGGAGCAAGGATGATGGGATATGGATAGGTACGATGGGCGAGATAATTCCTGGTGTTCACACTCTAACCTTAGGACCAAGAGAAGATGAATTGCAGGCTGACCAGTTGGAAAAAATTAACTTAGCTTTGAATGAAGGGGAGAGTACGCTTAGTTTCGGAATTGAAGCATGGTGGCAGCCTTTTACCCTCACCGAACTAAGCTTCACCATAGAGGTTTCTGAACTGCCACCAGATCCACCGGATCCCGTTCCCGAACCGGCTACTATAGTGCTCCTTGCTGGAGGTGTGTTAGGTCTGGCCGGCCTGCGTTCCAAAGGCAGGTGGAGCCGCGCATGGAAGAGAAGAAGAAGATGAAGAAGATGGAAGATAAGGGATTGCTTTTTCAGTGAGTATCAAGCGCAAACCACCTCCGCAAGCCAACAGCCCGCCTACCGAATCCGTGATCATCTATGATGAATCCTCAGCGCCCAGGACCGATGACTACTTAATCGATGCCAATTATCCTATGGAAATCTACCTTTAGAATAATCCAGCCCCAGGCATACCGGTGAGCTATGCCCGAATTTGATTAAAAGTTCAATTTCTCCTCAAAAAATCAATGTTGACAACAAAGCCCGCTTTCGTTATCTGGATGGTTATTGTTTCCGTTTAATCGAGCCCTCAACATGTTGGGCTGTCTTGTCCCGTCGTAGCTCGTAGAGCGAAGTCGGAGGCTGAAACCGATGCACAATTCACCTAGTTCGCTTGTTAAGCACTGAAAAAGCAACTTCTTATCTTTATTTTTTGAAAGAACCCCTTGACATTTTCCTATTTTCTATCGATAGATTCAGAGATACCACAATGTTATATTTTCTATTTCATGGCCAATAACCTCCTCAGTTGAGGAAAGGCATATGAATGCAAGATCAGAAATAAGCTCTCATTCCCCAATCCTATACACCCAAATTCCTGGCCGATAAGATCCTTAACAACCGAAGAGCCATAGAAGGGGAGCGGAAGCTGATGACCGTGCTCTTTGCTGATGTGGCCAACTACACATCTATGTCGGAGAAGCTCGATCACGAAGAGGTTCACCAGATTTGACCTCCAGGATGGAGAGCACGGTCAAGCCCGGCAGCTTCCTGCTATCGAAGAGCACTCATAAGGTTGCCAGGGATTTCTTCGTGTTCGAGCCATTGGACAAGGCCGAAGTGCAAGGGAAAGAGGAGGCGCAGGAGGCCCGTTTGGGCCTGCACTGTTCTTTGACAAATTTTCCCTAAAAGAGAGCTTTTTTCCGGGTACTTTGCTGACCTTACAATAGGCCCCAGAAAGCCCGGTTTGAGAGTTGATACTCTTGATACGGGCTTTTTTTTGACTTAAATCCAATAAAATTCACAGGGAGGTTCATCATGAAAGGACGCATATTTTACATTATTGTTATGCTGTTATCTGCGATATTAATCTTCGCTGGCGGCGCTACCAATTCACACGCCAATACGGTGTATGATGGTTCGGCAAGTTTGGATATCGTAATAACAGACATAATTAACGTTACTCTCGGTGTGCCAGCTGCACCTGGTGACATTTTTATCAACGCATTTGCCGATTCTGATCCCCCCGATTTTTTCGCCAACGGCCCTGCTTTTGCATCTGCATTTTCAGATGCAAATCAATTCCCCTTGCCTCCCCCTCCAGTTCTAGGTCCAGGAGATGGCATCAGTTTGTTAGCGACTGCGTCTGGGAATACTTTCGGACCTGCATCCGATGCGTTTTCTGTTGCAGATGCTTTCGGTGTTTTTTTCTTGGAAAACCTTACGGCTGATGACCATGAGGTATTCTTTGAGGTTACGACGAGCCAAATAGGAAACGCTTCCGTGTGTAGGTATGCGGATTGAATGTTTTTAAATGAAGGAGTATTTTTAGAATCAATTGACAAGCAGTAAGTGATTATCGGAATAAATGGGTCTCAAATTTG
>CACVKW010000957.1 GCA_902749685.1 Olavius sp. associated proteobacterium Delta 1 | reverse complement strand
TCAAGTATCAAGCATCCAGCATCTGCCCGGAAAAAGCAACGATCTCAGACATAACGGCCAGGCTAGATGACAAGAATTTATGCAATGTTAGGGTATATTTCTACCACCGATCCGGATGCTTCTGTAACGCGCCGAGAAAAAGGCAAATCCAAGCTTAAATATCAAGTGCATCGCGGCGTTGATCAAAAGTGTGAAGTCATTACAGCCACTGAAGTGACCCCGGGTGAGGTACATGAATCTCACCGCTTAGAATCGTTAGTCGACAACCATGAAAAGAACACCGAGATCACAGTTGAAACTGTGATAGCTGACAGCAAATACGGGTCCATCGAAAACTATCTGGCCTGCCAGGATCGAGACATCCAGGCACATTTTTCATCGCTGGAGCAAACTCAACAAGGTAGCGGCACGAAAAAAGGTATCTTTG
>CACVKW010000956.1 GCA_902749685.1 Olavius sp. associated proteobacterium Delta 1 | reverse complement strand
GCTCAAGGCCGTGTCCAGCAAAAGACCGGTCATACCGATAACCCCGTTCATCGGCGTGCGAATCTCATGGCTCATGTTGGCCAAAAACTCACTCTTGGCATGACTGGCCGCCTCGGCTACTTTCTTTGCATCGATCAACTCCGCTTCCATACGCTTTCGATCGGTGATGTCCCGCATCCAGCTGACGATCGCAGGCCGTCCATCCATGGGGATAAGGCTCACGACCGTTTCCACAAACAGCTTCTTTCCATCCTTGCGGAGCATGGGGAGTTCTACCCTTGCCGGAATCTTATCCCCTTTGAGCCGATTCAGACCCCTCTTGCGGGTCCATTCCCTTTTCTCTGGAGCGACAACCGCCCAGCCGTCCAGATCCTCTAACTCCTCCCATTGATATCCGAAGAGTTCCAGGCAAGCCTGATTGGCGTAAAGATGGCGGGTTTCGTTAAACACCCGGATGGGATCAAGGCTGTTTTCAATGACCGTTTGAAATCTCTCCTCGCTATCCCTCAACGTTGCCTCTGTATTCTCGCGGGCCTGGATTTCCATCCGGAGGGTCTCGTTGGCTTCGGCCAGTCTCCTTGTGCAATCCTCCACCTGCAATTCAAGCTCGCCATAAGCTTTTCGAAGTGTCAATGCTGCCTTGTCGCGCTCTTCGATTCGGCGCCATAGGTTCCGTAAACCCACAAAATACGCTCTCACTCGGGTTGCACCGGAAATGAAATTGCTACTTAAATTCATAGAATAGCCTCTGCTTGATAACCTTCGACCATACGCTCATTTAGATATTCCACTGCTCTCTTATGGGTCCGCTTAAATCGCATAACCTTCATCTCTCGGCGGCCGGCGGTCACCGCCTGCCGCAGCTTGTCTAAGGACTGTTGCCCGCCGGTGGCCTGCTCAACGCAGCAGCCCCAGGATCTGAGCTGCTCGGTTAGAACCAGCCGGTTGGTCTGATTGTCGTCCACCACCAGGATGCGCTTGTTGCGAAGGCTTTCGGGAACAACCCAGTCGCCGCCGGGCTGTGCGGGCTGTTTTTCGAACTTGCTCGTAAACCAAAATGTAGCACCCCGGCCCGGGCGGCTTTGCACCCCGATTTCACCGCCCATCAGTTCGGC
>CACVKW010000955.1 GCA_902749685.1 Olavius sp. associated proteobacterium Delta 1 | reverse complement strand
ATGCTGGATATCTAACAGTACACTATCGGTGAATTTCAACGACATCCAGTATCCAGAAACCAGAATCCAGGATCAGTCAATACTTTCAATGGTCTTCATATCAGCAGCTAAGTTGGAT
>CACVKW010000954.1 GCA_902749685.1 Olavius sp. associated proteobacterium Delta 1 | reverse complement strand
GGGGGAAGGCAACACGGCATGAGACGCTAGACAGCGAGTCACATGTCGGCCCTGCGGAGTCAGAGACCCTGAGCATGCGCGGACACTCTATGCACGAGAACCGGGAGATCGCAACAGTACCCGTCTTAGTTTGGGCGGGTCGGTCAGGGAAGGCCTGTGGCGTATAATCCTGACATGTACGCTGTTGAGGAGTCGGACAGCGGCGTAGTACCTGTGAAGGCCTCGAACAAAATTGGGCAACCAATGGCGGAGAAGCTGGAGGAAAGGCCGCTGGCCAAGGGAAATTCTGAATATGACGACTGCAACCTATACTCAGAGATAGGATGAAGCATTGATCGGACTTGACAGAATACGTAATGCCGCGAAATTCCAGCGGTTTCGCGTCACAACCTGAGGCAGGAGCCGTATGAGGTAATCCCTTATGTACGGATCTGTGCGGGGGGTGCCGGGTGACCGGCATTCCTACCGCGACTGACTGAGTTAACCTATTGCCTGTCCCGCTTGATTATCTTAGATACGGCCGCAGTGGATACCCCCACTCGACGGACTACTTCAGGTAACGCACTCCTTGTTTTTTTACCAACCCAATGGCAATCATAGCCCGAACACTGGAGACCTCTTTGCGCCGGCTGCCCGATCTTAATTCTTCAAAAGTGAACAGTTTCTCAACATCGGATCGAAAATTTCTCAAAAAATCCATTGCCCCTGTCTTATTATAATGGAAGGCGGCTATGCCGTCGAGGAAATCGGCATCAATGTCGTCAATCTGTTAAGTGGATTTTTAAATGGATGAAAGCGAAATAACTGACGAATCGGCTGGCATCCGGATTAAGGGCTCGCGCAAAAATCACTTTGACTTTGAAAAGCCGAATTGGTAGCCTTGGCGATTGAAAAATATCCGGTGCCGGTTTGGCCCTATTGCGGGAATTTGCCGTAAATAGTCAGCGATGAGGAATACAATTGGCAAAGATATCGGAAATCGTACCAGCAGGGTCGGATAAATCCTCGGAAGCAGCAATCAAAGCTGAACGGGTTACCAAAGTCTTTGGTTCAGGCAAAGATGAGGTTGTGGCGCTTTCCGATGTTACCGTGGCCATTCATGAAAACGAGTTTTTTACCTTATTGGGACCTTCGGGGTGCGGTAAGACCACTCTGTTGCGACTGATTGCCGGGTTTGACCACCCTACCGAAGGCCTGATCATGCTGCATGGCCGGGACATCTCACATCTGCCCCCCTATCAGCGGTCGGTCAATACCGTATTTCAAAGTTATGCCCTTTTTCCCCATATGACCGTCGCCCAAAATATCTCCTTCGGACTGGAAATGCTGGGTAAATCCAAAAGCCATATTAAAGAAACGGTTAGTGCAATGCTGGCGCTGGTTAAGATGGAAGAGCTCCGCCACCGCCGCACCGACCAGATATCCGGCGGGCAGCAGCAGCGCGTGGCGCTGGCCAGGGCCCTGGCCCCGCAGCCGCAGGTTTTACTGCTGGATGAACCCCTCGCGGCCCTTGACTATAAGCTGCGCAAGGAGATGCAGATCGAGCTGAAGCGCTTGCAGCACGAAACGGGCATCACCTTTATTTTTGTGACCCATGATCAGGAAGAAGCCCTGACAATGTCTGACCGTATCGCGGTGATGGATGCCGGCCGAATCCTTCAAATCGGAACGCCGCGCGAGATATACAATCATCCGCTCGAACGCTTTGTGGCTGATTTTATTGGCAGCACCAATTTTCTTAGGGCCGAAATCATTGAGACTGCCGGTCGGAAGGCTCGCTTAAAGCTTGCTTCCGGCAAAGAAGTCAGTGTTCAACTGCCTGATGATTTGGCACCCGACGGCAGTGTGACCGCCGTGGTGCGCCCCGAGTATTCAAGACTTATCGCAGATTCCGGCGAAACAGGTGATCTGCAGGGCGTGCTTGAAAACATTGTCTATTTCGGGACGGATACCCATTATCATATCCGCCTGCTGGATCAGACGATGTTTGTCTCACGCATGCAGAACCAACGCGAAGATACGGAAGCATTCAGTGTCGGCCAGTCGGTCGGCATTGCTTTCAAACCCGATTCCGTGCAAGTGTTGAGGGACTGATTTGGAAAACAAGGCGACAGTGCCCAATCTGGTCGAAACTGAACAACGCAGGCGGATCCGCAAGAGCTGGCTGTTAAGTACACCTGCCCTGCTGGTTCTGGCCTTTGCGGCATCCGGTCCTCTTTTGATCGTGCTGGTGTATTCGTTTCTCAACTCCGGCGAATATGGCGGTATCGTTTGGAAGTTTTCCACCGATGCCTGGTTCAATGTGGTGTTCCATCGCGACATTTTCGATAATACGCTTGCATTGGCTGACGCCCACATGATTATCCTCTGGCGGTCGATCAAGCTTTCGTTTTTTACAACAGCGACCACGCTGGCGATCGGTTTTCCAACCGCCTATTTTATCGCCACACGGCCCCGGCAAACCCGCAATATCTGGTTGTTCTTGATCACGATTCCGTTTTGGACCAATCTGCTGATCCGAACATTCGGGATCCTTGAAGTGATCCGCAACGAAGGCCTGATCAACATCGGCCTGCAGGCGTTTGGGGTCATCGATGGACCGATCCAGATGCTTTACACCGATTTCGCAATTATGGTCGGCATGACCTATGTTTACCTGCCGCTGATGGTATTGCCGTTGTATGCATCGATGGAGCGGCTGAACTTTCAGCTGGTCGAGGCCGCCTATGATCTTTATGCCTCCCGCAGTAAAGTGCTGCGCCGGGTGATTGTTCCGCTCGTCAAACCGGGCATCATCGCCGGGTCTATTCTGGTTTTCATCCCGTCACTGGGGGCATTTGTCACCCCACGGGTGTTGGGCGGCGGCAAAAAGATGATGCTCGGCAACCTGATTGAGCTGCAGTTCGGCGCCGGACGCAATTGGCCGCTGGGTGCGGCGCTTTCCATCACCCTGCTGAGCATCGTCATGATCGCCCTGTTGATTTATGTGCGCACCATGCAACGCAAATCGGATGGCCTGCAATGACCATCAATACAAATAGGCAGAAAACGTTTTCCCTGAAAAGACAGCCGGGCTTTGGCATTATCGCAATCGTGTGTTTTGTGGGGCTGTATGCGCCGATCCTGACGCTGGTTGTTTATTCGTTTAACGCCGGCAAATACATTTCCATCTGGGAAGGGTTCTCGCTGCAATGGTATGTTTCGGCCTGGAGCAACGAAGCCGTGCAGGATGCGGCGCTTCGTTCATTTATTCTGGCTTTGCAGGCTTCGCTCTATGCGACCGTACTGGCTACGATGGCCGCCCTGGGAACCACCCGCACGCGGCCTTTTCAGGGTTTGACGGCGATCTATGTGATGATCAACCAGCCGCTGATGGTGCCGGAAATCGTTACCGCCGTGGCGCTGCTGACCCTGTTTGCGATCATCAAGACGGCCACCGGCATTCAGGGAATGATTTATCTGGTTTTAGCCCATACCGCTTTTTGCATTCCGTTTGCCTACCTGCCCATCCGGGCCAGGTTGGAAGGAATGAATCTGATGCTGGAAACGGCGGCGGCAGATCTTTACGCCACCCCCTGGAAAACCTTCCGGCGCGTCACGCTGCCGCTGCTCTGGCCGGGCATCATTGCCGGTGCGATGCTGGCATTCGTAATCTCATTGGATGACGTCGTGATCACTGAATTCGTTAAATCATCCGGGCAGGAAACCTTGCCGACTTACATGTTGGGCCAGCTTCGCCGGGTGATTTCACCGGAAATCAACGCCATCTCAACCGTGTTGGTCAGCCTTTCGATATCGGTGGTGGCCCTGTTCTTTTTCGTCGAAAAAAAATTCGGAAAATAGATGCCTTGGGCATCGCGGAAGAGAAAGCTTAAAATCACCAGGCGGGTTCTCTTCCCAAATCAATGAAAGGAGGTATGTGTTTTTTTTAACATTTTTTGATCACCTCATTAATATTCAAACCTGTATTACTTGAGTGATGACGGAGTTGAACCTTAACCACAGTAAAGGAGAATTCAAATGAATCGAAAAATGATGTTTACTGTCATTGCCATGACGGTATTGGCGTTTTCAAGCATTGCACTGGCAGCCGGCAATTTGAACATGTACAACTGGGGAAATTATACCAGTCCTGAACTGATCAAGAAATTTGAAAAAAAATTCGATGTCAAGGTGACGATCACTGACTATGATTCAAACGCCACAGCACTGGCCAAAGTTAAAGCCGGCGGGCACGGTTTCGATATGGTCGTCCCTTCAGCCAACTACGTAAAAATTTTCGTCGAAGAGGATCTGGTGCTTGAAGTCCGCCCGGATCAGATGGAAAACTTCAAGCATGTCGCCCCCGAATGGCGCAATCCACCCTGGGACCCGGGTCGAAGATACAGCGTTCCGTGGCAATGGGGCACGGTGGGCATCGCGGTTGACACAGAGGTTTATAAAGGCGACATCAACACGGCTGCCATCGTTTTTGATCCGCCCGCCGAGCTGGCCGGCAAGATCAACATGCCGCCTGAAATGGGCGATGTTCTGGGGCTGGTATTGATGTATGTCGGCAGCGAGCCTTGCACAACCGATAAAAAGGCGTTGAAAAAGGCGCGCGACGTATTGATGGCCGCCAAGCCAAAATGGGTGTCCCTGGATTATGGCCTGGTAGAAAAAATGCCGCGCGGTGACTTTGCCGCCGCTGCCTACTGGAACGGCGCTGTCTTCCGGGCTCGTTTGGCAAAACCTTCTATCAAGTTCGGCTACCCGCGTGAGGGCTTTCCGGTATGGATGGATAGTGTCGTTGTGCTTAAAAGCGCTAAAAACGTTGAAAATGCCAAGCTTTTCATGAACTTTATCATGGAGCCGGAAAATGCAGCACTGATTTCCAGCTTTGCACGCTATGCCAACGGCATCACCGGCTCTGAAAAGTTCATGCCGGAAGACATGAAAACCGCGGTTGAGATCGTTGTTCCCGACGAATTTAAAAATGCCGGCGTTTTCCTGCCGGCGTGCTCCAAAGAGGTCAACGATTACTACACCGCCATCTGGACGGAACTGACCAAGTAATGTTTTGTCAAATAGGACATTAGCCCATTTTTTCTGACAACATGTTTTAAGAAAGTGAAGGTTTCAAGTTTCAGGTGTCAGGATCTATCACCTCGGGTCCCTGACACCCTATGAAACTTCACGAAATTAAAAGCGAACCGCAGAATTTCGAATATCGAATCACGCTAAAGACGTGATCTAAAGACAGCAGAATTTCGAAGGATGGAATCGCTTTGCTCAGTTTTTTTAAAATAGACAGAATACATTACTTCGACATTCGACATTCATTATTCGATATTCGCTTTTTCAGAGTTTCTTTTTCGATTAAACCGGCCGTTTTTTTGGCCGGCGGATGGGCCGACACCTGAAACCTAAAAACTGCGCTACTGCTGCCCAGCAGGGGTCACTTTTTCCAAGCGCACTCGTGCAAAAAGCTGAGGCTGATATGGACAACTCTGTTACCCTCGCAAACTGGCGCACCGCGCCGCATAGCTCACAGTCGTTTCAAAATGTAGACCAGCTCGTTCCGGTTTCCCGGATTGAAGGTCCTGAACGGACGTGGGAGTTGGCAGTTGACCTGCAATCTCTCGATTCGCTGGTTTTTGAAGATCACCACGGGCAGCAACGTCGCCTGCCGGAAGTGCTCGATACAACGGCTACCCACGGTTTGGTCGTCCTTAAGGGCGGGCGGCTTGTGGCTGAATACTATAGCCTAGGTTATGATGGCAAAACCCCTCATATTTTGTTTTCGGTAAGCAAGTCTTTGACCGGCGCCGCGGCAGGAATTTTGGTTGACCGGGGGGTGCTCGACCCGGATAGTCCGGTAGTCAAATATGTGCCGGAGGCTGCAAACTCGGCTTACGGCGACTGCAAGGTTCGTCATGTGCTCGACATGACGGTCAGCAGTTCATTTTCTGAGGAATACCTTGACCTCACAGGCGACTACATCCGTTATCGCCGAGCCACGCTATGGGACCCGGCTCTGCCCGGAAAAGACCCCGGCACACTGCATGGCTTGCTGGCAACCCTTTCGCGGGCGCCGGAACCGCACGGCGAGGTGTTTAACTACCTGTCACCGAATTCGGATTTCCTTGGCTGGATCTTGGAGCGCGCATCGGGCCGTGATTTCAGCAGCCTGTTTTCAACCCTGGTCTGGCAGCCGATGGGGGCCGAGGCTGACGCATACGTAACCGTCGACAGTGAAGGGGCACCGCGCACGGCAGGCGGAATTTGTACGCTCCCCATTGACCTGGCGCGTTTTGGAGAGATGATGCGCCTGGGCGGCAAAGATATTATACCAGGCTGGTGGGTGGAAGACATTCGGCATAACGGTGACAGCGGCCCCTGGAAAAAAGGCGACATGGTCGATCTGTTCCCGCAAGGTCGCTACCGCAGCAAATGGTACCAGACCGGCCATGCGTCAGGGGCTTTCTGCGGTATCGGCATTCACGGGCAATGGCTGTGGATTGACCCCCGCAAAGAGGTCGTCATCACCAAAGTGTCCGCCCAGGAAGAGCCGGTAGATGACGAGACCGACATGTTGCTGGTGCTTGCTTTCGAGGCGATCGCCGAAGCAGTGATTTAGCCGACCTCGCAAGTGATCGGCAGAAGTGGATTGGAAGTCGTAATCGGTTTATTATCTTTAAAATGTGAACCTGATCTTTTCCTCTGATCCCTTCCGGGGCGGCAAAACTGCTCGAAGGCGCCATGAATATCTGCCTGCGCGCACCCGGGTATGAGGACTTTCGGTAAGGAGAGGCGTATAGAATAACTTGAGGAGACTCAGGATAAAGCAAGATAATAAGTGACGAATGGGCAAGGAGGGCAAAAAGATATGACCGATGAACGGATAAAAGCACTTTGGGATAAGGGAGTCCAACTGATGGCAGGGCAATATACTTGAGCTGAAGCGATCCTTCAAGTTTTGAGGGAAGATTCAGGCTGGGATGCCACACCATATCAATGGGCAACAGCAGGGTATATGGGGGCAATAGATTCAGGCAAGACCATATGCGGTGTCCTTTTTGGAAGTTCGATTTATTTAGGGTTTCTAAATGGGAAAGATTCAGCCGATGCCCCTGAACTGAAGGATGAAAGGAGATTAAAAGCAATCAAATCTGTCAATGAACTGTTCACTGGTTTCATCAATCGGTTCGGTGACACGGATTGCAGAACTTTAACCGGTTGTGATTGGAGCAAGAAGGAAGATATCAAACGATACTTCAAAGATGAAACTTACAAGGACACGTGTTTCCAGCAATTTTATTATGTTGTAGAAAAATGTATTGCAGAGAAGACGGTCCGTTAATCTACCAACCTTTCACAACGCAGAAACTACGGCAGAGTGTGCGCCTCGAAAAACTCCCAGATCAATTGGCTGGCCTGCGACGAGCTCAGTCGGATCGAAGCCACTCCCACTAACCATTAATTCACAGCTAAATAACACTGAATTTTGTGAAGTATCATATGAGCGTCGCCTGGCCTGAAAAGCGGCCAGTTTAATCATCAAAAAACCGTGCCATTTTGACCTAGTTTCATATAAGGTGCCAGGAGTGATGCTCCGGATTCTGACACTTGAAACCTTGATCCTGTATAACAAAAAAACAATAGCCTATTCCAACCGGCCGGCTACGATCCACCAAATAATCCAAGTAAGGAGACCACATGTCAAAATCAGAAATTTGTTTCATGACGGCAACTGAGATGGTAAAGCGAATCCGTGCCAAAGAGTTGTCCTGCCGTGAAGTGATGGAAGCCCATCTGAATCAAATCGAACGCGTGAACCCGATCGTCAATGCCATCGTCACTCGCATACCTGCCGAGCAGGCGCTGGCGCTGGCCGATGCTGCGGATGACGCCCTCGCACAGGGTAAAGAAATCGGGCCGTTGCATGGGCTTCCCATCGCCCATAAGGATCTCGTGCCAACCAAGAATATGCGCACCACTTCCGGCTCACCCATATATAAAGACTTTGTGCCGGATCATGATGGCTTAATTGTGGAGCGTCTTAAAAAAGCCGGCGCCATTACCATCGGCAAAACCAACACGCCGGAATTCGGAGCCGGTTCCCAGACTTTTAACCAGGTCTTCGGAGAAACTCTGAATCCCTATGATACGAACAAAACCTGCGGTGGCAGCAGCGGCGGGGCAGCAGTATCACTGGCCTGCGGTATGCTTCCCCTGGCGGACGGCAGTGACATGGGCGGTTCGCTGCGCAATCCGGGCAATTTTTGTAATATAACCGGTTTCCGCACTTCCCCGGGGCGGGTCCCTGTCTGGCCGAGCTTCACGGGGTGGTTTCCTATATCCGTGCAGGGCCCAATGGCTCGCACGGTACAGGACACTGCCTTGATGCTAAGCACAATTGCCGGTCCCGATCCTCGATCTCCCATTGCCATCGCCGAGCCGGGCAGTACGTTCACCCGTCCACTGGTTCGCGACCTCAAAGGAGTTAGGATTGCCTGGAGCAAAGACCTGGGAGAATTCCCGGTGGACCCGAGGGTAACCCAGGTGCTTGAAAATCAACGCCATGTGTTTGAAGATCTGGGCTGTATCGTGGAAGAAGGTCAACCGGATTTTCGCGATGCCGATGAAATTTTTAAAGTTTGGCGCGCCTGGAGTTTTGAATTGCAATTAGGTGAATTAATGGAAAATCAACGGGAACTAATGAAAGACACCGTGACCTGGAACATCGAACAGGGTCAGAAGCTTTCGGGACCGGAAATCGGCCAAGCCGAGATTAAACGCACCGAACTTTACCACCGCGTGCGGGAATTTATGGAAACCTATGAATTTCTGATCTGTCCGGTCAACCAGGTACCGCCCTTTGATATCAACCAGCGCTGGATAGAAGAAATCGACGGTGTCAAAATGGAAACCTATATCGACTGGATGAAAAGCTGCTACTACATCACCGTCACCGGCCTGCCCGCCATTTCAGTGCCCTGCGGGTTTACCCCGCAGGGACTACCGGTGGGTATCCAGATCGTCGGAAGACACAATGCCGACTTCAGTGTGCTCCAGCTCGCACATGCATTTGAAAAGGCCACTGGATTTTGGAAGCAACGTCCGCCGGTGGCAGGATGAGGAATGGGTGGCATCAGTATAAATTCTAAATCATTGGTCTGAAAATCCCCCTGTCGGCAGCTTGTGCGCCTCAGGCGCATGCGATCGAATACGGACCTTTATTTTGACTCATCCGTCAGCCGGGGTTGACTCCTGGTAAGTTCAACCATTGTTTCCAATCTGATTAATCGCCGATCATGATCGCGCAATTCAATGGAAATATCTGTCAGCACCTTTCCTGTCCTATCCACTTTATTGGTTTATATTTTTGAGTTAATAAACCTCCTGTAAAAGTATACTATCAAATTACTTAGGACCCAAGTTGATACTGCCAAAGTAAGATATTTTAAGAGTGAAGGAAATGTTGTGTTAAGCAGGATCAATGCGATGCAACCAATGACTATGACATGAATGATATAAACTTTATAAGAATTTTCATTTAACGCTTTTAAAATTTTTCCTTGCTTGTTCAGATAATACCTGAAAGTTGTAACCATCAGGTACAGCAGGCCTAACAACGAAAGATGAAAACCAAGCCAAAGAAGAATTATATCTAAGATTTCTGAAAAAATAAAACTACCCGGCCTTATAAAAAAATTAATGAGGACTAAAATATATAGGTTTATCGGAATCCACGCAGTACAGTTAATGACGATGTATAATTTTTTACTTGTGGCGTCAGACTCAAATATCTTTAGTTTATAGCATAGAGAACCTAATAGAAAAATCATAAAGTAGATTAATAGTCTTTCATTTTGGAAATCTATAAATACTGTTTTTGTCCAGCCGTAAAATTTTAAAATGCTCATACAGAAACTATAAATAAAGCCAATGAGAAAGATTGCAAAAACAGCTTTCTTCAAGGTGATCCTTGATATATTTATATTTGCCCTTGAGAAGAGTAAATACATTAGGTCGAATAGAAAAAGAACAGGTAGAAACCATAGCCAGTTTTGACTCCAAATTCCGTTGCTCCAGTGAAAGTAGGTAATCCAACTTTCTTGAGGTAAATTTCGAGAGTATAAAAAGATAATTTTGTATAGTGGAATTAACGTCAAAGCAGCGATAATCCAGGGTAAAATAAGTCTTTTAAATCTAGCTTTTAGAAATGCCCACCCGTTCTTGTTTTTCATAGATAAAGGCGTAAAAAAGCCTGAAATAAAAAACATGGTTGGCATAACAAAAATATCTATTATTAAATTGAGAATACCAGCTAAATTGTTAGTTGAAGGGTCATCAACAAGCCAGAACGAAGCCCAAATGCCGCTACTTTCATAAACACCGCCAGCATGATATAAAACTCCTAAAAAAATCATGAAAGTTCTTAGATTGTCTAAAAAGTAAATCCTATTTCCTTTGGGGGCGTCTTGTCCTTTTTCAATCAACGAAATATCCTCTTTTTTTGCTTAACAATTCAAATATTGCCGATATTCTGTTTTTATTAGCAATGCATATAGCCGTATTATATGGAATATGTTTCCTTAATTGATGGACGAAATAACAGATAGGGCGGTCAAGTGCCAGAAATCACCGGTCCACCTTAATAACGACCAGAGTGATATCGTCCTCCGACGCCTCATCTCCTCGGAATCGCTCAAGCGCGTCCGTGACAGTGTCCACGAGCTGTCGGGCGGACGCCGAATGGTTGCTACGGATAATTTCCATTAACGCTTTTTTCCCGAACATCTCGCCGGTCTTATTGTGCATCTCCCAGATCCCGTCAGTTCCGATCATTATAACATGTCCGGGTTCTATGCGACAGCGAAAGGAGTCGTATTCGAAAGAGTCGTCCAATCCGAGCGCCAAGCCTTGGCCTTTGAGTTCATCGAACGCGTCTGTGGTGGGATCGTAGATCAGGGCCGGATCGTGCCCTGCACGAACCCACCGGACCTCCGTCTCGCGTTCGGTGAGCTCACAGTAGAAGAAGGTCATGAAATTCCCGGTCTGCGCGGTGTCCAGACTCAGATACCGGTTGACGTCGTTGATGATGCCGGCTGCTTCACCGGGCATGGAAGAACGCAGCATGATCAGGGCCCGCGCGGTAGCCATGAGCAGGGCGGAGGATACGCCGTGACCCGAGACATCCCCGACGACCACGGCCAGTCTGGCCTGACCGCCTCGGTTGCTTTCGATGAAATCGTAATAATCTCCGCCCGTTTCGTCACAATATATACTCGCACCCGCGATATCAAATCCGGGGAACGAAGGATCGTTCTGGGGCAAAAGACTCTGTTGCACCTCCTGGGCAAGCCCCAGGGCAGTGCTCATGCGCATATGCTCCTCGATCTTGGGAACGATCTCGTTGAACGCATGGATCAAATGGTCGCGCTCGTCTTTCGTACGGGATTTGAGTCTTACCGAGAAGTCGCCCTTGGCAAGCCGTTTCCAGGCGTCGATGATGGTTAGTATATGGCCGGTGCTGAGGCGGGAGGTGAAAAAGGCCACGACAGCCACGAAAAATAAAGCCAGGGCGACGGCGATCCCGGTGATAGCCGTCTGGTCTTTAGAATATTCCACAAACATCTGCCCAACTTCTTCAGGCAAAGTCATGATCTCCGATTTGGGTACGATAATTACGAAATACTGGTCTGCAATCATAGCGGCATATGCCCAGAGTGAGTCCACACCTTTATACGGCATATCGAGGTATCCGGACTCCTCGTTTTTAATACGACGAAACAACTCCTTGATTTCCGGGCGCTGGCTGGATGTTTCGCCCACCGCCTTCGAACCGGGTGAGGATCTTTCTTCCTGTGAGGAAATGACCCAAATTTTTCTTTTCTTTGAACTGGAATCCGTTTCCGCACCGACAATAAAAGAGGACATCTTTTGGGACCAACGGGAGGTCGTTTCACTTTCTACGAGGGCGTGGGTAATCTTGATATCCATGCCGGCAACCCCGGCAAACGACCCGTCCGGGCGCTTTATTGGCATGGAAAGGGTTAAGGTGAGCTGACCGGTGGTGGCGTCCACGATCGGGAGCCAGGTAAGGGTCTTTGATAGTTTTGCCATCTTATACCAGGGCCGCATCCTGGGATCGTAGCCCCTCGGGTAGCCGCCGTGGCCCGGGTAAGATATATGTACCCCATTTTCCAGGCTGGCATATGCCCAATGAAGTCCTTCCCCGTACTGCTGATTGATGCTGCTTAGCGCAGAGCTCAAACGCGTGAACTTGGCAATCTCACTGGTTAGGCCTTCCTTCATCGTACCTGGGGCCAAATAAAAGTTGGGGTGTCTGCGGCTGATACGCTTATAGAGTACAGCACCGTCTTTGGAGCGGATTGGATGATTCTTCGATGGCGACATATCCTCGGGAGCTGACAGTGGATCGTCAAAATCGGCGGCATAATAGATTCTGGTAGGTGACGGCGGAGGCAAGGCCAGGGCGAGCTCGGCTTTGGCAGCAAGCACTCTAAGGGCGAGCTCGGTGGTCAACCCCCCTAAAAGACTGAACGAGGCGTAGCTACGGGTGGCACGCACCATCTCCTGCTTGACCGTATCCGTAAGGGTATTTTGGGCTCTTCCGGAAATGGTTTTTCCCAACCGCCGGGACGCATTCTGGCTGATCCAGGTGACTGTCAACAGCGGAACCAGGCTGGCCGCTATAAGAACCAGGAAGTATTTCCAACGTAGTTTCATGACCCCTCCCATCTTTCGCCTCAACCGCCGTTTTTGCGTCTTTCGGGCATATTAATTGATAATGTAAAAGTTTCAGCAATACTATAGATCGAAAACCAATATCACAAGCTTTTTCAGGAGATGATGAACTATGAGCCCGATACGGATATTTTCCCTTGACAGTTTAACGGTAAACTATATATTGTGGAATATAGTTTATCGTTAAACTATGTTTTTGAATCAATTTGTCAACCAGGAAACAATCAAAGGAGCTTTATCGATGAAAAGAAGAAAGTTTTTAAAAATTATGGGTGCGACTAGCATCGTTGTTGCCGCAGGCGGCGGAACAGCCGGATATTTTTTGTCCGAACCCGGTGTGGACTATCCCGACGAACCTTGGCATACAGCCGGTTCGCTTTACCAGGAGCCCAGAATGAGGGCATTGTCTTATGCCATTCTCGCTCCCAACCCTCACAATCGTCAGCCTTGGTTGGTTCGGCTCGACGGTCAGATGGGCATAACGTTGTACTGCCAATTAGATAGACGTCTGCCCGAAACAGATCCCTATGATCGCCAGATAATGATCGGGCTGGGGTGTTTCGGTGAGCTTTTGCGAATGGCGGCGGCGGAAGATGGTTACGATGCACGAATAAAATGGTTCCCCGCAGGTATGCCGGATGGAAAGCGGTTGAACGATTTACCCGTCGCCCAAATCGAATTCATCAAGGGATCGACTCCCGATCCTCTTTTCAAACAAGTTCTTAATCGTCGATCGACGAAAGAACCCTTCGATACATCGCGACAGGTAGACGAATCGACTTTAGCCGCTTTGAAGGGTAATGATCGCAATATTCAGACTGCCAACGATACACAACTCGTTGCCAAACTGCGCGATTTAACGATGGATGCTTTCATGGTCGAAATAGAAACCGCCAGAACGTATAAAGAAAGCATCGATCTTATGCGTATCGGTAACAAGGCAGTCGCCGCCAATCCCGATGGTATCGATCTTGGCGGAGGTTTTTTCAGTATTATGAAAAATTTGGGATTCACCACTCACGAAAAACTTGCCGATCCGAATTCGATAGCTTATAAACAAGGTATTCCTCCTTTCAGAGACATTATGTATTCGTCAATGGCATATTCTTGGATTACGTCATCTGGCAATACGCGTATGGATCAGGTGAAAGTGGGGGCTAAATATCTGATATCAAATCTCAAGGCAGCCGAACTGGGGCTGTCGATGCATCCGATTAGTCAAGCTTTGCAGGAATATCCCGAAATGTTGGCTTTGTACCGGGAACTTCATGAATTGATGGCAATAAAATCGCCGGGGCGTATCCAAATGCTTGCCAGATTGGGATACGGTCCTCAAGTAGGTTTCAGCCCCCGTTGGCCTTTAAAAACAAGGGTACAAAGCTAATGGATGAAAGCACTTCGCAAGACCTGGTGTTATTTAAAGTCTTCAATGAAATCGGAATTATTCACCAACTCGGCAGTACCGCCTTTGAAAAAACGCTACCTGATGGATTGAAAATCTCTCAGTTTAGCGTATTGAACCATTTTGTCAGGTTGGGCAATGAATCGACTCCCCTTCAACTCGCCAACGCTTTTCAAGTGACCAAAGGTGCGATGACAAACACGCTAAAGCGCCTGCTGGATCGGGAACTGATAACGATCAGGCCCGATCCTAAAGACGGCCGGCGCAAGCGCGTCTTTATCACTGAAAAAGGACGAATTACAAGAGACCAGTGTATTCAACAGCTAGCTCCTCTTTTCCTTATTTTGAAAAAGAGCTTAAGCGAGAGCGATTTTAGAACTGTCATTCCCTTTCTACAAAAACTAAGGAAAATCCTGGATGCGGAAAGGAACCCATTTTGAAAGAAAATTGGATAAAAAATTGCTTTTTCGAAGTCAAAATGGATGTTTCGCCGGAGCAGCGTGGGATGCCACGATATGCTGAACACTTGGGCGCATTTATGTCACACATGATTTCAGCCGGCCTTCAGTTGCCAAAGACTAATTATGCTAAAATACCGACCAGGGATAAACATACGTATCCGATCGAATATATGATTTATCTCCCCCGTAGACCAATGCTGCCCCTTGGTCAATATCGCGAATCAGCTAAACAAAAGAAATCAACTGCTGATGAGATTGCTGAAACGGTAATCGCTTTTCAAGATTATCAAACACCGCCAGAATTCATATCAAAATCCGATCCCGTCAATTTGTTATGATAAGCGCGACAGGTTTTTGTCGTGCGATCCTGTATTCTTTATTAGGTTTTTATAACAATCGCGCAATATCCTCCTATCCAATTGATATCATAATATTGTTTTCGAACCCGCTTCCTCTCGGTCAAGGCCAAGCCCTTTGGCACAATCGTTGCATCCTGGATACCCCAATTTAAGTTTCATGTCGCCAAACTATTTTCTTTCAAAGGAGGTGAATCCAAAATTTTGGTAAAACTGCCCGGTACAAGCTAGAATTTCCCCGTTACATTCTGAGATACGTATCAAGCAGGGGCACCGCAGATCCGCCTGAGTTTACGGCCGCATCGCCGTGCTAAATCAAATTCCGAAAAATTAACAAAAATTACAGAAATCCTTACCGGTTTTCTGTGATCTGACTGATTGAAACCCAAATCCAGAAGGAGGTTTGAACATGTTCACAATTTTATGCAAACCGAATAAAAATGTTGGCCGCAGAATGAGGCCAATGAACCATTTCGGACGACCAGGGCTTAAATTGTCTGCCCTGCTGATCGCTCTGATTTTTGCTATCACCTTATTTATTTCCTGCTCTGACGGCGGCAGTGGCAATAGTTCAAGCGGTCCTGATTTATCCAGTTATACGATGCCGACCGAAATATCCGCAGTACCGGTCGACACGGATGCCACTGATCCATCGGTCGCCTTAAACCGGTCATTCAGCTCAAATTTACGTGCTTTGGCGCGAGCTGCAACAGATGCCGGAACTGATTACAGCGAGGCTGAAACCCGCAAGTATGTGGAAGAGCACGCCCTTGAGCAGTTTGCCATTCTTGAAAGTGTCTTGAATGCGCTGTCTCAGACCAATTACACGGATGAGATCGGCAATGGTCCCTACAAGTCCATGGTCGCATTTCAGGATGAAGAGGAAGGAACAAGCAAAAAATCCCTTGAAGCGTGGGTATGTCGATCCGACGCCATAGAAGATTCCGCCGGCAACAGCTACCTGCGTGCGCGTGCCTGGATTGAAGAACAGGATGATGACGGTGAGGATGAATTAGTAAAGGCCGAATTTAAGATATATTCCCCGCCAACCAGAAACGCTGACGGATCATATGCCGATTATGGCGAATGGGATTTGAACGTGAAATTTGGTGAGGATGGAACAGAAGATTTTTTTGCAGCCTCGTGTGAAGTCAATTCTGACGGAGTCACGGTGTTAAAAGTACATGAAAAGTTTTCAGAGGACGGTCCGGGCAGTGTCACTGATATTGAGGCGGAGATGATGGGTATTATGTATCGCTCCGGTTCTGAAGGTTACGGAAAAGTACAGTACCCGGACTGGGAAGAACTGTGGGGGCCGGATGCTGATCCGGACATAACCGAATTGACGCCTATCGTTGCTACATATGCCTATAATGAAGATTATCTGGCGGTCAAAAACGGTGATGATGCTGCCGTGTACAAAGATAGAACCGATATCGTCGAAATGACCCATCGCTATGGCGTCTATCATGCCGATACCGGCGAAGATCTAATGAAATCCAAATCATTTGGCTTCCCGGTCTACTGGACCACGGCCGGCGGGTCCACCAAGCGCGCCTACTACGGTGCCTGGCAAGGCCGCCATCAACTTTGGACCCAGGATGGGCAGTCCGTTTCCGCAGGCACCACGGTTACCCGTGAAGATTTTGATCCGAATTCAACCCCGGAAAGATATACCATCGGTGAAACATTTAACGGGGTCCTGTCAAGAAGAACATATGTTGACGCCTCCCTCGACGACATCAAGGGCATTGCCGTGGAGCTGTGGGTCGATAACTCCTATAATTTGACCTATAATGCCGGCAACCAAACCTGGTATCATTGTTCACAAATGAACTGGGGGTCCAATCCGCCGTCATGTGATGTTACTCCGGTAGACTTTGATGCGGAGATCGGCTTTGCATCCCTGGTCAAAGGCGCCGATGATGACAGAAAGCATGTCAATATTGGCGGATGGGACCAGACGGCTCAGCAAAACAAGTCCTTTGTATACGAATTGGCCAGTGCCGACAACCAGAATCAGGCAGGATTTTACGAAGCCACGGAAAGCCAGGGACAACACGGTCCGGTTATCACGGTGAATGAGCCAAGGCAGCTGCTTGATACCGCCAATGTAACCCAATTGTGGATTTGGGTCGGCGGCTCCATTTATGTCGAATATACCGGTGAAGGAAATACCGGCTGGGTCGAAAAAGAATTGATTAATTTTGATCAAAGGACCTGGACGCCTGAGTTTGGTTCCACCGACAAAGATTTTAATTTGCCGGAAAACCGCGAACTTTATATTAATATGAAAGGGGCCAATTTTGTGGTCCGCAAAGAAACCGGTCAGGATCCAACCTGCAAACTCGAGCTGCAGACCGCCGTCAATCCAGGCAATGCCACAGACATCGTTCCGGATGGCACGGTATTCAGCGATCCGTGGAATGACGCCAATTCAACCTATGAGCTGATAACAGATCCGGATGATGATGACTATTTGATGCTGGTTTACAAAACCATTGGTGACAACGACAAGGATCAAAACGGCGACCCCAATGAGGGGGTTGAAATTGGCGGTATTGTCAGCAATATCTGGGGAATCGAAGCCGACATAGAAGGCGCAACCGCGGCCTTCAACTGGGAATACAATGCTGAAGGCGGCTGGGGCAGCGTCAGCTATCTCAAAAATTTAAACGGCAGCTATAAGCTGCTTGACGATCCCATCCGTTTCGAATCTATTACGGCTCTAAACGGCGCGGCTGAGGAGAAAACCGTCGCCCTTCAGTACGATGGCTGGATGATGGGTTTACCCGAAATGTATCAGGAACTCGAGAAAAACGACTGGACCATATCGGATGAAATCGCAGATAAGATAATCAATTTGCCGGCCGGCACACAGCTCGCGGATGCAGAAACCGGGACGGACTATCTGCTAAAACCACTGGAAATCAGCCAATTCTTAAAAGTAACTGCTGATACAACCGGCCTTCCCGATATTTCAGCCGGTCAGAATGTCGATCTTTCAACGGTTCCGGACTACGTTGAACATGGAATGGGTGATATACCGACGGATGTGGAATTGCTGTATTCCGAAGGGAATCCGGTTGAATAATAACCGCTAATCATCACCTTCAAAATTAAACAAAAAGCGGGGCATTTTGCCCCGCTTTTTTTGTGCCTCAATTTTAAGGCAAATCCTTATTATTGCGTTTGTGGTTAGTCACTATATTTCATCAACAGGAATGAAAAAGAGTTTTACGAACTAAGCTGAATTGATCGGATGCGCTGATCCGAGACCTTACTCGCTCAATTTCGCCGCCCTGAAAAATTGCGAAAACAAGTGCGGCAATGGTTGTTTAAAAATATGGATAGTTTCATTTTGTGAGTAGAAATAGGAAATAGAGGAAATAGGGACAGGCACTTTTGGATGTCTTCAGCCGTAAACCGATTTTCAGGAAACATTTTAACCAGCAAATGAAAATTATTTCCATCAAATAAAAGAAAGAAAACGATTAATCGCGATAGGAAGTTATTTGAATCGGCTTAGCGTGCGAACAGAGCTGAAAACCGTCCGAAATCTTCTTGCGATAGCTTCATTGGGTCATATCCTGGCTCTGGATGCCGTTGAACCACATCCCAATGCTCTGCCAGTTGATCGTTTTGATTAAAGCGCATGATGTCCACGATCAACGTAGAGGGCAACAGCTTATGTAATATTACGAAATTGCCGCATTCGAACAGATGAATCGGCCGCCATTCTTTTCGGCCGGGTCGTTTGGACGCAACTTCCATATAGTAGCGTTTCACGCCTTCACGCCCCTGACCGATTCCCGGAGTGTGCTGGATGTAATCAGGCGACATGTATTTATCGATAAGACTGATGTTGTCACCATGCAGGCAGTTTTCCATAAAATCCATCACAATTGCCTCGCGTTTTGAAAGTTCCCGCTTACGCGGATCATAGGGATTCTCGATCATGCTAAAGCTCCAAAGGAGATACAACCACCTCGGCCCTGTCTGCCAGAGGCTTCAGACCGGCCGCAGGAATTTTACGGGTCACAAATATGGTAGTCATACTGGGTTCATCCGACTCAGGATTTACGGCCATACTGCGTCTCCCACTTTCTCGAATAATCTCTGCTGCCGCTATCCCGCCAACCTGGGCAACACCAAGGGGATCCATGGAACCAGGATAATGATTGTGATTCGAACCACGTCGGCAATCGCAAACGGAATAATTCCCCGATAGATGGTTGCCAGTTTGACATCCTCAATGGTGCTATTGATTACAAAGAGGTTCATGCCAACCGGCGGGGTAATCAATGCGAGTTCGGAGATCATGACAACCACAATACCGAACCAGACGGCATCGAATCCAAGTCTGGACACTATGGGGAAAAAAATGGGTACTGTCAGCAATATCATGGCCAGTGAATCAAGGAAGCAGCCCAACACAAAATACACCAGCATCATGTTGGCAATAACCCCCATGGGTCCAACACCATGGCGGGTGATTGCATCGGAGAGCGCTTTAGGCAGTCCGGCCAGGTTGACAAAATTTGAGAAAAGAATGGCCCCTACCAGCACAATGAACAGCATCGTTGTGATCTTAGCGGTTTCCAGGAGGCAATCCAGAAATATTTTGGGCGTCAGCGCCCGCCGCCAAAGTGCAAATACGAAGGCCCCGAAAGCTCCGGCACCCCCGGCCTCCGTTGGCGTGAAAATGCCTAGGTAAATTCCCCCGATGATGAAAATAAAGAGCAGGGCCATCGCACTGACTCGTTTCAGACGGCGGAAGCGCTCCTGGTAGTCCATGCGTTCGGCTCGCGGTCCTGAAGCAGGGTTGATGGTTGTCGTTATGGCGATGGTTAGCATGTAAAGTCCGATCGTCAACAGGCCGGGCAATATTCCAGCTAAGAAAAGCTTGCCGATATCGGTTCCGGTCATAATACCGTATATGACCAGAACCACCGATGGTGGTATAAGAATGCCCAGCGTCCCGCCAGAGGCGATTGAGCCGACTGCCAACGTATCGCTAAAGCCGTAGCGTCTCATGGAGGGCATGGCCACTTGGGACATGGTCGCTGCCGTCGCCAGGGATGAACCGCACACGGCTGCAAACCCACCACAGGCGGCCACGGTGGCCATTGCGAGCCCCCCCCGCCGATGACCGAGAAAGGCATGGGCCGCATCATAGAGATCCCGCGATAAATTGGCCCGATTTACAAAGGTGCCCATCAGTACGAACATGGGGACGACGCTCAATTCATAGTTCATCGTTACCGAGACCGGCAGTTGACCGAGCATACCCAGGGCGGCCTTCAGCCCAACGATACTTGTAATGCCCAGAGCCCCAACGATCAGCATTGCAAAAGCGATGGGCATGCCCAGTGCCATTAAAAAGAGCATCGCACAAAAACCGATTATCGATATTTGCCAGCTTCCCACAGTAAACTATTCCTGTTCAGAGTTTGACTTTACGGCTTTCACGGAATCCCAAACATTCAAAAATAAAGCCAATGCGGTCAAGGCCGCCATGACAGCCATGGTTTGAGCGATTATTCCACGGGGGATCTGAAGCTCCAGGGTTGTTTCATTTACCCGATTCAAGCGCTCGCCATACACCCAGATTCGCCAGGAAATCACCATGGCGGTGACAGCACACAAAAGGTTAACGATAAGCGCTTGAATCGGCTTCAAACGATCGGGAAGGAGGTTCGAGACAAAGTCCACCGAGATGTGCTGCTGGGCTCTGGACACCAGCGGCAGCCCGGCGAAAATAAGCGAGCCCATTAGGACCTCAACCAGTTCGTAAGCCCCGAAAATCGGTTTGTTGAAGAGGTAGCGGCCGACCACATCAACGAAGACAAGGAACATGAGCATCCCGACCATACCGCCGGCGGCGACGGAAAGGCCCTGATTAATCCTTTTAATGACCGAAGGACGCCGACTCGCGGCGGCGTCCTTCAATTGTTTTTGTGTCTTGCTCACGGGACGTTGACTTTCCTTATCGCTCTGTATTCGTGTGCCATGGATTTAGCATAGTCATATATCTCCTGACCTTTTAGGCCACGCTTATTGGCCTCCGCAATCCATTCATCTATCAATGGCTGGAGGGTCTCTTTCATATTCTGCACTTCGGAATCGCTCAGCGTATGAAACTTGACGCCCGCTTTATTCATGTCTGCCATGCCGACGTTATCGCCGTTGGTCCAGGCCCAGCCGGCCAACATCGCAATGCCCAGGCCGGAGTGCTTCAAAATGGCCTGTTGCTGCTGATCTGTCAGGCTTTTCCACTTTGCATCGTTGATGGCCATCCAGAAGGTGTCGGTATACAGACCCCCGGGTATATGAGTTACATTTTTAATGACCGGTGTGATTTTGAATACCGCGATGGATTCAGCCGGAAACGTGATCCCGTCGGCAACACCTCTCGCCATTGCCTGCTGGGCCTCTGTCGGCGGTAGTTGAACGGGAGTTCCTCCCAGCATGCTGACCATTTTTCCGGTCATATTTCCGCCAACGCGAATTTTTTTGCCTTTCAGATCTCCCGCTTTAAGAACCGCTTCATCGCGCATGTTCAAATTCGGATTTGAATGGGCATATAATCCGACCACCTTGGCGCCCTTGTGCTCGCCGTACAGATGGCCGTATTTCGCGTAGGTCAGCCACATGGCTGCTGATCCGGCCCACGGATCGGGTGACATGAACGGCAGATCCACTACTTGAGTCATGGTGAAACGGCCGGGGTTGTGGCCCGAAACGCCCCAGCCAACATCGATGGTCCCATCGACAACCAAATCCCAATAGGTGTTGGGGCGACCCAGCGCGGAGGTCATTATCTCAAACTTCAAGGTTCCTGCGGACTCTTTTTCGATGGCCTGGGTCCAGGGTTCCAATATCGCCTTGGTAATCAGATGAAACCCGGGAACCCAATTCCCCACTCTCAGAACGGTCGTCTCAGCCGCAAGAGGACCAGCCGATCCTACCGCTATTACCAGCAACAATACAACCCCAACCACTGTCTTTTTGCCAGTCAACATTGCTATCTCCTTTCATATTTAAGGGTTTAAATTGCCTTTTACGGTGCTGCCGAATTTTTATGGCTATTGCCGATGGAAGGTTCTTTTGATACTTTAATTACATTCGCGGTGTTACCGCAGGCACAACATCAGCGCGCTAACTCAAAGGCCACTTGAGTACCGGTCGGACCCCCGCCCGATCCATCAGCTTGAGACTCAATCTATCGACGTTTTCATAGACCTCCTGCTCATCGATTTTAACCATCCGGCCCTGATCGAGGACCTTTTCGCCGGCAATAAAAACACTGTCTATGCTGCGGTCTGTAACGGCATAGACTAAGCTACCGGCAACATTCAGCAACGGGTGCCATTCCGGATGATGGCGGTCAAAGATAATTAGATCAGCGTTTTTCCCCACCTCGATGGATCCGATGCTGTCTTTCATCAGCAGGGCTTCAGCGCCATCCAGGGTAGCCATTTCCAGGACTGTTTCGGCCGGGAAAACACGATAGTCCCGGTGGGAATCCTTAAAAATTTGAGCGACCAGATGAATAATTCGCAACATGTTGACGTGATCCGAACCATTGGCGCTGTCGGCGCCCAAAGAAACACTGATGCCGGCAGATTTCATCTCGGGAAAGCGTCCGAATTTGCTAATGCCTTTGCAGTGCTTCATGGCTGCGGTTGGACAATGAGCGACTTTGACTTCGTACCTTTGCAACAGGTCCAGGTCCTCATCATCGGTGTACACCATGTGGGTGATCTTAACATTTCGATCCAGCACCCCCAGATCGGCAAAATGTCTTAACGATCGCATGGTGTCGACGGTTTCCATGGAGGGGATGTTCGAGGCATGCATGAATCCCAATCCAAGACCTTGGCTGTCGGCGAGCTGCTTGGCACCGATAAGCAATTCATCCGATGCGGTATCCATGCCCAGCACCAACGGCCAGCATCGGATCCGATTGTGATTCAGCCTCGCTATGTAGTCAATTAGTTTGGCGTTATTCTCCAGGGCCGCGTCCGTGCTCTGCTTAAGGCTAATCGGCTCCGGACGCAGATCCCAGGTCCATCGTCCAAGGATGCCCCGGATACCGACCTGCTGCATTGCCTTGGCGGCCGCTGCGGGATGGATGCATGTACCGGCCTCGCAGAAGGTGGTCGTTCCGGACCGCACCATTTCAATGCATGCCAGCAAAGAAGCGTAGTATTCATCTTCTGCCGACAGGTTGGCATAGATGGGCATGAGCCAGTTCGGCATCCAGTCCTCGGCATCATCCGGAATCAGGCTCCGGCAGATATGCTCCGAGAGATGAACGTGGGTATCGATAAAACCGGGCAGAACGACTTTGTCTGTGGCATCCATGCGATCGGTGTAGGTAAAATCAGATTTCACCCGATCCGATTTGCCAACTGCCAGGATTTGCTCGCCTCCGATCACAACCGCACCGTTTTGAATCACCCGCCTGTCCGGATCCATCGTAACGATCAGGGCGCCATCAATCAGTGTATTACCCATTGCCGGCGGTCTCCTTTTCAGCCAGTTCCCACAGGATGCCGCCGGTCTTTTGCGGGTCTAAAAAAGCTACCCGGCCATGGGATGTCGCCATTGGAAAGTTTGGCAAAGGTCTAATCCCCAGACTTTCCAGCCTGTTCAGAGCTTCATCGAGCTGGGATACCTCAAATGCGATATGATGAAATCCCGGGCCTGTCAAAAGAGGGGTTTCCCCCCAGGATTCTGGCAGGTGGTGTTCGGCCAACTCGATGGAGCCGCCCTTAAGATGAAAAAAAGCGGTCTTGACTTCTCCGGCACCCTTATCCAAAGTCATGGTATTTATCTCAGGGCATGGCGCTCCCAAAAGACCGCTGAAGAGCTTGACAGATTCAGCGATGTTTGCAGTGTCGAAACAAATGTGGCTAAGCCGACCCGGGGCCTTCATTGATTCCTCCGTAATCCCTTAAGGTTAAGTCAAAGTACTTCAATTCCGCCGGAGACGCAGAAGTGCTGGGCGGTGATGCCGCTGGAATCATCGCTGGCAAGAAAAACCGCAGTAGAAGCCACCTCTTCGGCCTTAACAAATCGTCTAATCGGAATTTGATCTTCATACCATTTCTTCATCTCATTGAAAGTTTGGCCAGATGCGTCGGCCCTTTTTTGGATGACCCGGGCGGATCGCTCCCCTTCTGTCGGACCGGGGGATAGGCAATTGCACCGGATATTATGCGGGCCCGCCTCGGCCGCAATGGTTTGAGTTACGCCGGCAATAGCCCATTTGGTAGCATTATAGGGTGTGCGCATCGGGTAGGCATAAACGCCGGCAATGGAGCCGATGTTAATGATGTTGCCGCCCTTTTGCGGTATCATCCTTTTGAGGGCGTGTTTGGTGCAATAGAAAAGACCGTTGAGGTTCACGTCCACCACCTGCCGCCAATCCCGGCCATCCATTTCGTGGATCGGCAGGGTAGGGCCTTCGGCGGCGGCATTGTTGACCAGGACGTCCAAACCGCCGAAGTGATCCACCGTTTGAGCGACCATGGACTCGACCTCTTCCTCGCGGGAGATGTCAACCGGTACGACCAATATCTGCCCGCCCTTGTCCTCGATTTCTCGAGCAGTATCCTCCAATTTATCTTCGCTGCGCGAGGCAATGCAGACCCGGGCACCTTCGGCAGCAAAACGCAAGGCGATTACCCGGCCAATCCCGTAGCCCCCACCCGTGATAATGGTGACCTTATTTTTTAATTTCATTCATCTTCTCCTGAATTTTTCAAGCGTTGCAACTCTGAATATTTTCGAACTTCTGTCTTTATCGTTCAATAACAGTGTCAGGATCACAGGACCGCCTTTTATGGTTCATCCTTTGTACTTTGCATCTTTTGCAGTGTCTCTTGGCCCAATTTAATATGTTTGATCATTTCTGCTACCGCCCGCTTCGCGTCTCTATTTTTCAAAGCTTCGAATATGAGGCGGTGACCTTGCTGGGAAATATCTAGAACCTCGGGCATGAGGGTAAATGATTCGCGGATGAACTGATCAAGAAATTGCCGGATAGCAGTGAAAAGATGCAGGAGAAAGCGATTGTGGGCAGCTTGAGCGATGATAGAGTGAAATCGAATATCCCTTTTACGGTAATCTTCAACGCGCCCGGTTTCGACCATCAGAGTCATTTCTTTCAGTATCGTCCCCAGGTTATTCAACTCAGCATCGCTGGCCCGCTCAACAGCCAATTCAACCATATCTACTTCAATGACTCGTCGTGCCTCGATCAATTCCTGGACGCCTTGGGCGTCTGAAATAAGTGGAAGGTCGAGATCACCTGCCAGAAAGGCAGGTGTTTGGGCACGGACGACCGTACCCGCACCAGGGCGCTGTTCAATAACGCCCAACATGGCCAGGCTATGAAGTGCCTCCCGTAGTGACGGTCGGCTTACTCCTAGCTGCGCGGCCAAATCATTCTGATTCGGGAGTTTGTCGCCTTCCCGAATCTCCCCACTCGTAATCCTTCGGCGAATTTCCTTCAGAATAGAATCCGTAATTTTGGTTCTAACTATTTGTGGCATTCGTGGTCCCGGTAGGCGTATTGTTAAATTAGCTGATGATTTGGCCTTCATATCATCTGACAAATTAACCTGTCAATCGATTACTTTATTGATTTGCGAATTCAAAAAGTCCCTGTTTTCGTTTTTGTCGATGTTCTTGACGGATATAATGAATACAGTTATCAGGATGTGCAAACATACGCGCTATGCTTCTGGGGTTACCGACATATCCGAAAAGCATGACAATTATCTGGCAAAAGCCTTTCAAGCAGCGTAATGTCATGACAATTGAAAAATATTTATCGACACCTCAGCTTTTAATGCTTTGATGGACCGTTCGGATAGGTACCACCAATCAGCAAGCACGCTTTGGGCCCATATTCTTGAAAAAGGTAATTCCTGAAGACTAGTAATTATGTCAGCGCCGAAATGTTGGCTTTATTGCAAAACAAGAAGGCATGCGTCAGGCCTGATATCGGCGATAGTTCAGGGAAACTGGAGAAAACTCGTGAAATTGCGACAAAATTATGAACAGAATTAAAAAGAGATATACTCTTATCCAACGGTGGTCGTTCAGTCGTCCAACTCTTCAAAGTATTCTTTCTCGGCGCCGCATTCAGGGCAACACCAATCATCGGGCAAATCTTCAAAGGGCGTGCCCGGGGGAATATTGCGCTCGTAATCGCCTGCTTCGGGATCGTAGATAAATTGTTCACAGGGGCTTTCAAAACGGGATTTTTTCTGGTCGGTCATCGTATACCTCCGTCAATATAAATGGTGTAAACCTGGACGCCTGCCGTCCAATCGCCAGTCAACATAAAACATGATCGGCCGATTGTCGATGCAACCGGCTTCTCTTTCCACCGGCGGGGCAACCCAGCTGGGATTGATCAAAGCCAGGTCGTCGGGTTTGACGATGTCGCGGATGCCACCAATGAGGCCCAGTGACTGTTGGACGGCCTGTCGAATTTGCGAATATTTCGCCTGAGGGTGAGTTTTAACGATCGAAATCTGCGTCTTTTCCTGGTTAGTCGGCATCATAAGCACTCCTTGTTTCCGAAACCCGCTGCTATAATTTTCTAATCAATTTCATCGCGATCATACTCGGTCCAGAATCAGCTTACCGCTTTAAATTTTTCTTTCACCGCCGCGCAGACCGGGCAGCGATCCGGAACTTCATCTTCAGCGATGTAGCCGCAAACCTGACAGACATAATACTCGGTTTCGCGTTCGGCGATCATATCGTTGATGGCCTTTTTATAAAGCTCGGCATGCCGGCTTTCGACATCCCGGGCATGGGAAAAGGCCTTTAAGGCAGCTTCTTGACCTTCATCAGCCGCCTCTTTGATCAGTTTTGGGTACTCTTCTGCATTGGCTTTGATTTCGTTCTCAAATGCCGTTGCAAGGTTTTCTTCGGTGGATCCGATTTTACCCCGCATCAGCATGAGAAATTTGCGAGAATGGACCGACTCCGCATCAGAGACTGCCCGAAACAGGCGGGCGATCTGTGTGTAGCCCTCCATTTCTGCTTTTTTAGCGAATACGGTGTTGCGTGCAGCAGCCTTTGATTCGGCCCCAAAGGCATAGGCCAGGTTTTTTTCGGTTTTTTTCGACATGGGATTGGGTACCTCCTTTTTTGTAATACCTGAATTTTTAATTGATTATGAGCGGCAATATAGGAAAAATATTTTGTCGGGTCAAGTAAGATAGGCGGTGCGGGTTGCGAGGTGCGGGGTGCGGGGTGCGGGTTGCGAGGTGCGGGGTGCGGGTTGCGAGGTGCGAGGTGCGGGGTGCGGGGTGCGGGTTGCG
>CACVKW010000953.1 GCA_902749685.1 Olavius sp. associated proteobacterium Delta 1 | reverse complement strand
CTAGATTTTTTTATTCGTTGTAATATAAGCAAGTTAGAGCAATAATTAGCATAACTCGCATAATTCCTGAAATTTCTTTTTACAAGTGCGAAATGTAAGT
>CACVKW010000952.1 GCA_902749685.1 Olavius sp. associated proteobacterium Delta 1 | reverse complement strand
ACGACATCCAGGATCCAGCAACCAGAATCCAGGATCAGTCAATACTTTCAATGGTCTTCATTGCAGCAGCTAAGTTGGATTTCAAAATTTTATGCAACTATAGGGT
>CACVKW010000951.1 GCA_902749685.1 Olavius sp. associated proteobacterium Delta 1 | reverse complement strand
GGTACAACCTGATTTCTAAATCACTAATTTCCCGTTTATAACTGCCTGTTTTTATTAAAGGCAGTATTTGATTTTCAAATTATTTTGGACAGCAATGTCC
>CACVKW010000950.1 GCA_902749685.1 Olavius sp. associated proteobacterium Delta 1 | reverse complement strand
TTTAATCTGGAGCTGCGCGTTCGTAAAAATCACATCTTGAGAAAAGTTAAACGTCATATTGACTTTGATTTTATCTACAATGAAGTCAAAGACACATACCGCATTAACGGTAATGAATCAGTTGCACCTCCTATTATCCTGAAGATGATGC
>CACVKW010000949.1 GCA_902749685.1 Olavius sp. associated proteobacterium Delta 1 | reverse complement strand
TATCAGGGGAGGTGGGTGGGAATAGATATTAAAATCAGATCCGTCGCTTACCTTTGCTGTTGAGTTTGTGCCTGGCGTGATAAATGGCCGTTTACATAACGGCGATTTTATCGGACGGCATTTTTTACCACCCTGCCGGAGGCTGTTTAAAAAGACAAAAAATTCTGTACGATAAAATCACTTATGTAAAACTGCAGTTTATCATGACAGGCGCAAACGGTTAAAATAGACAAGCGACGGTTCCTTATTTTTGGAGGGTGGGCGGGGGAATAAGATAAGACACGGCTGCGAGCGCCCCGCTGAAACGGGATGTCGCCTCTATTTAATAAAGGCAATGTGCGACACACGCAGCGGAAGACCTGTTCTTCAAGGTCTGAAGTCCGCCTGCCAGGGCGAAGCTTCAGCGAAGACTGGAGCACGCAGACGATCCGCTTTTATTATCCTTTCACTTTTTCAATAAATGTAGTGGCATCCACAATTTGGATGCCGTGGTAGTGCTTGAGGTTGCGAAGGTGCGGATCTCGTGAGACGATGTAATGCGCCTTTTTCTCCAGGGCACAGGCCAAAAACTTGTTGTCGGTCGGATCATCAGCGATTTTGTCGATGTGGTAAATATCTTTTGAGATGATTGCCTTTCTGAAGATCAGGCGGAAAAATCGTTTGATGGTCTTGTCTTTGGGCTTAAAGTGCTCTTTGATGCGGGGATAATTGAGCACCCGGCTGATCTCCTTGATAATCTCGATGGAGGTGACCAGTTCAAAGTCCCGGTTGATCCACAGATCCTGAAGCTGGGCTGACAGAGAATCCCTTGCAAACAGTCCGCTGATAAATAGATTGGTATCGATAACCGCCCTGAGTTTACGCTGCAACACTGGCATCCTTGTGCTTATCCTGCTTTCCTTACGGCATCAACGGCTTCATCCACGATGTTCTCGATTTGATTGTCCGAGTAATCTTCAGCACCTTTTCTAAACTCAGCCACCACACTGCGCATCTCTTTGGTCCAGGCCGCATCCGTGCGGGTAGGCATAATCTGTTGCAGTTTGTTTTTGATAATCATGCTCTCAATGATGGTTTTAAGGGCCTCTTTATCTTGAGGAGTTAACGTTGCAATCTGCTCGAATTGTTCTAAAAGTTCTTTATCCTGGATTTTTGACGGGACAATGCCTTCTCCTTCGTCAAAGATCAGTTCATCGGTTGTAACGGCAAGTGTTCTGGCGATATTTTTGATGACCTCCAGCGTGGGCGATGAGTTGCCCTTTTCATAGCGCCTCATCTGAGCGATCCCAATGCCTGCCTTTTGGGCCAACTCTTGTTGAGTAAAGCCTTTATCCTTTCTTAATTTGGCCAGTTTTTCTGCAAACGGCATCTTTTGTCCCTCCGAGTTTGTTTTTTTGACGTTGGAGGGATTATAGCACGGTTTTTTCAATTTTTCGTTATTATGAGATCGATTGTTCATGATTGTTCTTGACAAAATATATCATAAAAGATATTTAAGTTATCATTGATAATATCATAAAAGATACTATCTATTTTTTTAAGTTTTAGCAACTTTTTTATTGACAGGTTTTAAAAACGGGGATGTTTGGCAGAAAAAAGGCCATCAACTTCAATGACTGTGGCAGGTCGCAGTTGATGGCCTAAGGGTAGGTTCCAAAAGGGAGTATCCTTTTGAAACTGCTTTCTTTTTCTATCGGAACTCCCATAAAAAATCAAGACCCGGCTTCGCATAAATGCTACGCCGCGGCCTACGGAAGGAGGTGAGACACTTTGAAAACGAACAGCCTTGAGACCACGGACATTTTTAGAGGAGCGTTTTTTTTGTGCCGGGGTGGTGAGCTGAGCGGGATCCGCTTCAGGGACAACGGCAGACGAATTGCCTGCTTCCTGTTCACCGGCAGGGGCTTGGATCGACTGGATAAACAATATCGAGACGGTCAGGCCCTGGTCAACCCGCTGCAGTTTAGGGAATCGCTGAACCATTTGCGAGATATCCTGTTTAACAAATTACGTGAAAATGGTCCGGCTTCGTCACGCCTGGGGTGTGACTACGCCGCGACAAGGGGGACGAGATATGATAGAAAGAGAAAGAATCGAGGCTATCAAACGCGACGTTGACCTTACAGCCCTGGTCAAGGCCAAGGGCGTTAAACTGAGAAAAAACGGCAGAAGCTATTTTGGTCTGTGTCCTTTCCATGGTGACAAAAATCCTTCCTTTTCGGTAAACCCCACCAACAACTTGTGGCAGTGCTTCGGCTGCGGCGCCGGCGGTGACGTGATCCGTTTTATCGAATTGTTCGACCAGGTAGACTTTAAAGAAGCCGTCAGCAGGTTGACTGGCAATGGATTTAAATCGGTCAAAAGACTCGCAAAAAGTAAACAGCCTGTCAGGCAAAGGGGTCTGTCTGCGAAACTTTTAAAGCTTCTCAAACGGGTCATTGATTTTTATCACACGGCCTTTTGCGAGGATCCCCGAGCCCGGCAATACCTAAATCAACGCGGGATCACGGATAACACGCTATTTTCTGACTTTAAAACCGGTTTTGCCAATGGAACGCTGTTAAACGCTCTTCCCGGTGAAGGGGATATTTACGACCAACTCAAGCAACTCGGAGTGTTGAGTGAAAAAGGACATGAGCACTTTTATGGCTATGTGACCTTCCCGTTGTACGGTCTTGACGGCAATCCAGCCGGCATCTACGGCCGCAGGCTGGAGGAGATGGTCACAGGATCTGTGCCGGATCACCTGTATTTACCCGGAGCCAGGCATGGCCTGTTCAACCGACAGGCAGCCAAATCCCATAAAGAGATCATCCTTACCGAATCAATTATTGACAGTCTTACCCTGATCAATGCCGGAATTAAAAACACCATTGCCTGTTACGGTACCAACGGTTTTATTGAAGATCATCGCAGATTGTTCAAACAAAACGGTGTGGAAGCCGTCACCATCTGCTTTGATGCGGATGCGGCCGGTAAGGAAGCTTCAGAGTCCGTATCGGCAAGACTTCAGGCTGAAGGCCTGCGGACACATGTTGCCAATCTTCCCGAAGGCCGGGACATCAACGACTTTTTTCTCTTAACTGCCGATGCTTGCGATCGCTTCAAAGAACTGTCGAAGGTCCCGCAGCAGGCGGAGCTTCCTCATGCCCATTCGGATGCGGACCCGGCGGTTAAAAGAGAAAGTAAAGAGCTGCAAGTAACCTCCACCGATTATGGCTTTGTCATGGCCGTAGACGGCCGCAGATACGAAGTCAGAGGGCTTTTAAAAAATGACAGTAAACTGAAGGCCACGGTGAAAGGCATTGTGCAGGAAAAATCCAAACGGCGGCTGCATGTGGACACGGTGGATTTTTACTCGGCCAGGTCCCGAACCTATCTGACCAAGGGGCTGTGCGATCTGTTCGGCTCCGGTGAAGATATCATTGGTGAGGATGTCCAAAAGCTGCTTGAGCTGGCTGAAGATTACCGCCAGCCTGAACAGGGCTCGGAAACAAAAGAGGTGATGACCGGCGCCGATAAAGCCAGGGCGCTAGCCTTTTTAAAAAACCCTAATATGTTTGCTGAGATCCTGACCGACTTTGAGACCATCGGCTACACCGGCGAGGAGATGAACAAGCTTTTATGTTACATTGCCGCCGTATCCCGCAAAATGGAGCAGCCGCTGTCGGTGATGATCCAATCCCGTTCGGCTGCCGGCAAATCCTACCTTCAGGATACAGTGCTCTCAATGGTGCCCGAAGATGACTTTGTCAAATATACCCGGCTTACCGATCAGGCCCTATTTTACAAGGATAAAGACAGCCTAAAGCATAAAATCCTGGCCATCGAGGAATTAGACGGCATGAACGGGGCGGTGTATTCGATC
>CACVKW010000948.1 GCA_902749685.1 Olavius sp. associated proteobacterium Delta 1 | reverse complement strand
GTGCTTTTTGATGATGCGGTCCTGTCTTTTCTTGCGGATCAGACCTTCCAAAGTTTCTGCTTCCCGTTGCATACGGTGGATGGCTTCGGTCATCTTTGTGGACTCATCAATGGTTAAAAACAGGAACCTGGATGCGGTCTCGCCTTCCAGCTCGGCTGCCGTGGTGGTGATCATCACCGCCACCGGGCCGTTGACCGTGTATTCCTCGGTTTTCATCTTGCCGGTTCCCGGATCCTTGCCG
>CACVKW010000947.1 GCA_902749685.1 Olavius sp. associated proteobacterium Delta 1 | reverse complement strand
GGATCCAGAAACCAGAATCCAGGATCAGTCAATACTTTCAATGGTCTTCATTGCAGCAGCTAAGTTGGATTTCAAAATTTTATGCAACTATAGGGTTAATTCTCAAACATTTTTATAAGGAATCAAAACCGGATTGATAGACGCTCGAAAAAATATTGTGGAGGACGCAAAAACGAGATAAGGTGGCTGAAGCCGTTATTGGGAGGAGCTTTGCAAGCTTTTTTAGTCAAAGCTGAAAAAAAGCTTTTTATCAACTGGACATGGTCCTTGACGCTCGCCGGAAAGGACGAAGGGTTATCATCAAATTATGAAACGATCAATCATTAAAAGCACAGGTAGGTTCGTACCGGATCATCGTGTAACCAACGATGATTTAGCCAAAATTTTGGACACTTCAGATGAATGGATCCGGCAACGCACAGGGATTGAGGCCCGGTATTGGGTAAAAGAAGGTGATGACGTAGGGACGTCAGATCTGGCACTGGAAGCATCAAAGATCGCCCTTGGGAGAGCCGGTTGGGAACCCATCGATCTTGATCTGATTGTATTCGCCACGATGACCTCGGATGTTTATATACCCGGTTCAGGCGTCATCCTGCAACATAAACTGAGGGCTAAAAAAGTCCCGGCACTTGATATTCGCCAACAATGCACCGGTTTTCTGCATGGATTGGAATTGTGTGATGCCTATATCCAAAGTGGCAAGGCGCAGAAAATCCTGATGGTCGGGGCCGAAACCCAGAGCCGGTTTCTGGAACTGACTACCCAGAATCGCGATACCGCCGTTATTTTTGCCGATGGTGCAGGAGCAGTCTGCATCGAGGCCAAAGAGACCGACGAAGCAACCGGTATTCTGGCATCTGTCTTTCATGCTGATGGAAATTATGCAGGTGTTTTGAGAGCGGGCGTTCCGGCACAGAAAAGCGGTCCGGTCATGAACGCGGAGGTTCTGGCCAAACAAGAGTTTTTGCCTTACATGGACGGAAGAACCGTTTTCAAACTGGCGGTCACCTTGCTGCCTAAATTAGCCCTGGAACTGCTGGAAAAAGCCAATATTCAACTGGAAGCCCTGAACATGGTCGTTCCCCACCAGGCCAACCTGCGAATAAATGAAGCTTTCAGAGATCGCATGAACATCCCGGCGGAAAAGGTCTATAATAACATTCAGCAATATGGCAATACCACCGGAGCCACAATTCCAATCGCCCTGGATGAACTGATGGAGAAAGAGATGCTGAAGTCCGGGGACCATGTGATGTTCATCGGCCTTGGCGCAGGGCTCACCTGGGGCGGCGTTTTATACAGGCTGCCTTGAGTTGATACCTTAGAAATTATTTTTTTGCATTATGTGGCAAGTTTTTTTTGTAAAACAATCAACGTGCCCCAAGAAATGCCTAAAATAGCAAAATGTCTAAACGCATAATTTGAGAGACCATTCAGGAATATTGTATGTCATTCGATCACCTTGGCCTTGGGGTAGAACTGCTTAAAGCCCTTAACGCCAAGGGTTACACCGCTCCCAGCCCCATTCAGGCCCTGGCCATACCCGCTATTCTCGACGGACAGGACATCCTCGCCCGCGCCCAGACCGGAACTGGAAAAACAGATGCATTTGCACTCCCTTTGGTGGAAATCCTGAGCCGGAAGACCGGCAGCGGGCGACACCCGCGCGCACTTGTCCTGACACCCACGCGCGAACTTGCGCTTCAGGTGGCAGAGAGCATCAAGGGCTATGCAAGGAGGCTCGCCATGCGATGCACCGTGGTTTATGGCGGGGTTCGCATCCATCCGCAGATCGCTCGACTGCGGCGCGGCATTGATATTCTTGTGGCCACACCGGGGCGCCTGCTGGATCTTGCCGGCCGGAGACATCTATATCTATCCCGCATCGAGTTTCTGGTTTTCGACGAGGCGGACAGAATGCTGGATTTGGGATTCAGTGAAGAGATTTGCGAGATCCTCGATCTCGTTCCAGCTGAACGCAGGACCATGCTGTTTTCCGCCACCTACACCCAACAGATCCGTAATCTTGCCGGGAGAATGCTGAAAGATCCAAAACATATCGATGTGACGCCCCGCAATACGGCGGCCGAATCGGTCGTCCAGAAGCTTCACCTGGTGGACAGATCAAATAAACGTACGCTTCTCATCCACCTGATCACCAGAGAAAACTGGAGCCGGGTCCTGATCTTTACCCGCACAAAACACGGGGCCAACAAGCTCGCGGAGAAACTTGCCGCACAAGGGATCAGTGCCGCTGCGCTGCACAGCAACAAGAGCCAGTCTTGCCGGACACGTACCCTCAAAGGGTTCAGGAACGGTGAGATCCGCATCCTCGTCGGAACGGATGTGGCCGCAAGGGGCCTCGATATCAGCGATCTGCCGTACGTGGTAAATTACGATATGCCGGGCATTCCCGAGGATTATGTCCACCGCATCGGTCGCACCGGCCGCGCAGGTGTCAGCGGCACAGCCGTCTCCCTGGTCAGTCAGGATGAAAGGAATCATCTTCAGGCCATCGAAAAACTGCTGAAGCAAAAAATCCCGGTGGTAAAGGTTGACGGCTATACAGAGGATAGCGACGTGCCGGATTTTGTTCTCTTGCGCCCCGACAGTGCGTCCAGTGAAAAAAGGGCAGACAAGGACCTAAAAGAGTTGGTCGCCAGAAGAAATGCTTCAAAACGGCGATCACGAATCCGTAAGGCGAAAACTACAGGTTCCGGCAAAAGCCCGGGGCCGAACCCGAAATCCCGACCCGGCAGGAGAAACGAGAAGGCGGGCAAGAAGCCACCCCGATCAGGATCGCGCGCTTCTCAATCTTCTAATCAAAGCAAACCCAGGGGACGGCGGTTTCAAATCAGGAGGGGTCAAAAGCCTGAACAGTGACCGTACTGTTATTGACACAAATCTGGTACGCTGATATCTGATCAATATGAGCCGACCGTGGCGTATTGAAAAAAATGATGTTCAACGTTTAGTTATTTGCGGCAGCTTAATCGTATTGAAGAAGGCGCTACTTCGAAGGAAACCATTGATGGGAACAGGGATATTTTTATTGAAGGCGAAATGGCTTTTATGGAACAGCTGGCACCCGAATACTCAGGCATCGGCGACCGGATAGACAAAGATTTTACCTCCTTGGGAATTTCAGATAATGATCTTGCGGCCAATACCAGTCCTGTGATCGTCAATACCGGCAACTCGTTTTTAATCGTTGCACTGAAAAATGAAGATAAATAAAGATGTATTTTTGGTGGAGCAAGGCCGCCTGATGAGCCCGCCATCACCGAGTTTGATAACTGTCAAATTTGAATTCTACAACCAGGGAATTTGCAAATTGATGGCTGGCGGTGAAGCCAAAGCAATGAAATCAATGACGGTAAGCATCTGGCTCAGCTTCATTTAAATAATTTAGACGGTGATCCATGAGCGCCCTTGCTATTGCCCTGGTACTGCTTTCTGCCCTATTCCATGCCCTGCGGAGTTTGTTTACCAAAGAATCCGGTGACAAGCAGATTTTTCTCTGGTTATACTCCATAATTGCATTGCTCTTTTTTTCTCCCCTGTTTATTTTTTTCCTTTTCCGTGTCGGTATCACGAAACCTGCGGCGTATGGCTGGTGCGCGGGTTCCGGGTTTATCCACTTTTTATACTGGATCTTTTTAACCCAAGCTTACAAAGACGGGGACCTTTCCCATGTATATCCGATAATGCGTTCATCACCGGCGCTGGTTTTAGTGACAGCCGTCCTTTTTCTGGGCGAGCAGGTCTCATTTCAGGGAGTTGCAGGAATTTTGCTGGTGGCGGTCGGGGTCTATATAATCAATATGAAGCATATTTCCAGCCAGGAGTTGCTTGGACCCGTCAAATCCATTGTCAATGATCGGTCGACCCAGTTTGCCTTCTTGACGCTGATTTCAGTGGCCATTTATTCGATTGTGGACAAAATGGCGGTTGATTACATTCATCCAATCCTGTTTGCTTTCTTCCATCTTTTTTTCGGAATGTGCTACTATACGCCATATATCCTGTTAACCAAGAAAGCCGATATTATCAAAAAAGAGTGGAATACCGGTTTGGTCCGGATTATCATGTCGGGGGTGATTGGTATAACCGGTTATTCGCTGATTCTGATCGCGTTTACTATCGAACGGGTCAGCTACATTGTCAGCCTGCGCCAGTTGAGCGTGGTGTTTGCGGTTTTGATGGGAAGTTTCTGGCTTAAAGAAAAACACAAAGGAATACGTCTGGCCGGTGCTTTGATTATATTCAGCGGCGGGTTTCTAATTTCGCTGGCAAAATGATGCCGGGAAGCGAGGAGGCCGGAAGGCAATATACAAGTCGGAATGGGGAATGCGGAAGTCGGAATTTTGAATTGGGAAGGTGGAGATGAGACGAGCTCGAAGCTGAAAGGCCAAAGAAAAGATGAATTTTAATTCCTTACTCCCTGACACCTGACACCTGACACCTGTGACAGTAAACGAGCAAGCCGCAACGAGCAACTCTAAAAACCAACACAAAACCACAGGCAACTGATACTTATTATGATCAAAGCAATTATATTCGATTTTGGACAGACATTGGTAAATTCGGCCGATGGTTTTCGGACTGCTGAAAAGGATGCCCAGGCAAAACTATTTTCAAATTTTGGGCTTACGATTCAGGAAGATTTTATGGCCAATTACCGGCGCCTGCGCAAAGAGCTTCATGAACAGTCCAATTTTTCGCGGAAATTTCTTTTTCACGAGATGTATTATTACTATTGTCTTACGCCGGATGAAAAAATGCTTGAACTTTGGGAAACCGAATATTGGGAGACGGTGAAGGCCCATACATTATTGTTTCCGGAAGCATTGGGAGTACTTAAAGGCCTGAACGAACGATATCCGGTGGCCCTGATTAGCAATACCCAGGGGCAGAAAACAGAAGGAACCCATCGCATCAGTCTTTATCCGGAGTTGGAAACATATTTTAAAGAAATTATTGTGGCCGGCGAAGGCGGAATCCCGCCTAAACCGGATCCGGAGCCGTTTCGCGTATGTCTTGAGAAACTCCAAATTAAGGCTTCAGAAGCGGTTTATGTGGGAGATGACTATCGTATAGATGTATGTGGTGCCAGGGATGCCGGTTTGCTCCCGATATGGCTCAAGCATCATAGTGTACGCCGGAATTGGCCCCAGGTTCAAACATCGGTGCCTGTGATTACAAGCCTTGAGCAGCTGCTTGATCTTAATTCTATATTTGCAGTTTGACCTCTATTGCCTTATTAGGCCAATAAACCGATAGTTCCTCTTTGATACCGGGCGGCAATTTTTTTTTGCTTTTAAATGCTGTTTTTTTTCCGGTTGGTTTGGGGTGGTTGAGCTTTCCGGCAAGGTAATTATCGACGTGCGGTCCCAATTGCTCTACAAACGCCATCAGCGAAAAAGGTTTTTTCATAAATTCGTGTACGCCCACTTCAAATGCTTTGGCAATAGCCTCATCATTGCCATATCCTGAGATGAGTACTCTGACGGTATGCGGGTGAGATTTGACTGCCTGCTGGAAAAATTCCACTCCGTTGATGCCGGGTAACCTGAAATCACAAATGATGATATCAAAGCGCTCCCCTTCGAGGGCACGCAACCCTTCCTCGGCAGAAGCGACGGCTGTAATGAAGCATTTCTTAAACGCAAAAACCATTGTCAGGGTATCACGGACTAATTCGTTATCGTCAATGAGTAGGGTTTTTAATCCTGCCAGCTTCTTGAATGAATCCATTGCCGCCACCTTTCTGTTGATTAGAAAATTTACAATGGTTCTACCGCACGATTCCAGCTGAAGTTATCTCTGACAGGTTACACTAAACCCTTTATTGATAGTAAGGTCAACCCCGCAAAATCCCGTAATAATCACTTAGCGATTCTAGGGGATGGTTTGAAAATTGAAGATTTAAAGGACCACCTTTGATATGACTATTGACTATTGAGAAATGAATAATAAAGGTGCCATTTATGAAATGACTAATGATTAATGAAGGAATTTTATCATTTAATCACTCAATTTATTTGAGCAGCCGGGGAGCTTATTGCAATGCAGGCCGTCATTGCTGCGAAGGCAGGAATCCAGAAAATACGGTCTTGGGTAGACTGGATGCCCGCCTTCGCGGGCGTGACGAACAAAACATCCAGAACCCTCATTTATTTAGTTTCCATTCATATATTTGGGATTACTAAAAAATGGAGCATTTACCGGCTTATTGGCTCATTCAAAGGGATTTCGAACACTATATTTGAGATAGACAGCATTTCATAAATCTTCAATCTTCAGTCTTCAATCTTCAATATCTTACCCGAGGGATAGGAGGTGGGTTCTGAGGCTTGTTTTGGTTTTGGCGATTCCCACTTTCTTGCGAATATTCATTCGGTGAACTTCAACAGTTTTGCCGGATATGTTGAGCATGTCCGCGATATCTTTGATGCTTTTGCCGTGTTTGACCAGATTTGCCACTTCAACCTCAGTCGTGGTGAGGTTGGCGTATTTGGTAGCTAGCTTGCTAAAAAAGGATGAGGTGATATTATTTAAGTTATGCTCAAGTATGACCAGATAGTCTATCTGCTTTTTATCGGCCGCCTTTTTCTTGGCTCTTTCAAGATAGGGCATCACAATGTCGTTAATATTGCCGATTACTGTTTCTTCAAGATCAATCTTATCCCGTTCTCTCCTTTCCAGCAAAACCTTTAAGGCGGTATTGAGATCCTCAAGATCTTTGGTCTTAATTTCCAGTTCTTTTTCTCTGGCTACCAGGGTCTCCATATGCTCCCTGCGTTCGGTGATATCGCGGGCAATCCCCATAAATCCAACCGGGTTTGTATTCAGGTCTCTTTTTAAAGTCACCGATACCTCGACAAAGCGCCTGGAACCGTCTTTGGTTCTCAACTCCCAATCAACTGCTTTGGTCGCCATGCCGGTTTGATAGACATCGTGGAATACCTTATAAACCTGGCCGGCATTATACTCATCCATGATGATGCGGTTATTCATCCCCATCAATTCATTTCTGGAGTACCCTGTAATTTGCTCCATGGCGTTATTGAAAAACGTAAAATTGCCGGTAAGGTCTACCTCATAATATCCGTCCTCAATATTTTCAATGATGGTGCGGTACTTTTCTTCACTCTCTCTCAGAGCCTGCTCGATAAACCTGCGATGCGTGATATCGCGGGCGATCCCCAGGAATCCCACCGGCCGGGAATCCTGGTCTCTCCTTAAGGACACGGATACCTCGACAATGCGTTTGGAGCCGCTTTTTCTAATCAGTTCCCAATCAACAGCCTTGGCGGCCATCTCGGTGTAATATACTTTTTCAAACACTTTAAAGGCCTGCTGGGCATGGAATCCATCCATAATGTCGCGAGCATTCTTCCCCATCAATTCCTGGCGGGAACGCCCGGTGATTCGGGTCATGGCGTCATTGAAATCCGTAAAATGTCCGTCGAGATCCACCTCATAATAGCCGTCTTCAATGTTATCGATGATTGCCTGACATTTTTCCTCAACTTCACGAAGTGCCTCTTTTGCGATATCCAATTCCCTGTTCGTTTTTGATGAAGATTTCGGCTTTCTTGAAGATTTGCTTTTTGCGGACTTAGGGGCCAATTTTTGCACCTCTTATTTACAATAATTGCAGGCTATGAAAATTGTTCCGGGACGGGGTGATAATAAACGGACCGAAAAATTGAGATGGCTTGTATTGTTTGGTGATCATTACTTGAATTTTGTATGCGAATAACTTTTAGTGAAGTTCGATGCCAAATTACCGCAATTGAGTTGGTTTAAAAATAGGGTTATTTCTCCTGCCAGTTTAAAACGATTTTGCCGGACTTGCCTGAACGCATGACCTCGAATGCTTTTTCATACTCGGTATAGTGATATCGATGGGTAATAATCTGGTTGATATCCAATCCGGTCTGAATCATTACGGTCATCTTGTACCAGGTTTCATACATTTCACGGCCGTAGATCCCCTTGATTGTCAAGCCGTTGAAAACCACATAATCCCAGTCAATGGCAGTGTCCGGTGGCAGGATCCCTAAAAGTGCTATTTTGGCGCCGTGGCACATGCTGGGCAGCATCGATCGCAGGGCGTCCGGATCGCCGGACATTTCCATGCCCACGTCAAATCCCTCTTTCATCCCAAGTTTTTCCTGCGCGTGCGCGATCTTCTCCCGGCTTGCATCCAGGGCCAGGGTGGCACCCATTTTTTGGGCCAGTTTCAATCGATAGGGATTGACATCGGTTACCACCACATGGCGCGCGCCGGCATGCCGGGCAATGGCGGTCGCCATGCATCCAATCGGACCGGCGCCGGTGATCAGAACATCTTCACCCAGCACATCAAAGGAGAGCGCGGTATGGGTGGCGTTGCCCAGCGGGTCGAAGCAGGCCAGAATATCCATGGGGATGTCGGGATCGCAGAACCAGACGTTGGTCACCGGAATGCTCAAATACTCGGCAAAGGCTCCGGGCCGGTTGACCCCCACACCGCTGGTATTCATGCACAGGTGGCGGCGGCCGGCCAGGCAGTTGCGACAGTGACCGCAGACCAGATGGCCCTCGCCGGAGACGATGTCACCGGGTTTAAAGTCATGCACGTTATCGCCTACTTCAGCAACCGTGCCGACAAATTCGTGTCCGACGTGCATGGGAACCGGAATCGTTTTCTGGGCCCAGGCATCCCAGTTGTATATATGAACATCGGTGCCGCAAATGGATGTTTTGATTATTTTGATCAGGACATCGTTGATTCCGATTTCGGGCACCGCAACATCTTCCAGCCAGATACCGGGCTCGGGTTTGGCTTTGACGAGTGCTTTCATTTTCATGGCATTATGCCCTCGATAATAGGTAAAAGGTAAGGAATTGATTCAATAATAATATTTTCTTATTGTATCACTGCCAACTCTTTGCCGATTTTAATAAACTTTTCCAGCGCAAATTCCAGATCCGCTCTCGAATGCGCGGCAGAGATTTGAACGCGGATGCGCGCCTGGCCTTTGGGGACGACCGGATAAAAGAAGCCCACCGCGTAAACCCCTTCTTCCAGCAGCTTAGCTGCCATTTCCTGAGCCAATTTGGCATCGCCCAGCATGATGGGAACTATGGGATGGCTGCCGGCTTTAATGGTGAAGCCTGCTTTGGTAATTTCTTCCCGGAAGTATTTGGTGTTTTCTTCCAGCGTTTTTCTGGATTCTGCGGAACGCCCCAGGAGATCGATGGTTGTAAGCGCTGCCGACACAATCGGGGGCGCCAGTGAATTGGAAAACAGGTACGGCCGGGACCGCTGCCTGAGTATTGCGATAATGTTCTTGCGCCCGGTAGTAAATCCGCCCGAGGCACCGCCCAGGGCTTTGCCGAGAGTTGAGGTGATGACATCAACCTGATCCCGGACGCCGCAAAGCTCCGGCGTGCCGCGTCCCGTGGGACCCACAAAACCGGTGGCATGGCTGTCATCCACCATAACCAGCGCACCGTATTTTTGCGCCAGATTGCAAATCGGATCCAGTTTGGCATAATCGCCATCCATGCTGAACACACCATCGGTGGCGATCATCCGGGTTTTGGCGCCGGCAGCCTTTTTCAGGCACGCTTCCAGTTCCTGCATATCAGAATGGCCATAGCGATAGCGGGCCGCCTTGCACAGACGAATACCGTCGATGATCGAGGCATGATTTAAAGCGTCGGAGATAATGGCATCTTTTTCTCCGAGCAGCGTTTCAAAGAGACCGGCATTGGCATCATAGCAGGAAGAGTAGAGAATCGTATCATCGGTGCCGGAAAAGTCACTGATGTTTTTCTCCAACTCGTGATGGATATCCTGGGTTCCGCAGATAAAGCGCACGGACGCCATTCCGAAGCCGCGCTCATCCAATCCCTTTTTGACGGAGTCAATGATTTCTTTATTATCCGCCAGGCCCAAGTAATTGTTGGCGCACATGTTCAGCACCGATTTTGCACCGACACGGATACGGGCCTGCTGGGCTGATGCAATGTGACGTTCGGATTTATAAAGACCGGAGTCAGTAATCTCCTGAAGTTCTTTTTCCAATTCTTCGCGATATTGACCATACATGGTGGACTCCTTTTTATGACAGAGGTCAGAAGACAGAGGCCGGAGGACAGATGTCAGAGGGCAGAGGACAGATGTCAGAGGACAGATAACAGAAGCCGGCGATGTCGGAATTATGCGATGGCGGATTTTCGATTTAAAGCCTGGTTATCGCCTGCCCCTCTGTGCGCTGTGCTCTTTGCCCTGAATCCTATTTTTCCTATTTTCTCACCTTCTACCTTAAACCTTATACCCTATACCACCCTACACCCTATACCACACACTTTACACCCGATACTATTTATTTTTCATTTATAATATTATCCGCTAAATTTATCAACACTTAGGCTGCCGCTGGTATTCGTTTAGCTTGATTATAATCAGGATCTTGCTATCATACACGACTATTTATGGTTGATAAAATATAAGCTTAGATATGATTTTTGTGATTAAGCTGCCGGAGCTTCGATCTAAGAATTTTCTTCAGTTTTCAAAGAACAATCGATAACCCTGGATTTGCTATTTTCAGGGCGGATGAATTAAGGAATGAAATAAAATGCCAGCAGACAAATCAACTCAAAAACACGCTCAAGTCCATCAGGTACACCAGCACTACCAGGGGACCCTTTTCTCTTTTGTGAGCGAGGATGTGACTTTACCCAATGGTTCGCGGACTGAATTGGCCATGGTACGCCATCCGGGTTCGACCGCCGTCGTACCGATGTTCGATGATAATACGGTCCTCATGGAACGCCAATACCGGCATGCCGTGCAAGATTACCTTCTGGAAATTCCGGCCGGTACCATGGAACCCGGCGAACTGCCATTGAACTGTGCCAGAAGGGAACTTGAAGAAGAGACCGGTTATGCGGCCGAAGAATTTATCGAGCTTTCTCAGGTGCTGATTCTTCCGGCGTATTCGAACGAAAAGATCTATCTATACCTTGCGCGGGATTTAGCCTTGACCAGGCAGAACCTTGACAAAGATGAAATCATCGAGGTTGTAAAATATCCCATTTCGGATACCATGAAAATGATTGATGATGGCAAAATAACCGATGCTCTGACAATTCTTTCCCTGCAGATGACCTGGTTATATTTTCAAAATGAAATAATTGCTCCGCTTTGATGATTGCTAAGTCAAACCTGACGTATACTCCGCTGCCCATTCAAAAACCGTTGCAATAAAATTTTGCAGAGATTCGGAGAGGTATTTGTCTTTGTGGTGGACCATGTAAAATTTACGGGTCATGGATGGGTCACCCATTAAAGGGCTTGTCAAGAGAAAAAACACCCCCCTGCAAGAAAAAAAACATACTTTTTTTCTTTGACACTTCAGTTGTTATCGTCTCGGTCT
>CACVKW010000946.1 GCA_902749685.1 Olavius sp. associated proteobacterium Delta 1 | reverse complement strand
TTTTGATATGGCCGATGTCGAAACTCCCACCCGCCTGGCAACTTCGGCTAACGCAACCCCACGCCCCTTTACCAATTCAATCGCAATCCGGTTTCGAACTCCA
>CACVKW010000945.1 GCA_902749685.1 Olavius sp. associated proteobacterium Delta 1 | reverse complement strand
CTTAAAAAAAGGATCGGATCATTTTAGCTAAGCAATTAAAACAAAAAGGCAACCAATGATAGATCTATAGTTGCCTTCGTTTTAATCAATATTTTATATCATTGCTGTCCAAAATAATTTGAAAATCAAATACTGCCTTTAATAAAAACAGGCAGTTATAAACGGGAAATTAGTGATTTAGAAATCAGGTTG
>CACVKW010000944.1 GCA_902749685.1 Olavius sp. associated proteobacterium Delta 1 | reverse complement strand
GCTGTTTATGGATTCGAGCATGGTGCAGGCCGATGCCTCCAACAATTCCGTGGTTAACAAACAATCGTTAAAGCGGTATCTAAACAAGAGCTATCAAATATTGGAATCACGTTTAGAGATAGAACAGCAATCTTGCAGCAACGATGATGCATCAAAATCCGGTGCTGCGAATCAAAAGTATATATCCACCACTGATCCG
>CACVKW010000943.1 GCA_902749685.1 Olavius sp. associated proteobacterium Delta 1 | reverse complement strand
TAACAACCACCCTACATACAAGGAGGATTTTTTTCAATGACTCGTTTTACAACTCATTATATGACTCATTCTAAACTCGTTTTTGGACAAGAGTGATAGTGAATATTTAAAGAATACAGACATCCAAACTATAACCATTGAAGACGATTTCATATATATGACCATCAAGGGCAGCAATATCAAGATGATAATCGACAAGGATGACCGACGATTTATTCCGATCGAGATTCTTAATTTTCACGCTATCGATCCCAGAGAAAGGCAATTGCTTTTTAGGGTTGCCAACCAGTGTCGGACGATTTTCGATATCGGGGCCAATATTGGCTGGTATACCCTCAATTTTGCAAAGCTGCCGAAGGTCAGCAAAGTCTTTTCATTTGAGCCAATCCCCCATACTTATCATTATCTGAAAAAGCATCTTGAAATAAATAAAATTAGAAACGTGTTCCCCTTCAATCTGGGTTTTTTTGATTCAATTGGCTCCAAGACGTTTTATTGGACAAAGAATGAAACCGGAAGTGCCTCGCTGGAAAATATCCAGGAAAGATCTCACATCAATAAAGTTGATTGTAAAGTTAGCACCCTCGATCACTTTACGAAAGACAAACCTGATAAAATTGATTTGATAAAATGTGATGTTGAGGGCGCCGAGTTATTCGTGTTTAAAGGTGCAATGAAAACGATAACCCGGGATAAGCCAATCATATTCTCAGAAATGCTGCGCAAGTGGTCTAAGAAATTTCAATATCATCCTGATGATATAATTAAATTGCTGACGAACGTTGGCTATCGCTGCTTTGGATACATTGGTAATGAGATTGAAGAAATCCATTCCATTTGTCCCGACTTAGAAACAACCAATTTTTTCTTCTTCCATGAAAATGAGCACCTAGATATTATTCGTGATATTACATGTCCGTCCGTAAATTAGTTGCCGTAGTGATAGTGTTCCAATCCCCGATCCTTTGCCAAATTCTTGGTGGCTCACACGGCACGCAGCAGCTTTTAGGACACCGGTGTCATCTCGTAAATAAATGATCACCAAGTGCAAAACACAGGGCCGTTAAAAAAGCCTGTTTTCAATAATATACCGAATTTAAGTCTGGGTCGATTACGAAAAGTGTTTCCAAATTTTATAGAGGTCTGTAATGATGAATGAACTCTTATCAATTGCGATCCCTACCCACAATAGAAGTAAATATTTGGCCGCCCTATTAGAATCCATTAATATCCAATACACCGCAGAATTTTGCAGCCTGATACACATTTATATATTTGATCATTGCTGTCCAAAATAAATTGAAAATCAAATACTGCCTTTAATAATAACAGGCAGTTATAAACGCGAAATTGGTGATTTCGAAATCAGGTTAT
>CACVKW010000942.1 GCA_902749685.1 Olavius sp. associated proteobacterium Delta 1 | reverse complement strand
CGATCTTGACGGCCTTCTGCAATCCGGATTCAAGCACGTGATGCCTGCGAAACGTATCGGATCTGGGATCCTTGCTTAATTTTTTAGCTGGAAAAACATATTGCCATTTATATTCCCTTGAAGCGTTGCGATATTTACGGGCCAAAGCCTCGGGGAGATAAACATCCCCGTACCCGGCATCTAAATCCGCTTCATGAAGTTTTTTGACATGTGAAAGGTGTGCCTTGAGGTCACCGTGAATGGATGGCGGTAGCGTGGTAAAGCGGTCTTTTCCGCCCTTGCCTCTGACATACACTTGGGATTTCGCAAAATCGAGGTCCATGACTCTTAGGCGCAAGCACTCCATAAGGCGCAGACCGCCCCCATACATAAGTTTTGCCATCAGAAGATGGGTACCTTTCATATGATTGAGAACCTGGCGCACTTCGGTCTTTGTCATCACCACAGGAGGGCGGCGGCGTTTTTTGGACTTCACAGGGGCGATGTTGTCCCCGATAGGCTTGTCGAAAACATGTTTATACAAAAAGACGAGAGCATTTAGCGCCTGTCGCTGGGTTGAAGCCGCCACTTTGCGATTGGTGGCGAGATGACTTAAAAACTCTTCAATCTCGGATTTTCCCATGTCTTTGGGGTGCCTTTGGTAGCCCTGGAATTTGACAAACCGTATAATCCAGTCACAGTAAGTTTGTTCTGTCCGATACGAATAGTGATGGTATCTCAGAACCTGGCGGACCTGATCCATGAGCTTCAATTTCGGATTTGGTTTGAATTTGGGCTTATTTTCCATGATATTAAACAATAAAGGCAAAACATGGAAAAATCAAGACTTATTTTTCCATGTTTTATGCCGTAATATAACTATAGATGGAAAATTTTCCACTCTATAATGGCAATAAATAGAAAATTTCCCATCTATCAACACTGTTATATTAAGCCTGAAGGCAGGAAGTCCGTTTGACGAGATAGAAGGTATAGAAGATATAGAAGAAGTAATTAATGAAAGATTTTTCAAAAAAAACTAT
>CACVKW010000941.1 GCA_902749685.1 Olavius sp. associated proteobacterium Delta 1 | reverse complement strand
TTTTGGCTGTTTTCGATTTTTGACAAGTATCCCGGAGTCAATCCGGTTTTAGCGCTCAAATCCTGGATGGTAATTTTTCGTTTTAAGCGCAGTTGCTTTATTTTCTGATAAATAGTTTTGTATTCCATAAAAATGTGAATAATCCAATACAATTTTAGTGAGTGCCCATCCGAAAACCAAGCGCCCAAA
>CACVKW010000940.1 GCA_902749685.1 Olavius sp. associated proteobacterium Delta 1 | reverse complement strand
TTTACTGTCTGACAGGATACCGCCAAGCCGATCCAAAAAATCATCACGGTCGCAATCATCGAAAAAAATCTTTCTTCGATTAATCCCCCTCACAATGATATGGTGCAGC
>CACVKW010000939.1 GCA_902749685.1 Olavius sp. associated proteobacterium Delta 1 | reverse complement strand
GTATTCAAACTTGTCCGTTACAATGAAGACCATTGCGGTTATTGACTGATCCTGGATTCTGGTTACTGGATACTGGATGTTGTTGGATTTCATCATTAGTGCATTTCTATTTTATCCAGCATCAAGTATCGAGCATCCAGCATCTGTATAGGAAACGCAACCGTCTCAAGCATCCCGGTAGTGCAAGGTGATAAAAATTTATGCAACGTTAGGGTATATCATTGCCTGCTTAATTTCGATCCTATCATTCAAATGGGGGTGGTGCGACTGAATTCTGCCATACGAAAGACTACTCAAATTCATAGGCTTTGTGTTCCCCTATTGATGTTTGTCAGCCAGATCCTGCTGGTGGTGCTGCCAACGAACTCATTTAGTGATACAGCAACCGGCGTCCGGCAAATCGACGGAATCAGGGAGAATTCGTGGTCTTCATTGCAGGGCTCAGACCTATTGAAGTCCGCAATCGAATTGGCCAAAGGAAATTTTTTGGTGGCCAGCCGTCGACTTGAAGATCCGAATTTTCGCGAAACTGTAGTTCTGCTGATGCGCTACGGTCAAGACGGCGCTGCGGGATTGGTGATCAATCGGCCATTAAACGTTAAGCTTTCAACAGTATTGCCGGATTTTAAGGAATCGGAGCACCGTAATGAGGCCCTCCACCTCGGAGGACCTGTTGAACCGAACAAAATGCTGCTTCTGGTAAGTTCAGTTAAACCACCGCAAGAATCCATACAAGTATTTGGCGATATATACATCAGTTCTAGCCTGAAAGAGCTCCAAAGATTGATTAAAAGTACCAGCAAAGACGAAAAGTTTAGGATCTATGCCGGCTACGCCGGTTGGGCGCCCAACCAACTTGAGTCTGAGCGTGACCGGGGAGACTGGCATGTATTAAAAGCCGATGCCGAGACATTGTTCGACAAGAACTCCACAGAAATCTGGCAAAAAATGATCCATCGTATCACGGCCAATTGGGTGCATCTGAAAATACCTGATCGTTCAGGGGCTCAGAGGTTCAGTGTTAAAAGGTTGGCGGACAAAGTCCAATTTAAATCGTTGTCTCAAAAGGAGTGAAAAATGCGATACAAAATATTAGGAAAAAGTGGATTACGCGTTTCAGAGTTGTGCCTTGGCACCATGACATTTGGTGAAGAATGGGGCTGGGGAGCATCCAAAGATGAAAGTAAAAGGATCTTCGATGCTTTTGCCGGAGCCGGCGGCAATTTTATCGATACAGCCAATAAATATACCAATGGCACCAGCGAAAAATTCGTGGGTGAATTCATGAGCTCGGACAGGGACAAATTCGTGCTGGCCACCAAATACACCTTATCGATGGATCCGGATGATCCGAATTCGTCCGGCAATCACCGCAAAAATATGGTTCAATCCCTAGAGGCCAGTCTTAAAAGACTGGATACTGAATATATCGATTTGCTCTGGGTTCACGCCTGGGACCCAATGACCCCGGTCGCAGAATTTATGCGGGCCCTGGATGATCTGGTAAGTGCCGGCAAAGTTTTTTACGTGGGTATCTCGGATGCTCCGGCTTGGATCGTTTCCCGCGCCAATACCCTGGCCGAGCTGAGAGGCTGGTCCCCTTTTGTCGGCCTGCAAATTAAATACAACCTGCTCGACCGCACGCCGGAAAGGGATTTGCTGCCAATGGCGAAAGCATTGGATATCGGGGTCACGGCCTGGTCTCCATTGGGAGGTGGGGTTTTAACCGGCAAATACAACCGGGAAAACAGTGACCCCAAACGGTACGGGCCTGAAGACCCATTCGGCAAGATGATGTTAAATGATAGAAATCTTTCTATCGCGGCCAAAGTCCAGCAGATAGCCGGTGAAATCGGACGAACACCTTCCCAGGTCGCCCTGAAGTGGCTTTTGCAGCAAAATGATCGGGGCGTTGTCATTCCCATCATCGGGGCAAGATCAGCGACTCAGCTAGCCGATAATTTGGCTTGCCTGGAATTTGAAATCGAAGCCAGACCGTTGCAAGCAATTGATTCTCTGAGCAAAATAGAGCTTGGTTTTCCTCACGATTTCCTCGAATATGAAGAGGTGCGGTCAACCGTTTATGGTAACACCTTTTCTCTGATTGACAATCATAGAGATTAAAACCGATCCCGGATATACCGCAAACAAAAAGGTCTCACGCAAAGACGCAAAGTCGCCAAGATTTAATTAATGACTTATGGAGGTTTACCTTTGCAAGCAGATTTATGGTTTTTATACGAAAACATGCTTAGAAGCCGCCTGTTCCGGAATCGTTGGTGCGTCAGGGCCGACCGCCGCGGGTTTTGCCCTGGCAGCACGGCATCTTCGTCCCGGCAAGATTGCAGTGTCCTTTTTTGGGGAAGGGGCGATGAATCAGGGGATGTTGCTGGAATCCTTGAATCTGGCTATAATTAATACGCCGGAACTTCAATCTAACAAATTTCTTCAGTTTCCCGGGAACAGTTTACTACCCTGAAACTACGATTATTCAGGGCAGATTAATACGGCAGGCCTATCTTGCGAACAAATAATAGTCGAAATTATGCTGTCATGGCAGCTTGGTGGATGTCCGGAACGCTGGTGTCTTTCATGGCCATGGCAATCGGCGGGCGGCAGCTGTCCGGCCAATTGACTACCTTTCAGATTCTATTTTTCCGCAGTCTTATCGGGCTGGCAATCATCGGTTTTTTATTGTGGCGCAGCAGTTGGAAGCAGGTATTTACCAGGCACTTCAAGGTTCATGCCCTGCGCAATATCGCTCATTTCGGCGGCCAGTTCGGCTGGTTCTATGGCATTGCCTATATTCCGTTGGCGGACGTGTTCGCTCTGGAATTCACCGTGCCGCTATGGACAGCAGTATTGGCCACGATGCTGCTCGGTGAACAGATCACCCGGGCGCGAGTCACTGCCATCACATTCGGTGTGGCGGGTGTGATTCTCATTTTGCGCCCGGGCCTGGCGGTGATAAGCCCGGCTTCGCTGGCAGTACTGGGCGGGGCTTTTTGCTATGCCCTGTCACACACCCTCACCAGAAAGCTGGCCCTGGTCGATACGCCGCTGGCCATCCTTTTTTATATGACCCTGATCCAGCTGCCCCTGGGCTTGGCAACCTCGGTCTTTGATTGGGCGACACCGTCGATAGCCATGTTGCCGTGGATTATCGTGGTGGGGGTAGCCGCCCTGAGCGGACACTACTGCATGGCAAGAGCCCTGGCAATAGCGGATGCAGTTGTTGTCGTGCCGCTGGATTTCTTGCGATTGCCGTTGATCGCCGGGGTGGGGGCTTTAATCTATCACGAACCTTTAGACTGGCTTGTGCTGGCCGGCGGAGGAGTGATGTTTACCGGTAATTTAATTAACATCCGGGCTGAGGAAAAAAGAAATAAGAGACTTGAAGCAGCAGGAACACGCATAAAGAATTAATTCCTTTAACGAAAGGTCAACAAAATCCATGACCCTAACCATTGACTCACACATTGTTTTTCTGGCAACCAGGGACCTGCCGGTGACGGCAGCGTTCTATGAAAAGACAATCGGGCTGACCCTGGCTCTGGATCAGGGAAAATGCAAAATCTATCAGGTGGCCCAAGCAGCTTTCCTGGGATTTTGTGCCAAAGATGAGATCCCGGCGCGGGATGGTGTCATTGTTACGCTGGTAACCCGGGAGGTGGATGAATGGTATGAGCAGTTGCGATCCAAGGGTGTAATATTTGAAAAGGCGCCTGCTTACAATCCGGAATACCGGATCTATCATTGCTTTGTGCGCGATCCGAACGGCTACCTGCTGGAAATCCAGCGGTTCGAGGACCCCCGCTGGGAGTAAATCCTAACATCGCATAAACAATATTCTTCAATTTGCAATGAACAATTGACGACTTGGATTGTGAATCCATCAAGTATTATACATTTGAGCGCTAAATTAATTTAGCAATAAGTTCATAACTATCTGAATTTAAATCATTAAAACCCTACCCCTTTTTGTCATTCCACAAATTTCGTAAAAAAACCTTGACAATTCAATTATTTGAGCAATAATTATATCTGTTATTAAAAAGTTTATTTTTCAAAGTATTTATTATTTTACATTTTGAGATAAGCAACACAGAATTGACAGATATAGTGAAATTATAATATAGCTATGAACCCGACCCCCACCAAAAATAATTTGCCATTGCGCAAAGGCGATTTTACCAATCTGTTCGAAGCGCTTGATTATGCCGCAGAGGGCATAACCGGCTATAACTTTTATGATGGCACCGGAAAATTGAGCACCGTGCTTCCATATAAAAAACTTCGAAAGGAAGCGCGATCGTTAGCGCGCCGTTTGCTCGGGTTGGGGCCGCGGCGCGGTGCACGGGTTGCGCTGGTGGCGGATACCCAGCCGGATTTTATGCGATATTTCTTCGCCTGCCAATATGCCGGGTTGGTACCGATACCACTGCCGGCTCCGATCCAGTTGGGACACCGCCGCAGCTATGTTGAACAACTGCGCAGACTGCTGGTCACCTGCCAGGCGGAAATCGCCATAGCAACGGAGGCGCACCTTCCTTTTTTGATGAAGGCCGCGGCCAGCCTGAACCTTAGTTTTTATGGCGGTACCAAAGCTTTTGTTCATTTACCCGAAGAAGATGTCCAACTCCAGCAGTCCGGCGCCGATGATCTGGCCTATCTCCAATTTACCTCAGGCAGCACCCGCTTTCCCCGCGGTGTCATGATCAGCCAGAAAACCGTTATGAACAATTTATCGAATCTGATCGGCGGTGTGGTTCAGTTTCAAAATGATGATCGGGTTGTTTCCTGGCTGCCGTTCTATCACGACATGGGACTCGTTGGGATGGTGCTGGCGCCGTTGGCCGCTCAAGTCTCGGTGGATTACCTGAATCCGCGGGATTTTGCCATGCGCCCGAGGCTATGGTTGAAATTGATGTCCGACAACCGTGCCACCATATCTTTTGGCTCTGCCATGGGGTACGAATCGTGCCAGCGCCGTCTGCGGTCCGCCGATATCGAAAGCCTTGATCTCTGTCCCTGGCGTGTGGCCGGTATTGGTGCGGAAACCATTCGTCCCCAACCGCTAATTCAATTTGCCGATCATCTGGCTCCGGCCGGATTTAATAAGCGCGCCTTTGTGGCTGAATACCGGTGACCTCGCCTATCGTATCGCAAAAAATATCGTCATCACCGGTCGCGCAAAGGATCACATTATCGTCAACGGCCGCAATCTGTGGCCCCAGGACCTGGAAGGCTTAGCAGAGCGGCAACCCGAAGTGAGAAATGGAGATGCATTGGCTATTTCCGTTGCGGGGACAGATGGCAACAATATGGCCGTGCTGCTGATTCAATGCCGCAAACCGCAGGAGGCTGAGCGATCTGACCTGGTAAGACGCATCCGCCGGCTTATTCAACGGGAGCTTTTCATTGATTGCACGATCGAATTGGTGCCGCGCCACACGTTACCCCGGACAACATCCGGCAAACTTTCACGGTCGCAAGCGCGCAAAGATTATTTGAGCCGAATTTCCGGCCGCCAAACAATCCGGCCCGGCCGTGTGGGCAGGGCGAATCTACTGCGGACTGCAAAGCGGGTAGCTTAACATATTGAATTTACATTATCGCAAAATATTCAATCGCTATAAAATCGTGAGGTCGGTATGGCAAGAATCATATTTTTCGCCGGCAAGGGTGGTGTCGGCAAAACATCGGTGGCGGCTGCCACCGGTATCAAGGCCGCTGAAAAGGGTCTGCGCACGATTATCATGTCGCTGGATGTTGCCCACAGCCTGGCTGATGTGTTTGATCTTGAAACGGATCTGCTGGATCAAAACCACGGGGAACCCGTCAAAATCAGAAAAAACCTCTGGATCCAGGAGCTGGACATTCAAGAAGAAATACAGCGGTACTGGGGCGATATCTATAAGTACATCTCCAGCCTGCTGAATACCACCGGGCTGGATGAAGTACTGGCCGAGGAGCTGGCAGTCTTTCCCGGCATGGAAGAAGTCAGTTTACTTCTGTACATTAACAAGTATGTCCAGGATAAAGAATATGATGTCATCCTGCTGGATTGTGCTCCCACGGGTGAATCTCTCCGATTTATCAGTATCCCAACCACCCTTGAATGGTACATGAAAAAATTATTCAAGGTGGAGCGCAGACTTGCCAAATATGTATTCCCGGTAGCAAAGCGCCTGGTTGATGTTCCCTTGCCGGACGATGACTATTTCCAGGCCATTGAAAATCTGTTTGAGCGGCTCAAGGGCGTCGATCAGGTCCTGATGGATCCGGAAGTCACCACGGTTCGGCTGATTACCAACCCGGAGAAGGTCGTATTAAAAGAAACCCAGCGCGCCTTTATGTATTTCTGCCTGTACAAAATGAGCATCGATGCGGTCATCATGAACCGCATTCTGCCTGAAGGGATTCATGATGACTATTTCAAGGGCTGGATCGAGGGCCAAAAGAAGCGACTGGCGCAGGCCGAAGATTTTTTTAAACCGATCCCAATCTTGCCGGTTAACCTGTTTCGTGGTGAGGCCGTCGGTTATGAAAACCTTAAGCGATTAGCAGATCAAATTTATGGCCAAAAGAATCCGGTAAAGCGTTTCTTTAAAGAAAAACCCTACAACTTAAACAAGAAAAACGGTCAATATCACCTGACGCTGAAGCTCCCATTTGTCACCAAAGAAGATGTGCGGCTGAACAAGTTTTCCGACGAGTTAATTATCCGCATCGGCGGCTATAAGCGTCATATCCTGCTTCCGAGACAGGTGGCGTCTTATGATTCCATTAAAGCAAAATTAGACGATCAGTTTTTAAATATAGTCTTTAAAGGAGAACCCAATGGCCCGGATAAAAAATAAAGAAGAAATGGTACTCTGCCCGGTGGGCAGTTTCCTGCGGGATATCGAAAAGTCATTCGGCCGCAAATCCAAATTTGTCGATCACCTGACCCGGTCCAGGATTGAGATCTTAAAGGGCATCCGCGCGCTGGTGGATGAAAGAATTGAAACCCTGGACAATAAGAAGTCGGGCAAAAGTAGAAAAAAGGCAACCAAAATTAAGGTCGATTAGTCGTTTCGAAGCCATCTCAAGAATATCAAGGTATCCTTAAATCTGATACTTTTTGATGCAGTCTGCCAGTCGCTTGATTGCTTCGGTAAGTTGATCTTTTGAAGGGTAAGAAAAGTTGATTCTCATATGGTTTTTTGCCGGATTTTCACCATAGAACACTTCGCCCGGGACAAAGGCCACTTTGAATTTAATGGCTTCGTAGAATAACTCGAGGGTATCGATCCCTTCAGGAACCGTCGCCCACAGGAAAAGACCGCCTTGCGGTTTGGTCCAGCTGACGCCCATTTCTTCCGGAAAATAATCTTGCATGGTATTCAGGAATATTGCCAGTTTTTCCCGATAATAGGATCTGCAGTTTTCCAAATGCGTCTTCCAATCCATTTCCTGCAAAAATGCCGCACACATATCCTGATTATACTTGGGACTGTTTAAGGTATTGCCCTGTTTAATATTGGCCATCTTCCCGATAACGGCCTTCGGTCCGATGTTAAAACCGACCCGCATTCCCGGACAAAATAGTTTGGAAAAGGTGTACACCCCGATCACGTGATCGCCTTTTCGATTTTGATCCAATTCAAAAATCGCGGGCAGGTTATCTCCATGATATCGCAGCGAGCGGTAGGGGCTGTCCTCGACGATCGGAATGTCGTATTCGTAGCTCAGATCCAGCAGCGCTTCGCGTTTTTCCAGGCTCATCGATATTCCGGTCGGGTTCTGAAAATCCGGCACGACATAAATGTATTTCACGGGAATATTTTGGCGGATCAACTCCGCAATTTTTTTATCAAAACCTTCAATATCCGAACCGTCTGCTTCAATTTCAACCCCGGCAAATATCGGCCGCTGCATTTGAAAGGCGACGATCGCACCGGCAAAGGTCGGCCGATCAAGAATGACGGCATCAGCGGGATTTAAAAACAGCCGGCCGGTCAGATCCAACCCCTGCTGCCCGGAAGAGGTTATGACGATATTTTCTTTTGATATGTTGATGTTATCCTCTTTTAAGAATTGAATCACCGCCTCGATCAAATCCATCTCACCGGAGATGTCAGTATACTGCATGATTGTATCGGCATCTTCCTGCAGCCTTCTTTGTGAAATCCGCTGCAAATCATCCTTTAAAAACGTATCCGGCGACGGCAGCCCGCCGGCAAGGGAAATCGTTGCCGGGTCATTTAGCAGCTTAAATAACTTACCGATGGCGTATCCGTCATAGTCCCTGATGTTGTCCGAAAAGCGCGACATCCAATTTTGCTGCATGAGATCTCCTTTGATACTGAGTCTAATATTGAATTTTATCTATTAACGATGGACCGGACAGCCTCAACCACATCGGACACCTGGGGAAGTACATAATCTTCCAAAGATGGAGAAAAGGGGACCGGTACATCTTTGGCTGCAACCCGTTTGACCGGCGCCTTCAGGTCGTCGAATAACTGCTCCTGTATGCGGGCGGCCAGTTCTGCTCCAAACCCGCCGGTTAAGCAGGCCTCATGGACGATCACCGCCCGGTTGGTCTTTCTGATCGACCCGGCAACCGTATGCATGTCCAGTGGCTTCAGGGTCCTTAAATCAACGACTTCAGCCCCGATCTTCAGGCCTTCCAGCTTTCCGGCAGCTTCCTCACACAAGTAATAGCCGGAACCGTAACAGATGAGGGTCACGTCCCGGCCCGGCCGCTTGACGGCAGCCTGACCCAGCGGGATGGTAACGTCACCCGCGGGCACCGGCCCTTCCTTGGCAAACAGCTTTTTGTGCTGAAAGAACATGACCGGATCATCATCGCGAATGGCTGTTTTGATGAGGCCTTTGACATCGGCCGGCTCGCTGGGCACCACGACTTTAAGCCCCGGCGTGTGGACAAACCAGGCCTCCAGTGATTGGGAGTGCTGGGCAGCCGCCCGTATTCCGGCGCCATCCGGACACCAGATGACCATCGGTATCTTGACCTGCCCCCCCAGCATGTAACGGATTTTCGCGGTCTGGTTGACCAGCTCGTCCATGCAGCAGGTGACGAAATCTGAAAAATGTAGATCGACAACCGGGCGCAAACCGGTCAGGGCCGATCCAAGCCCCAGGCCGATAATAGCCGATTCGCTAATCGGCGTGTCGATGATGCGGCCGGGAAAGCTTTCGGGGAGACCCTTAAACTGCCCGAAAATCCCGGCATGGGCCACAAGATCTTCACCCACGATACAAATGGTTTCGTCGCGCGCCATTTCCTCATGCAATCCTTCGGCCAGCGCGGCTGAGCTGCTTAATATGCTATCCGGCATAACTGGAACTCCTATATCTGGTGCTAAAAGACATTCTCTTGCAAAGACGCCAGGACGCTAATATGCTAAGATGTCTAAATCATGGTGCTCATTAATATCGAAATTCAGGTATTTACAAACAAATCCTCCAACGCCTCATGTGGTTCCGGGAAAGGACTGCTTTCTGCAAAGGCCAGGGCCTCCTGCAGCCGGGCAGCCACCTCAGCTTTAATCTGCTGATCAAGCTTCGGCGTCAGAACGTTTTGTCCGGCTAAAAATTCAGCAAATTGACTGACCGGATCTTTCTGATCCTGCCAGCGCAGGACTTCTTCCTCAGCGCGATACTTTTGGGGATCGCCCTCAAAATGTCCTTTAATGCGATAGGTTTTATTCTCGATCAAAGTGGGGCCATCGCCCCGGCGTGCGCTATTGACAGCCTCAAGGGCGGCATGACGCACCCGCAGCAGATCGTTGCCGTCCACTGCCACACCCGGCATATTGTAACCGGCCGCCCTGATGCAGATGTCATCAATCGCACAGGCATCCTGCAAAGGCGTTGTCGAAGCAAACTGGTTGTTTTCGATTACAAATATTATGGGCAATTTCCAGATGGAAGCCAGGTTCATGACCTCATGCACCGGTCCGCGGTTGGAGGCCCCGTCCCCAAAAAAACAGACCGCCACCTGATCGGTTTTGCGCATCTTAATGGAAAAGCCCGCCCCGGCAATAATCGGCAGCCCACCGGCCACCACTCCGTTGGCCCCCAGAATGCCGATCGAAAAATCGGCAATATGCATGGAGCCGCCTTTGCCTTTGCAGTAGCCGGTTTTCTTCCCGAACAACTCGGCCGCCATCTTTTGCAGGTCGGCGCCCTTGGCGATCATATGCCCGTGACCGCGGTGGGTCGTGGTCAGGTAGTCATCCTTGCGCAGGCATGAACAGACACCCACCGCCGACGCCTCCTGGCCGATGGACAGATGGATGAAACCCGGAATCTTGCCAGCAGCAAAAAGCTCACCGGCCATTGTTTCAAACTGCCGGATCGTGACCATGGTTCGATAGTATTCGATGTACTCCTGGTCCAAAATGGTCATAAATTACTCCTAACATATTAAATTCTATCCAACTTCCAATCTTTTCAATCCTCTCACCTTCTGTCCTGGTCATGCGCCGTCTGCCGTGTGCCGTGTGCCGATCTCTTATACCTTCCAATTCCAGCATTATCATTACGGTTTATACAATCCGGCTAAAACCGGCAAATAAAGAGACAGTATCGGAAACAGGGACAGTATGATTAATATCACGACATCCATGATCACAAACACAATCGCCTGCTTGGCGATGGAGTCCAGATCGCCCTTAACCAGATTGGCGGCCGTAAAAAGGTTGACGCCCACCGGTGGAGTTGCCTGACCGATCGCCAGGGCCGAGATAAATATGACGCCATACCACAGCGGATCAATTTTAAACGCCGCCAGAACCGGAATGAGAATTGGCATAATAAGATAAGAAATTGAGATGGCATCTAGAATCATGCCCAGACCCAGTAAAAGAAGGTTAATTAGAATAATCATAACCGCCGCATTGGGCGATATGGCAATCACAAAATTGGCTGCCTGATCAACGACCCCGATCACCGAGGCGGCCCAGGTAAAAATACCGGCAAAGACCACAATGAACATGATGACCGAAGAGGTTACGCTGGCATCCACCAGCATTCTGATCATGTCGCGCCAGGTCACAGTTCGGTAGATGACAACCGCCACAAACAGACTGTAAAAAACGGCCACCACGGCTGCTTCGGTGGGTGTAAATATGCCGGCGTAGATACCGCCCAGGATAATCACCGGCGCAAGAATGGCCCAGATAGAATCTTTAAAGGCAATTAATATCTCTTTCGGGGTACCTCTTCTTTCCAGACCCCGGTAGCCTCTCTTTCGCGAAATCAGATAGGCCACCAGAATCGTACCGGCACCGGTCAAAAACCCGGGAATAATGCCGGCCACAAAAAGCGCGCTGACCGAAACACTGGTGATATTGCCGTAGATGATGAACGCAATACTCGGGGGAATGATGATGGAAAGATCCGAAGCATTGGCAATCGTTGCACCGGCAAAATGCTTGTCATAACCGTGTTTAATCATGGGTGTCAGCAGAATAAGGCCGACGGCCGCTGTGGTTGCCGGACCGGAGCCGGACAGTGCCCCCCAGAACATGCAGGTCATCACTGCCACCATGGCCAGTCCGCCCACGGCCTTGCCCACCAGCAGTTCAAAAAAATGCGCGATGGTTGCGGCCAGACCGGCCTTTTCAAGGATAACTCCCGCCAGAACGAAAAACGGAATGGCAAGCAGCGGAAAAGATGCAATCCCGGAGGAAAAATTCACCCCCAGCATGGCGATGCCGAGGTCAAAGTAATAGACGGTAACCACCGCGGCAATGCCCAGCGAGGTCCCGATCGGAACACCAAGGGCCATCAGCGCCAGAAATGTCAGAAAAATCACCAGCGCTTCCAATTAACGGCCCCCTTCCCGCTTTAGCCCGCCCAACTTCACGGACGCATCGCGGTAAATGCCGGCAAAGACGAAAACGGAAAAAATCGGCACGCCGATATAGTAAATCCATACCGGAATCCCCAGTGCAGCCGAAGTGGCGTTGAAAATGGTCAGCTCCTGATAGATGGCTTGTATCATGTATATGTCAACCAGAAGAAACAAAACGGCACTTAATGCGGCACTGAAAAGAATCACGAATTTTTTGAATCTTCTTGAAAATAGATTGTACAGCGTGACCATGCCCAGTTGGCCCCCGCGCTCAAAAGCCAGGCCGGAGCCGATGACCGTGACCCACACGAAAAGATTGATCGTAATCTCTTCTGTAGCGGCAAATGAAAAGTGAAAAAGGTAGCGGCTGAGTATATTGACAAATGCAATGGATGCCATCGTGAACAACAGGATGGCAACGATGAAGTGATCGATTCGAAACCGCTGGTTGGTTTGAGCCATGGGTTTATCCTTCAAAAAAAGCCCCCGGGCAACAGCTTGTCTATTCCCGGGGGCTTTCCGATAAGTTCTTGTTATTTTGCCATATCAGACAGGGCCTGTTTATAAAGTCCTTCTCCGATCTTGGGAACCCATTTTTGATAGAGCGGTTTGGTAGCGTCAATGAAGGCCTGGCGCTCTTTATCCGACAGAAAGGTAACCGTCATGCCTTCGCTTTCCATGAATTTTACGGGCTGGGGGAACTCCATGGTATGATTAAATTTATTTTTTAATATGTTTAATGACTTATCTCCGTCCAGGCCGGCCCGGCAGAGGGCTTTTTCAAAGATGGCGGCTTCTTCGGCAGATTCTTTGATTGCTTTCTGTATATTGGACGGAAATTTATTCCATTGCTTCTTGTTCCAGTAAAAGACAACCGGGTCCACCAGATAGTTCCAGAAGGTGGCATATTTGTGATACGTCCAGATTTTAACCGGCACCAGAACGCCGACCGGATTTTCCTGGCCGTCCACCACCCCTTGCCCGAAAGCGGTAACGGCATCGCCCCAGTTCATATTCACCGGGTCGGCACCAAGCTGTCGGAAGGTATCGATAAAAATCGGGCTGCCCACCACCCGCAGCCTCAAACCCTTGACATCGGCCGGCGTGCGGATGGCCAATTTGCTGTTGGTCACCTGCCTGAATCCGTTTTCAGCCCAGGCCAGCCCCACAAGGCCTTTGGCATCCATGGCTTTGAAAATCGCCTTGCCGGTTTCGCCGTATTCCATTTTGTCGAGGTTCTCAAAGTTATTGATAAAAAACGGCAGCGAGAAGATGTTGGCTTCGGTGATGACAGGCGATATATTGATAGTGGATTCCATTGCCATGTCGATGACGCCGTTGGCAACCAATTGAGCTGATTTCAATTGGGCCCCTTTCAACAGTTGGCTCCCCCAGTATGGTTTGATGTTGATCTGGCCGCTTGTTCGCTCCTTGACCAGCTCGACAAATTTTTGAGCCCCCATACCCCAGTAAAATTGAGGGCCCACATTAATTTGCATCTTGTATTCCTTTTTAAAATCACCGGCCTGGCTTTGACAGGGCAACAGTAAAGCCATAGAAATTACAGCGACCAGAGCGCAAGTTAAGTACATCGAAAAACGTTTCATCATACCCCTCCTCCTTTTGTGTTATAGGTTTACGGTTTAAGTACTGAGCCTGCTCACCCCCTTTCGAGACTGGCTAGTAGGGTTTGTTAACATCCTTCCAATTTGCTGTCGATCTGCGAATCGGTCTATCGTTGAGCTGAAACTTACCGATCCATTTTTCCGGTATCAACAAGCATGTAAAGACCGCACCGTCTTTTTTGTCAAGTAAAAATAACAATAGCCGGTAAAACCCGGTTTCCGGTCCCACCGCCAAGATCTCCGGATCTGGTATTTGATTCCAATCATCAGGTAGAAATTAGGGAGCGGGCAGGACAGCCCCTTCGAGGACCTTTCCTGTTTCCCTTCCAAAAGGAGGCATTGTCGTCATATCATCAGAGGGTTTGACAGGCTGATTAAGTTTTGCCCGGCTTGGTGGGTTAATTTTTTAATCAGGACAAAATCATACATTTTTGCGGATTTAGAAACAGATAGAGTTCCTGGCCTTCTTTTTGCGGCAGGTGATGGGGGACCTGCACCCTGATCATCGTGTCATTTACGCTTACGAAAAAGTAAAGAAAGTTACCCAGGTACGCCCTGTGGGCAATGGTGCCTTTGAAGAGATTCTCCCGGGCTTGCGGCGGTTCTGTAAATACTTCCACATCCTCAGGTCGTATCGAGGCATACACTTCTTCTCCCGCTGCTGTGACCGTATTGCCGGACGTTGTGCATAGAATCTTTTCGCGAAAATCGGTTCGAATGTAAACCCCGGCAGCGTCGGGGAGGACCTCGACGACTTCCGCGGGCATAAAGTTCATGGTACCGATGAAATCGGCCACAAATTTATTGGCGGGCTTTTCATATATTTCGTGAGCGGTGCCGACTTGCACGACGTTGCCCGAATCCATGACGGCGATTCGATCCGAGATCACCATGGCTTCGGCCTGGTCGTGGGTGACATAGACCGATGTAATGCCCATCCGTCTGACCAGGCTCTTGATTTCAAATCTCAATTCCTCTCTGAGCTTGGCGTCCAGATTGCTCAACGGTTCATCCAACAGCAGCACTTTGGGGTTTCCCACAATCGCCCGCGCCAGTGCCACCCGCTGCTGCTGCCCACCACTCAACTGGGCCGGGTATCGGTCTTCCAACCCATCCAAACCCACCAGTTCCAATACCCTTTGCGCTTTTTCTTTCATTTGCTGCCTGGACATCTTCTGGATTTTCAGGCCATAAACGATATTATTGTAAACCTTCATATGCGGCCAGACGGCATAGTTCTGGAACACCATGCCAATTCCCCTTTTGGAAGGCTCGACGAATCCCTGTGAAAGCATGGGCTTGCCGTCAATAACGATGTCCCCCTCATCCGGCTTCTCCAGGCCGGCGATGCAGCGCAGGGTCGTCGTTTTTCCGCAGCCGCTGGGCCCGAGCAGCGTCAACATTTCGCCCTTGTTCACTTCCAGCTGGATGTGATTAATTGCCACCACCTTCTTAAAGCGCTTGAACAGGTTTTGGACCTCAATAAATGCCATTAAATTTTTCTCCTTGTAGGTTCAAGGTTCCCCATTCAGAAGTTCATAGGTTAATGGAAGAAATAGCCCTAAACCCTCGTATGCGATTCCTCAAGGCAAAGCAGCGACCCGCAGAACCGCAGAATTTCGAAGGATGGAATCGCTCTTGGCCTGCATAGCTATTTCAGCGACGAAGGCGTGCTCACTCTTTTTTAAATTAGACAGAATACCTTACTTCGACATTCATTATTCGTTATTCGCTTTTAAATCAACACCGAACCTCTGAACCCTCTACCCTGACACCTGAAACCTTCACTTTTCCCCGGCCCCCCAGGCGGCTTTGAGGACGCCCCCCCCGATTCTTGATATGATCAGCAGCAAAATGAAGGTGATCACAATCATCAAAAACGCCATGGCGGCGGCAATTCCGAATTCCATGCCGCGGTGCCAGTTCAAATAGATTCCGATGGGCAGGGTCTCCCAGCCGCCTTTATAGAGAAATACCGCGGTGGAGATCTCCTGGAACGCCATAATGAAGAACATCACCACCCCGACCAGCACCCCTTTGAGCAACAACGGCAATGATATAAGAAAAAAAGTTCTGAGTTTACCGGCACCCGCTACCTCGGAGGCTTCCTCAAGGGAAGGATCCAACTGCAAATAGGAGGAATGCGCCATGCGTAAAAAATACGGCAGCCGCCTTGCAAACAGGGCCAGGGGCATGATGATCCAATAATGGGCTAGGGGTATGCCTTTCCAAAATGCCAGCAGATAACTGACACCGATCGCGATTCCCGGGAACGCCAGCATCAGGGTGATCACAAAGTCGAGCGCATCTTTGCCCGGGGTCCGGGTGCGGACGATAAGATAGGCCACCGGAAGCCCGAAGGCAATTCCTAAAACCAGGGCGATTCCGCTGAAAAGGAAAGAGTTTTTTATCAGACCCGGGCTTTCCAGCAGGATTAGCCTGAAATTTTCCAGCGTCCAATAGGTTGGAAATACCTCAAAGGACCATCTCCTGGAAAAAGCGGCTAATCCCAGCACGATCGGAATCAGCAGGACGAGAATGGCGATAAACACCATGTACGCATACGCACCCGATTTCACCCACACGCTTGGCTCAATCACCCGGCCTTCAGACGTGGTTCCCTTTGAGAGGCCGGTATACTTTTTGCGCTCGACCCACCACCGGGCCAGCAAAAAGAGGGTAATGCAAACGATGGAAGAGACGACCACCGCCACGATGCCCATGTGTTTGCGGTGCATATCGGTAAAGTGATAGGAGATGTTGATATACGAAACCGATGGCAGAAAATCCACCTGCCCCAAAATCAGCGGCGTCAGCCAGTCGGTAAAGGGCCACAGGAATACGAGCACGGCGCCCGCCAGATAACTGGGTGTGCAAAGCGGCAGGGTGACAGTGAAAAATCTCCGAAAGCCGCTGGCCCCCTCGACTTCGGCGGCTTCTTCAAAGGAGGGGTCGATGTTGGTAAAACCGGCCGAAAGGCCCAGGACGATAAACGGCAGCATGTGCAGGGATTGAATGAACACCAGCCCGTGATATCCGTAGATTAAATTTAGGGGCTCCTCAATCAGCCCGATTTCCATCAGGAGCAGATTCACGGTACCCCATTTGCCGAAAAAGATGATAAAGGCAAATACGCCGGCGAAAGCGGGCAGAACAATCGGCAACAGGATCAGGGCGGTGAAAACAGTCTTGCCCCAATGCCGGTATCGCGCCAAAATGTACGCCAAAGGTACCCCGAAGACGGTGGTCGTCAGGAGCACCAGGGTACTCAGCAGCAGGGTATTCCCAAAGCATTTAAGATAATACGCGTCCTGAAAAAATTCCAGGTAATTACCGATGCCCCAGCCGCCTGTTTCGGCGATTTTGAAGCTTTCCACCACCAGAATTGACAGCGGATAAAGCACCAGGAAGGCAATCACCAGCCACAGCAGTGCTGCCAGAGAGATACTGCCGCGCGACATATCAGATCCTTTAGTTTACTACATTTTCGTAGCCATGTTTCCTGGGCGCAGTCAGAGATGCGTGTCTTTGTCTCGAAAAAATAGTCAGGGAGTGTTGGAGTTATGGAGTACTGGAGTATTGGTAAGAAAAATCCTCCGAAAAATACCTAATAAATCACAAACTACAAATTACTAATAAATCTCAAATTCCAATACTCAATGACCCAAACATGTTTAGAATTTCGAATTTAGGTCATTTTAATTTGTTTGATATTTGTGATTTGTTTTTTGGAATTTTCAATAACCGATAAGCCAACTCCTCCGGGTTCGAAGTCAAAATAATTTCATAATAGATGCACTGGCGAGCGGTTGCTCGCCGGTGCATCTATTCTGGAAACATATGCTGGCTTAAAACCCCGTTACGGTGCTACCAGCAGTGCGCGCGCCTTGGAGGCAGCCAGGCGGGCTGCGGCATACTTGCCATCGATCTCAAAGAGCTTGCGGGCGTCTTTAATTTTCGCATCAGCCTTGGTCACATCCATCTGCTCGGCTTTGGCCGCCTCGATTTCTCCCTCGACTTCCTCGATCAGGAACAAACTGCTTTTCAACTCGCCCCACTTGCGGTAGATCTCGTACTCGTATTTCTTGTTGACTTCGTCCCATCTCTTGGTTGCCAGATCCAGGTCGTACTCGATGAAATCGACTTTGAGGGCCCAGAACGAATCAACGCCCAACGCTTTTTGAGCATGCTTGGCCATTTCAACGCCTTCTTTTTGCCAGGCGGAGAAACTAATGTCCGTATTGGCCGCAAAGTAACGGCCCTCCAGCACGTATTTTTGTCCGTCCATGCTGAATAGCCAGTCCAGAAAGATCTTGCCGACCTTTTCATTGGGCGCGCCTTTGAGCAACGCCACGGCCTCGGGAACCAGGATCGTTTTTTCCGGGAGCAAATCGCGCACCGGAAAGCCGTCTTTGCGCGCCGCCATGGCGTTCATTTGCGGCTGTGCGATCCCGATGGGAACTTCGCCGCGGGCCACGAGTTGGGTCGTATCCGTGCTGCCGGTGGAAAAGCGGGCTAACTGGGCTGCCAGTAATCTGAGATATCGCCAGGCTTCCTTTTCTCCAAATGCCTGCAACAGAATTTCAATGGTTTCATGCATGGTGCCGGAGGCGTATGGCAGGGTATGCACGACGTTGCCCCGGTAGATGGGATTGAGCAAATCATTCCATGTTTTGGGCGGCGGCAGCCTTAGCTTTTTCAAAACCTTCTCGTTATACAGATTGGTGACGATCCAGGGCGCGAAACAGGTCCATAAATCACCCTTATCTTTGACCTTCATGCCGTGCCACTCGGCGGGAACCTTATCCCAACCCTTTGGCCGGTAAGGAACGATCAGGCCCTCCTGTTTTAAGACTTCATGCGCCGGAGCACCTGCACCCAGGAAGATGTCGGCATCCGGTTTGCCGCCCCATGCTCTGACTTTGTCCAGGCATACCGGCCAGCCGCCCGGTCGCACGAACGTGATGTCCACGTCCTTGCCATAGGTCTTTTTATAATACGCCTTAAATCCCTTTGTCAGACTGGCGGACAACTCCTTGTAGACGGGACCGACCCAGCCGATTTTGTCTGCCGCCTGCGCCTGCTCTGCACAAAATGGCATGAGCAGAAGCCCCATTGAAAAGACAGCGAAGATTGTTGCGGTAAAAATTCTCTTGCTCATTTTGACCTCCTTTTCAGTGACATGGTCATATTTGGAAAATAGAAAATATCTTTACTTTCAATCAATTCCTGCCGAAAAAGGTTCCTCCTTTCATCTGTTATTCGATTAGGGTTGATCGGTTAAATTCATTTAGGTGATTATAAATCTATTGCAAAATCAAACATTAGGGCCGAGCTGCCACCTGCGATTCGCTTGCCAAAGGGGCTGCTAATTAGAAAGGGTTTAGATGTTCGGGTATATTCGTTAAGTAAGTAATGGCAATTGGGAATAGAGTCAAGGAATAAATGGTACGACGGTCTACCGCTGGGATATCAATATCCGCGGATCAACTGTCCTGGGTTTTGTCGGTGCCGGCGGCCGGAGACCAGCAAATTATTGCACCGACCTTTTTATTTTTTCAGATAATTAATTTTGTTTTTTTTGTTTTGCCGATATGTTATATATGTTCGAACAATTCTACCTAACAACAATTTCCTACATTTTCTAATCTCTATTCAGAGGAGTCATACGGCTCAATACATCAGTACGGTCATGTCTAATCCCAAGAGGGAGTCTGGCCTGTTGAGAGCCTGAATCATAAATGTCAATGGGTATTTGAAAGGAGGCCCTCATGGCCACCCGCAAAAAAACGGCCACCTCTGAAAAAAAACTCCCGGCTAAAAATAAAAAGAAGCGGCCTGCCGAATCCCCAAAAGATGCCGGATTTTATATTGTGGGCATCGGTGCTTCTGCCGGCGGATTGGAGGCATTTGAGAAATTTTTTAAAAATATGCCGAGCAACCCCGGCATGGCCTTCATTTTAGTACCGCACCTGGACCGCACCCATGTCAGCCTGATGCCTGAGTTGATTCAGAAATGCTCAAAAATGAAGGTCCTCCAGGTCAAAGATGGGATCGAGGTTAATCCCAACGCGGTGCACATTGTGCCGCCCAACAACGATCTGGCCATCATCAACGCAACCCTTCAGCTTTTAGATCCCGCCCAGGGCCGCGGACCCAGGTTGCCGATTGATTACTTTTTGCGCTCGTTGGCCCAGGATCAGGGGGACAAGGCCGTCGGCGTCATTTTATCCGGCATGGGCACGGACGGGACCCTCGGCCTGCGCGCCATCAAGGAGGAACTTGGGATGGCGATGGTCCAGGACCCGGCCACCGCCAAATATGACGGCATGCCCAGAAGCGCCGTTGATACCGACCTGGTAGACTATATTCTGCCTCCGGAGCAGATGCCGCAACAACTGCTGGCGTATGCCAAACACGCCAGCCAGAAGCCGGCCCCGAAACTGGTCCCCACCGGGGGCAAAGCCCCTAACGCGTTGCAGAAAATATTTATTCTGCTCCGGTCCCACACAGGTCACGACTTTTCCGGTTACAAGCAAACTACGGTGTGTCGCCGCATCGAAAGGCGCATGAATGTCCACCAGATTGATAAAATATCTAATTATGTCAGATATTTACAGGAAAACAGCCTCGAGGGCAACATCCTGTTCAAGGAGCTTTTAATCGGTGTCACCAATTTTTTCAGGGATCTGGATGCTTTTGAGGTCTTGAAAAAAAAGTCATTCCTGCAAATCCTGCAAGGCAAACCCAAAGATTATGTTATCCGCGCTTGGATTCCCGGCTGTTCCAGCGGCGAAGAGGCCTATTCCATCGCGATTATCCTGCGCGAATGCACCGAAAGACTCAAACAGCATGTCGGCATCCAGATTTTTGCCACCGATATCGACAGCAACGCCATCGATACCGCCCGGGCGGGAGGTTATCCGGAAAGCATTGCAGCGGATGTGAGTGCCGATCGACTGAAGCGATTTTTTACGCTGCGGGACAATGTCTACCGTGTCCGAAAGGACATCCGGGAAATGCTGGTTTTTGCACCGCAGGACATCCTCAAAGACCCGCCGTTCACCAAGCTGGATCTGATCTGTTGCCGCAACCTGCTGATCTATCTGGATCAGAAGGCCCAAAATAAGCTATTGCCCCTATTCCACTACAGTCTAAAATCCGACGGAATCCTTTTTTTAGGCTCTTCGGAGACAATTGGCGGATGCACCGATCTTTTCGCCCCGGTTGACAAAAAGTGGAAGATTTTCAGACGGCTGCAATCTCCGTCGAATTCCCATCCAGTGGTCGAGTTCCCGGTGGCGCCGGCGGCTGTCAGAAATAAAAATGACGCTGAAATAAAACCCTTGAAAATCAATATCCGGCAACTGGCTGAAAAAGCCCTGCTGGAAAGCTATGCCCCCCCGGGGGTGATTATCGACAGCAAAGGCGAGATCCTTTATGTCCATGGCCGCACCGGACGCTACCTGGAACCGGCACCCGGCGAAGCGAAATGGAATATTTACGACATGGCCCGGGAGGACCTGAAACTGGAGTTGCTCTCTGCGATTCGTCAAGCCGGTTCCGAGAAATCGACGGTAACAAGCAGAGGCCTTCAGGTCCGCAGCAACGGGGAGACTCAGACGCTGAATCTAACCGTCAGGCCTTTGGGAACTCCGGCAACCGCGTCCGGGTTGATGATCGTCGTGTTCGAGGCAATTTCACCTGCCAGACCAAAAACGCCTGGTAGAAAAGGGCGGGCACGCGGCAATAAAACAGACCAAAGAGTCGAAGCGCTTGAGAAGGAACTGCATTACAATAAGGAAAATCTTCAAATTACGATCGAAGAACTTGAAACCACCAATGAGGAACTCAAATCGACCAACGAGGAACTGCAATCCACCAATGAGGAATTGCAAAGTACCAATGAGGAGCTGGAAACCACCAAGGAAGAGCAGCAATCCCTCAATGAGGAACTTGTGACGGTCAACAGCGAACTGCAGAGCAAAATCGAAGAATTGACGACCGCCAACAATGACATGAAGAATCTGCTGGACAGCATCGATATCCCCACGATCTTCCTGGACATGGATCTCTGCATTAAGCGCTACACATCTCACGCAACCCGGGTCATCAATCTCATCCACACGGATATCGGTCGGCCCATTGAAGATATTGCCACCCGGCTGCTAAATGTGCACCTGGCCGAGGATGCCCGGGCCGTGATAAACGACCTGGCCTTCAGGGAAAAGGAGGTGCAGAGCAAAGACGGCCGCTTTTATTCGATCCGAACTGCGCCGTACCGCACAAGTGAAAACGTCATTGACGGTGTTGTCATCACATTTGTAGACGTCTCGCAAGCTAAAAGATTGGAAATTGAGCGCCGGCTGGTTGCCGTAGTTAGAGACTCAAACGATGCGGTGACGATCCAGGATCTGGACGGCAACATCAAAGCCTGGAACCGGGGAGCAGAAAAAATGTATGGCTATAGTGAGGCTGAGGCGCTCGATATGCATATCTCTGAGATCATCCCGCAGAAAGATTATGAAGCGGCCTTAAAAATCATTGCGCGGATAACAGCGGGAAAAGAAGTCCAACCGTATAAGACCAAACGAAAAACAAAAGATGGCAGGATATTGGAAGTCTGGCTGACGGCTACCAAACTGGTCGACGATCAAGACAAACCGGTTGAGATCGCAACGACGGAACGGGATCTTGCCTGGCTTGCAAAAACGTGACGTCGATCTTCACATCCTGAATCTGCGAACAGATGGACACTTCATGAAAAGAGACCCAGATCACTTATTCAAAACCGAACTGCGCCAACGGGCAGAAGATTTTCTCATCAAGAACTCCACCGCCATTCAAAGCAGCCCATCGTCAGAAATCCAAAAGCTGGTTGAGGAGCTGCGAATCCACCAGGTGGAACTGGAGATGCAAAACGAAGAGCTGCGCCGGGCTCAACTGCAACTCTCAGATGCCCGGGACCGGTATGCCGATCTTTACGATTTCGCCCCGATCGGCTATCTTACTGTCGGGGAGACGGGACTCATTCAGCAGGTCAATTTGACCGGCGCTAAAATGCTGGGTATTGAAAGAGGACGGTTGATCGGCCAACCATTTTCCCGTTTCGTTACCAAAGATGCCCAGGACAATTTTTATCTTTACCGGAAAAAACTATTCGCAACCCGGAACCGCCAAACCTGTGAACTGAGTCTCAAAAAAAAGGACGGCAGCATTTTTCATGTCCAACTGGAGGGGATCGCGGTCAAAGAGACGGGGACAGACGGTGACTGCATCAGAGTGACCATCATTGATATCACCCGGCGCCGGCAGGCGGAGGAAGAGAAATCAAAGCTTCAGGCCCAACTGCAGCATGCCCAGAAGATGGAGGCGGTTGGAACACTGGCCGGCGGCATTGCCCATGACTTTAACAACCTGCTACAGGCTGTCCTGGGGTTTGCAGAGATACTGCTTTTTGACAAGCAGAAAAACGATCCCGGTTACAATGAACTCAAGCAGATTAACCATGCGGCCAAACGGGGTACGGAATTAACCCGCCAACTGCTGACCTTCAGCCGCAAGATCGAAAGTAAACTGATTCCCATCGACTTGAACGTCCTAGTGGAAAAGACGAAATCCCTCCTGGTGCGAACTTTACCGGGAATGATCGCGATTAAACTGCACCTGGCACCGGGAGGCCTGGTTGTCAAGGCAGACTCCGCCCAGATAGAGCAAATTTTAATAAACCTGGCAGTTAATGCCAAAGACGCCATGCCGGAAGGAGGAGAGCTGACCATTCAGACCGCCAACACACAGTTGGATGAGGCGTATTGTCGAATTCAACCGGAAACAAAGCCGGGCCGGTATGTCCTGCTGACGATTTCAGATTCGGGCTGCGGTATGGATAAGGAGATCCTGGACTACATATTTGATCCTTTTTATACGACCAAAGGGCTTGCGGAGGGAACCGGCCTGGGGTTGTCCATGGTTTACGGCATCGTCAAAAGCCATGGCGGCCACATTGAATGCGACAGCGAGCTCGGGGTGGGCACCAGCTTCAGAATCTGTTTACCGGCATTGGACCAGGAAGCACAGTCCGGCACAGCCACAAAAGAACACCTGCCCTTGGGTGGCCGCGAAACGATTTTGCTGGTGGATGACGAGGAGATTATTCGAGACGTCGGGCAGGCCACCCTGACGCGATTCGGCTACACGGTGCTGACCGCTGCCGACGGCAACATTGCCGTTGAGCGTTACCGCAGGCAGCAGGAACAGATCGATCTGGTCCTTTTGGATTTGGTCATGCCGGGGATGAGCGGTAAAAAATGTTTGGAAGCGCTGATCAGGATAAACCCTGAGGTAAAGGTAATCGTCGCCAGTGGATATTCTGAGAGCGAACATAGGGCCGATCTCATAAAAGCCGGTGCAAAAGGCTTCATCGGCAAACCGTATGAGGCGAACACGCTTCTGACAACGATTCGCAAGGTTACTAATTCCGATTGATCAGAAATTAAATCCCGCCCTTATGCTAAAGAGCGGGATTTGGTTCATTGGAGTTTGGAAATTGGAATTTGGATATTAATTGTAATTTGTTATTTGGTGCTTGAAATTTTGTATATTCAATGACTCCGCTTTATTTCAGCTATCCTGTTCAACTTTTTTAATTTAATTGTGGGGCACAACCCTATTGCCAGCAACCGCCTCGCTGCCCCTGAAACCCTCGACCCATTCCGCCACCGCCCATGCCGTAACCCCGGCCGGCAAATAAATCCGGATTCTCCTTTTGCATTTTAATCCGCTGCTCGACCCGTTTTTGGTTCAGCTGACCCTCGAGTTCAGAGGCCTCTTTTTGAAGTGCCACGGCTTTATTGACATCCGGATCCTGTTTGGCCATTTCGCTGCGCAACTCCAGTTCTTTTTGATAAAGGCTTTCCCGGAGCTCTCGGGTGTCCTCGAAAAATGCCCGGCGCTCTTTTTTTAAATTGTCGAGATCCTGATCACTCAAATTTCCCTGGCACCCGGGAGCGGCACTGCCGCGTTGGCCCCATCCGCCGCCCTCACCCCAGCAGTTACCTCCACCACCGCGGCCCCGGCCGGCAAAAGAAGTTGCAGCATACCCAGCGATTCCGACGATTGCAACGACAACAATGATTTTTCCCAATTTGTTCATTTTTTTACCTCCATTTAGTTTGGTTTTTATCTAAGTTGAGCGTTTCAAATTTTATTTTTGATTTCTGTTAGAGCAAGGGATATGCCAAAAAATTGAAAATAAACAATGTTATATGTAAGATCTTGATATCATATGTCTATCTTTACGCTTCGACCCTGATCGTTGACAAACCTAATTTGGTCATCATATTGGAAGATGGATACAAAGTATCCAGGCTGATGGATCCAGTTGGGTAGAAAGTACACAGATGCGGGAAAGCTGGGAGGCGATAAGGCTGGCAGGCAGGGAAGCTGATAATAATCTATCTTATTGAGCCTCCTGGCTTCCAAGTCTCCACGGTCTTATCTTCAAAGCTTCCCGGCCTTCGAGCTTTCCAGCCTCCAGGCATTATATTTGGCCTCTAAATTGCTTAACCTTACATTATGATTAGCAAAATAAAAAACACTCAATTCTGGACCGGGGTGCCGGCCTGGGCCTTAATCGGGGCGGTTGTTGTTTTACTGCCCTTGTTTGCCTTTATGACCATGGCGAGCATTAACCGTCAGCAGGAGAAGAGCACCCAGCTGCTTTTGGAGAAAGGCGCAGCACTCATACGGTCCTTTGAAGCGGGTACCCGCACCGGAATGATGGGCATGCATCGGGGCGGATTTCAGCTTCAACTGCTTCTGACAGAGACCGCGCAGCAGCCGGACATTGTGCATCTGCTGGTGGCCGATGTCACCGGGGAAATAATCGCTCACAACAATCTGAAACGGGTCGGTGTCTCATACGACTATGATTTAAACCTGAAAAAAATCTCCGAGACAAAAACCCTGCAGTGGCGCATTCTCGATTATTCCGACGGCCGCCGGGTATTTGAGGTATATCGCAAGTTCACACCGAGCGAGCGGCCAGGGGGATGGAAGCACGGCAGCGGTACCATGCGCCGCAGAATGCAGCAATTTTCAGACGGAAGGGATAGGTTTAACCGGTCAAATGATGATTCTGCCAAAATCATCTTTGTCGGACTTGATATGACGGCCATTGAAGATGCTCACCGGGCGGATATTCGGCATGCCGTGATCATGGGGCTCTTCCTGCTCCTGGTTGGGTTCGCCGGCATCACGCTGCTCTTCCTTTTTCAAAGCCATCGGGCCACCCGGGCCTCTCTTTCCAGGATCAAAGCTTTTTCGGACAATGTCGTCGAAAACATGCCGATCGGCCTGATCGCCCTGGATACCCGGCAGCGTATCGCGGCTTTCAACCATACCGCTGAATCCTTGATGCAGCTTTCTTTTCACGATGTCATGGGCAAGGCGGCCGATCAAATCCTGCCGCCGGAACTGTGTGCGCAGATAAATTGTCCGGAGATCCAGAATCAGGTTATTGAAAAGGAAGTCGACTGCACGGTCGGCAGCAGCCACATCGTTCCCCTTGAAATCGGCGCCAGCCTTCTGGCTGATGAAAACGGCACCCAGCTGGGTTATGTCATCTTATTTAAGGATCTAACGGAGGTTCGTGCATTACACCAGGAGATTGAACGAAGCCGGCGCCTGGCCTCAGTTGGCAGGCTGGCTGCCGGTGTCGCCCATGAAATCCGCAATCCATTAAGCTCGATTAAGGGTTTTGCCACCTATTTCAAGCAGCGCTATCAGGATGTGCCCGAAGACCAGCAAACCGCCAATATCATGATTCAGGAGGTCGACCGCCTCAATCGGGTCGTCAGCCAGCTGCTCGAGTTTGCACGGCCGATCAGCGTTTCACGCAAACCGACTTCATTTAAGGATCTGGTGGCTGACTCCATCAAATTAATCCAACAGCAGGCTCAGGACAAACAAATCACAATTAACACCCGCAATTCGGCTAAAATCGATGGGATCAAAATAGACCCGGACCGCATCAATCAGATCCTGTTAAATCTATATCTCAATGCAATCGAGTCGATGGATCCGGGGGGTAAACTGCAGATAGAAATTTCCGACAGCAAAGAAAACGGCAAGCTGATTATCCAGGTCTCGGATTCCGGCAAGGGCATTGCCAAAGAAGATCTGCCGAAAATATTTGATCCCTATTTTACCACCAAATCATCCGGCACCGGTCTGGGACTGGCGATCGCCCATAATATTGTCGAGGCCATGGGGGGCGGAATAGAGGTAACAAGCCGCCCGGGTAAAGGAACGATTTTTCGAATAACTATACCCGGCCCGGATAAACCAAAAAAACAAATCTCAAATAGCAAATTACAAATAATATCCAATGACCAAAAACCCAAATCCCAAAAATGATTTAATTATGGAAACACCAAGTGACATGTTTCGGTCATTGAGATTTCGAATTTTGAATTTATTTGGATTTTGGTGCTTGTATTTTGGGATTTTGCCATATAGCGCACAAAAATAATTCATCAGCACCTAAAGATGGCAATAGAAAGAAATTATTAATGGAAAACCGAAACACCATACTGATCGTTGATGACGACACGGCCCACCGCACCATGCTGCGCACCCTGATCGGCGGATGGGGCTATCGGATTGATGATGCCGATGACGGCGCGGCTGCCATCGACAAAGTTAAAGACCGGTCTTACGATCTGGTGTTGATGGATGTCCGCATGGTCAAAATATCCGGCCTGGAAGCGCTGGAAAAGATAAAGTCATATAACCCGGCGATTCCAATCATCATCATGACCGCTTTTTCTTCCGTAGAAACGGCTGTCGACGCCCTTAAAAAAGGGGCTCATGATTATCTGACCAAACCTCTTGATTTTGACAAGTTAAGGATCACCATCGAAAGATCCATGGAGCACACCCGGCTCAAAGAAGAAAATCGCCGGCTCAAGGAAAGCCTGGGGCAGCATTTTGACCGCCGCAATATTATCGGGCAAAGCCCGGCAATGATCAATCTTCTGGAAACCGTGGCGCAAGTGGCACCCTCTGAAGCCACCGTGCTGATTACCGGCGATTCCGGCACCGGCAAAGAGCTTATCGCCGGGGCCATCCATTTCAACAGCCACCGCAAAGATGGTCCCTTTATAAAGCTCAACTGTGCCGCCATCACCGAAACCCTGCTGGAGTCCGAACTATTTGGCCATGAGAAAGGGTCATTTAGCGGAGCAGAACGCAGAAAAGAGGGACGGTTTTATCAAGCCCATGGCGGCAGCCTGTTTCTGGATGAAGTCAGTGAAATGTCTCTAACCATGCAGGTAAAACTGCTGCGGGTGCTGCAGGAAAGGGAGTTTACCCGTGTCGGCGGAGAAAACACCATTCAGGTGGATGTGAGGATGATGGCCGCCACCAACAAAAACTTGCCGGAATTGATCGGCAAAGGAAAATTCCGCGAAGATCTTTACTACAGGCTCAATGTGGTTGGACTGGAAATTCCGCCGTTGAAAAAACGACGGGAAGATATCCCGTTGCTGGCCCAACATTTTCTGGAAGTATTTGCCGCCCGAAACCACAAGGGGATCAAGGGGTATACGCCCCGGTCCATGGACCTCCTGATTCGCTATGCCTGGCCGGGAAATGTCAGAGAATTGATGAACGCCGTCGAAAGGGCTGTGGTGCTGTCCCAGGCAGATTTCCTATCGGAAGCGGATTTTACAATTATTCACGGATCCGAAGTAAATCCCAATATTCCGATGCCGGACAGTGTCAGCCCCCCAAGCATTATGGACGGGGTAACGCCGCTGGAAGAAGTGGAAAAGACGACCATATTAAACACCCTTGAGGCCAGCGGCGGCAACAAGAGTGAAGCCGCCCGGCGCCTGGGTATCACCCGCAAGACACTGCACAAGAAGCTGAAGGCGTATGGGGTTATGAAATGAGAATTCGGAAGGGGGAATGCGGAAGGGGGAAGGAAACATGGATCTGAGTTATGAGGACTGGGGACTGAGTTTTTGGAAGGCCGAATGATTGGGCATAGCGACCAGAGGTCAGAGGATTTTGAAGTCGAAGATCAGAAATGAGTTTTGCCCTCAGGGTTTGAGCCTTTTTATTGGCCGTTTTTCCTGTCCGCCGGTTTTTTTGGAGGATCAACGGCAAATAAAAAATAATCGTTCTCTGCGCCCTCCGTGCCTCTGCGGTGAAAAAGTATTGCTGCTAATACGTTACCGTAATTAAACGTCTCGGAGCACTTAGTGAAGTTCAAGGTCAAGTGGCCGCAATTGACTGGCAGCGATAATTGTTGCCCTGAAATTCAGCTAAGAATTCCGTGTTTTCGTCTGCTAAACCCAATTTTTGGTTTAACTGGGGGACTTTCATGATTAGATTATATTTATATTTCTGCACTAAACCATAAATTTCCACTGCCCTTTAACCGGATAGTCCGGGTTGGGTTCGGAGGACCATTCATGAGTCGATTATTTTTAGTGGCCATTACCTTGCATTTACTAATTATGGGTGATGCCGGGTATGCCCAAAAACAGGCCGAGGAAATACTCAAAGCCGTTGTCAAAGTTCGAGCGGTAATCCCGGATGCTGCCATTACGGCACCGTTGCTCGGAACCGAGCGTGAGGGCAATGGCATCCTGATTGATTCAGATGGATATATTCTAACCATTGGCTATTTGATACTGGAAGCCAAAACTATTGAAGTAATTGACCCTGAGGATAAGGTCATTGAAGCAAAATTTATCGCCTATGATTATGACACCGGTTTTGGGCTGATACGGGCAGATAAACTCTTTGATGTGCCGCCCTTGAAACTGGGTTCGTCGTCCGAACTCAAGCAAGGGGACCCGGCCCTGGTTGCCGGTCACAAGGGTTCTGAGGATGTGGTTGGCGTCAGAATTGTCCAACGAGGTGAATTTGTCGGCTACTGGGAGTATTTGCTTGAAAATGCCATATATACCACCCCGCCTTACCAAAACTATGCCGGCGCAGCATTGATCGGACCCGACGGCTCCCTGCTGGGCATCGGTTCCATTTTTACGCGGGTGGCGGTGGCAGGATTTGGCTCGATTCCCGCAAATATGTTCGTGCCGATTGATCTTCTTAAACCCATTCTCAATGACCTGAAAACTGCCGGCAGATCCCGCCAACCCCAAAAACCCTGGTTGGGAGTCACCACCGAGGAATCACACGGCCGCGTTTTCATAACCCGTCTTACGCCGGGAGGCCCGGGGGAAAAAAGCAATCTGCAGGCCGATGATCTCATCTTAAAAGTAAACCAGCAGCCCGTCAAGGGACAGGCCGATTTTTATCGCAAGGTCTGGGCACTTGGAAGCGCTGGCGTCAAAGTGCCCATCAGCATTTTGCGGGAAACAGAGATTAAGGAAATCACTTTGAACTCAATCGATCGCTACCAGCTTTTGGCGCCGACGGCAGAAGGGGGAGAGAAACAGGAGAAGATGTAATTTAAGGGATTAGGTGTCGGGTTTCAGGTGTCAGCGCCGCCGCTGGCCTGAAAAGTTTATCCGCAGGAGGGCAGCCAGTCTAATCGAATAAAAAACTAGGGCTTGCGGCGCATGGATAAAAGCTCAAAGCTGAAGTCTCTTGGTAAAAGGCCAACGGTAAAGCAAAATGACTTTTCTTTGGTGGTACATGATAAGGCTAAGACATACTACTTACGGTGATAGATATGATAATCGGAATCTTCAGGATCGATTTTGGTTGGATATTTTGAACTACTAAATACAAATTCCCAAGTTTTTCCGGAATTACTGATCTTATCCAGTTCGTATGCTTTCTGAAAAGGGAAAACAACCTCACCCTTATACCAGATATTGCCTTCTGAATCTGTCCATTTTTCGGTTATCGTGTATTTACCGGTTTCGGTTGCTGTCTCACTTCCTGCAGATCCATATGTTGCCCATTTCCCAGGGTAATTAATTATCTTTTGGCGTGGATGTGCATCTGGCTGGTAGTCCATGTTGACCCACGTGCCGTATATTCCCTCGTTTTCTTCGGCCACATAAAGCATATCTTGTGCAAAGATATTACCTGTGAAAGCCAAAAGAGCTAAACCCAGAATCATAGCTGAAAGTAATTTCATGATTATTCCCCGTTGAAAATTTTCCTGATTTTTATGTTAAAGTTTAAAGGATCCTGAATCATTATGAGCAGGAATGATCGTTTCAAGACAGAAGATAGATCCAAGGGGAGCGATTAATCCAGGTCAAAGTCAAATGGCGTTCTTTCTCATGACACATAGTGGTATTATATGTCAAACTAAAAATTTTCGATTTTTTTATTGATTCCACCTTGAGAGAAATCCAAGAAACCGCATTAATATCTATCATAGAAAGGCACGGTATCATTTTCTTTTTGCTATCCCTCGTCCTGTTATTTATTCAACTTTAGGGTTTACTTTAGTAACGGAGTCATTATTATATACAAAAAAATCCAAATGCCATCGCGGTTGCCCCGCTGAATCGGGATGTAAGCAAAAGGCGCTCCCACAATATTAATTTAGTCTGAGATTATGAAAATGAACGACAACAGTGCCCATATAATTCGATGCCCGCAATGTCAGGCGGCCAATCGAATTCCGGCCGACAGATTCGGTATGGCCGCCAAGTGCGGCAAATGCCACGCACAGCTGCCGACAGATCCCGCTGCGGCAGAGCCTGAGGCCAGCTACAAGATGCGCTGCACCGAATGCGGTGCAAAAAACAGAGTCCCCGGCCCAAAAATAAATGCCGGTGCAAAATGCGGCAAATGCGGTTCGATGTTAAAAACAGAGGAATTGTTCACCCCCCAGCCGATTATGGTCAGCGACGGCAATTTCGAAAACATGGTGTTGAAGTCTCCTTTGCCCGTGCTGATGTGGGCCTGGGCGCCCTGGTGACCGAGCTGCGGTGCCGTGGCACCGATTATCGACCAGTTTGGGGTCGAATCAAAAGGCAAAGTCCGAGTCGGAAAACTGAACGTAGATGCCAGCCCGATGCTGGCATCCAAATACAGCATTATGAGCGTCCCGTTTCTTTTTATATTTGATAACGGCCAAATAAAAGAAAGCGGGCCGGGCGGATTGCAGAAGCATGAGCTGATGATGAAAATGGCACCATACATATAAGAGCTGAATGACTAAATTGAGCTAAAATGCCTAAGGTACGTGATATTAAGGTTCTTAATCATTGTATAGAAACAGAGAGGATACCGATATTAAATGGAGTATCCAGCAACCATCATTGGGATCCTGCTGCCAGTATAGAATTCTGTCCGCAAGACCAGGATTTTTATTGCCGTACAAGTAACCGTTATGATTGATTCGACCAATGAATTCTGAAGAAAAATGCAATCAGCTCGCAGATGAAATTCGAAAAGTCCTGGGCCACGGCATCACCCTGGGCAGCGATGTAATCCACTACATCGACTCCACCTTTTCCAATCCGACGCTTGAAGAACTTCAAACTATCCTGCATGACGATTCCAGCTGCGAAAAAGATTCCCTGATGGAACTGCTGTTTTTCCCGGATGAAACAATGCAGCTTGAACTGGAAGAAATTTTGGAAACTCTTCAGATAGGCAAACAGGATGAAGATAACGTACTGGACGCCTTTTGCCGGGAATCACTGCCGGTCAACATGCGCTTGCCGGACGGCAGGGGATCTTTAAATCTTATCTTACCATCGGAGGTAGCCGCGGGATTTATGGCGCGGCTTCATATATCCAAACACCTGAATGAAAAACTGCGAGAAGCTATTAATAAATATGCAGACGCGGATGCCATCAACGGCTATAAGGTCAAAATAAGAAACTCAAGATTCTTTCCCGGCGAGAATAAGATTCAATTTTTATGCGATTTTTTTGAAAAACTAAAGCCACAGAGCCATGATTTTAACATCTGTCTGGACTTTGCGCTGTCGTTTATCGATGAACTGACGGAAGACCAGGACCTCTACCAGGCGCTGATGGCCAAAAAGAGGTTTTATCTGCGCAGCCTGCAAAAAGCCAAAAAAATAGAAACTCAGCTTCAAAAGAACAATCTGGAAACCCTTCTCTCCCAGGGCAAACGGGTGATACTGGTTGATAAAGCGGATGCCCGCAAAAAGATGCTGATCATCGACCGGATCAGCCGGGCCGTTTTCGGCAGAACCGAATATGTTGAGGATCTTCATCCCGACGGCGGCAACATCGAACTTCGCTCGGACCAGGATATTCAGGATATCATAAAACAGCTTTCCTAATTTACAAACAGATAGTAATCAGATAATGTCGACTTATAAAAGTTTCAGTCGTCTATTATATTGCATATTTTGAAAATTTGACTTTGCCACAAAGGCATCAAGACACAAAGATTTATCTTGGTTATACCCCAATTGAGTGAAACTCAATTGGTGGGTACTCGGTATCTGGTACTGGGTATTGGTTTTAAGGAATGGGTTCGATTTTTAATATATCACCCGCCAGGGCCATATAAAATGAGTTACGCAAGGCCACCAAATCAATACCTGATAGCCAATACCCAATACCTGATAATCGGGCTTCGCTCAATTAGGGTTAGTACTTCGTGCCTTTGAGTCTTTGTGGCCCTACCTCCGGCATATCCGCCCGGCGGGATGAATCCGGATCAGGAAATTTAAAAATGAAATTATCACCTGCGGCAATATTTGTACGATTTTTAGCAGTGACAGCGATTATTTTAGGCGTGATATTTTCAATGGGCTTTGCGCTAAAGGCCGCAGCTGCCGAACCGGAATTGAAGCTGGGGCAAATCTTAGATCGGATGGAAACCCAATACAGCAATAAAAGCTTCAAAGCCGAGTTTGCCCAGGAATCGACCTTAAAGGCGATGGATATCACCGATTTTGCAACCGGCAGGATGTTTGTGCGCTATCCGGGGATGATGAGATGGGAGTATGAAAAACCGGAAAAGCAGGTGATCATTACCGATGCCAAAAAATTATGGATTTACCGGCCGGCCGACAATCAGGTCATGACCGGCAGTGCACCTGCCTTTTTTACCGATGGGAAGGGAGCCAGCTTTCTGTCGGATATCAAGCTGATTCGGCAAAAGTTTAAAATTTCGCTGGAACAGTCAAAGGATAATTTTTTTTATGAGCTTAAACTGCACCCATTTGAAAAAAACCTGGATGTGACCGACATCCGCCTGTCCGTTACCAAAAACACGTTTACCGTCATTCGGATTGTCACCTACAATTCTTATGGTGACGAAAATCGAATTGAGCTGATCAACCACCAATTCAATGTAAAACTGGACAACAAACTGTTCAGCTTCGATATCCCGCCCGGAACGGATGTGCTGCAGATTGATGAATAAAAAAGAATGTGGAAGTCGGAATGCGGAAGTGGGAAGTTTTTCTAGTTCGGATTAAAAATAACTCGGTCAAAAACAAACCAGGGTCGGCCGTGAGTCGACTGAACTCCTCGAAATCCGTACCGACCAAAAATTCGTGAGAATTCGTGCCAATTCGTGGCTAATAAAATTTAAAACGGCATAATCATTCAATATCATTAGGATAGAAGTGGGTTTTTACGCAAAATATGTTCTGCCAAGGATTGCGCATTTTGTCTGTAGCAGCAAGTTGATCACGCAACAGCGCAAGAAGGTCGTTCCCCGGGCCAGGGGTCGGGTGCTGGAAATCGGAATAGGTTCGGGTCTGAATCTACCGTTTTACGACCCTGAAAAGGTGCGACATGTCTGGGGGCTTGATCCTAACGAAGATATGTGGAATCTGAATAGTTCGCACAGCGTTTCATTTGATGTTGAATTTTTGCAGGCATCTGCTGAAAAAATACCGCTGGTCGACGACAGTGCCGATAGTATCGTTGTCACCTATACGCTATGCAGTGTCCCGAAAACCATTGAAGCACTGCAAGATATGCGCCGTGTTCTTAGACCGGGTGGTGAGCTCATATTTTGCGAACATGGCGCCGCTCCGGAGCAGCGTGTCCGGCGCTGGCAGAAGCGGTTAAACCCGATTTGGCAGAAAGCGGCCGGCGGCTGCCGGTTAAATCTTCAAATACCAACCCTGCTCAAACAAGGGGGGTTCAAGATTCGCGCGCTGGATACGATGTATATCCAGGGAATGAAGTTTGCTAGCTTCAACTATTGGGGAACCGCCGTATCGGCAACGGCCTGACCCGGATCCGCCGGCGGTGAATTGACTATTGAATTTAGCTTTTTCATTTAAGCTTTCAGCTTTGAGCTTTCAACCTTGCAGCTCTATCCCTTGACCTTCTGATCTTCTTTATATATTAATAAATCTTATCGGACGAAATTGTTCTCTCCTCAATCGTTTAAAATCCTTAATCAAGCTATGTAGAAAGAGCAAGTAAAAGGAATGTGGGAGCGGCTTGTAGCCGCGAATTCAAAAGCTGCGGCTGGTATGCGACGAGCTCGGCCGAGCCGAAGCCGCTTCCACTAAAATTTATCCACTGTTTACCTGGGCTTTGTATATAACCAGGAACCTTAAATTGGGAGCCTGCCAATGACAGAGCAAGGTTTTAAACGTAAACTCTCCGCGATTCTCAGCGCCGATGTCGAGGGTTACAGCCGATTAATGGGTGACGACGAAGATGCAACCGTTCACACACTTACCAGATACCGCAGTGCCATAGCAGATCTTGTTCAACAATTCCGGGGCCGTGTTGTCGATGCTCCGGGCGACAACATTCTGGCAGATTTCGCCAGTGTTGTCGATGCGCTAAAATGTTCCGTTGAAATTCAGCGCGAGCTTGCAGAACGGAATGCCGGGCTGCCTGTTAGCCGTAAAATGGGATTTCGGATTGGCGTCAATCTGGGTGATGTCATCGAAGAGGATGGTCGAATTTACGGCGACGGCGTCAATATCGCAGCCCGGGTGGAGTCCCTGTCCGAAGCCGGAGGTATTTGCATATCCGGAAAAGTGTATGATCATGTTGAGAATAAATTGGATTATGAATACGAATACATGGGGGAGCAACGGGTCAAAAATATTTCAAAACCGGTAAGGTTGTACCGGGTGCGTACAAAATCAACTGATGATGTTATTGATTTAGGAAAGAAACTCGAATTGCCGGATAAACCCTCAATTGCTGTGTTGCCTTTTGACAACATGAGTGGTGATGCCAGCCAGGAATTTTTCAGTGATGGTTTGACGGAACAGATTATCACTGGCATATCAAAAATTAAAGATTTGTTTGTCATCGCCCGGAATTCGTCATTTACTTACAGGGGCAAAGCCGTCAAGGTCCAGCAGGTGGCCCGGGAACTGGGGGTGATGTATGTGTTGGAAGGATCTGTCCAAAGGTCAGGAAACCGTGTGCGCATTAATGCCCAGTTAGTTGATGCGCAAACTGAACACCATATTTGGGCGGAAAGCTACGACAGGATTTTAGAAGATATATTCGCAGTTCAGGATGACATTACCATCAAGCTAATTGAAGCCCTTCAGGTGAAACTGATTCCTGGAGCGCTTTATCATCATTATGGCGGACGCACAGAAAACATAAATGCATACTTTAAATTTCTTCAGGGCATGGAGTATTTTTATCGAATGACAGCCGGTGATAATTTCCACGCGCACCGATGTTTTGCGGAAGTTATTGCATTGGACCCAAACTATTCATTGTCTTATTCAATGTTGGCTTACGCCCACCTCAATGATATATTTCAAGGCTGGAGTAAATCTCCGATTGAGTCTTTTGAGCAGGCTGAAAAATCGGCGGCAAAAGCATTATCTATCGATAGCTCTTTGGATTTGCCTTATATTGTGTTGAGTCAAATATATCTTTTCAGTCGTCAACATGACAAAGCCATGGAGCATGGAGAACGGTCGGTGGAGTTAAATCCCAACAATGCACTCTCGTATGCAATGTTGGCGCTGGTGCTTTATTTTTCAGGAAAGCACTCAGACGCTATTTCATTGATGGATAAAGCTTTTCGCCTCAACCCGGTGGCACCGTTTTTTTATTATCATTTCTTAGGACATCCGCATTTAATGATGGAAAATTACGCCGAAGCGATTAAAGCTTATAAAAAAGCGCTCCATTTGAATCCCAATTTTATCTTTCCCCACCTTTGTTTGGCTGCTTGCTACATTGCAACAGGCAATGATGATGCTGCCCGCAAAGCAGTAGCAGAGGTATTGAAGCTTGATCCAACGTATTCGTCGGATACTTTCAGCTTGGCTTCACCGCATAAGGATCCAGCAAATACGGAAAAATTGATAAATTTACTGCGCCAAGCCGGGTTAAAATAAACTGGTTATCTACAAATCCATAGTAAGTCGGATTTCACTTCCCTCCCCGGGCGGGAGGGATTGAGGGAGGGGGATATAATGGATAGCTTTCATGCAACTTGGTCTTTGTGGACAACCATATATTCCAAATCCATCGAACCTTGAATCCTGAATCTTCCATTCTTCACATATTACTGAACACTTCCTCCGGTATATCCGCGTTGGTGTAGACTTTCTGGACATCATCGCAGTCGTCCAGAAACTCCATCAGCCGTACCATCTGCTCGGCTTCCTTGCCGGCCAGATCGGTTGTGTTTTGAGGAAGCATGGTAACTTCGGCAACAATATAGGGAATCGAAGCCTTGTCGATAGCCTCTTTTACGGCCTCAAAATCTGCCGGGGCTGTGATGACTTCAAAGTTGCCGTTATCCTCTTTAATATCTTCCGCACCGGCCTCCAGGGCAACCTCCAGCAGGGCGTCTTCATCCACGTTTGTACTCTCGACCGCAATATACCCTTTTTTATCAAACATCCAGGCCACGCATCCATTTTCACCAAGACTGCCGCCGTTTTTGCCGAAAATGGCGCGAACATCCGCCACCGTCCGATTTTTATTGTCGGTCAGGGATTCAACCAGCACGGCTGCGCCTCCGGGACCATAACCTTCGTAAATGCTTTCTTCATAATTGACCCCTTCAAGTTCACCGGTCCCCTTTTTAACGGCCCGTTCAATGTTGTCTTTGGGCATGTTTTCACTTTTAGCCGCTAAGATAGCGGATCGCAGTCTGGGGTTGGCATTATCATCCCCTCCGCCCATGCGGGCGGCCACGGTAATTTCCTTGATCAATTTAGTAAAAATCTTTCCCCTTTTGGCGTCAGTTGCGGCCTTTTTATGTTTGATACTGGACCATTTACTGTGTCCTGACATATTTACCTCCTGCCTCATTGGAATTAAATTCAAATGAGTGTGAATTGTTATTGGTTATTAGTTATTGGTACTGGAAAATCGGTTTAAATCATTTTAATTGACAAGATTCCTTCAATCCCAGTATTCCAACATTCCAATATTCCAACATTCCAAAATTTTGAAACTTCGAATCATATTAGCTACTTATCACCGCATTATTTAGGTATTAAACCTTGCCCGATGATATATATCTCTTTACTGGCCTTGCGGCTGCTGCGAGGCTTGAAAATTTTTAGTTCCCTAAAGCCTGCTTTGACGATATCCGTAAATGTCTTGAAATCCGGTCCCTGGAAAATCTTGCATACAAAGGATCCCCCCGGCCGCAAGACGCTTTGGGCAATGCCCAGGGCAGTCTCGCACAGATTGTATGAGCGTGCGGCATCCACGTCTTTATGGCCGGTGGTGGCCGGTGCCATATCGCTCAACACCACATTGAAATCATTCCCCAGAGATTCAATATCCAGCGTAAACACGTCGGCGGTAATAATTTCAGCATGCGCTGGAAACTGACCTGTCACCGGCTTCAGGTCGATGCCGACAACCCGACCTCGGTCTCCGGTAAATTTGGCGGCACAAAGCAGCCAGGAACCCGGAGAGCATCCCAGATCCAGAACCCGGTAGCCTTTTTTAATCAACTGGTACTTTTGCTGAATCTCCTGCAGCTTGTACACGGATCGGGCCGGGAACCGCTCTTTTTTCGCCCGGCGCGTATAATGATCCTGCCACTGATTTTTTTTCTGGGAAGCAGTGCGCTTCATAGTATCGAGTTACGGGTTGCACGTTCCGGGCTTCGTGATGCGCGTTTCGCGGTGCGCGTTACGAGTTACAGGTTGCGGGTTGCACGTTCCGGGTTGCGGGTTATGAGTTTCGGGTTACGAGTTTCGGGCTACGCGCTGCAAATTACGCGGCGCATCTTTCCACTCTGCAACCTCGTGTGCTATTTATTTTATGAATTTTTGATTACTCAAAAATTTGAGAAAAAAGGACAATAGAAAAAGGTAATAATATATACTATTGGTTTCTCAATCAGTCAAGCCGGCTAAATTCGACAACGCTTCTCAGTCGTCCCTTAATTCCGCATTCACTATTATCTGTCATCTGTCATCTGTTATCTGCCATTTTCCATTGCCTTACGCCCTGAGCCTCACGCCGTGGGCCTATTTTTTCCTCTCTGCGCATTGCACTTTGCGCTATGCTCAGTCGTTCCGACTTCCGCATTCCGACTTCCGAATTCAAAAGAGGTTCTCAACCACTTCCGATACCGTTTTAACGCCCGTAACTTCGATCCCCTTAATCTCAGGCAGGCGCTTCAGGTTGCTCGCCGGTACCAGGCAGCGGGTAAAACCCATTTTGCGGCTTTCCGATAACCGGGTATCCACCTGGCCGATGGCCCGCACCTCCCCGGTCAATCCGACCTCCCCCAGGACAACGGTGCCGTCGGCAATGGGTTTGTCTAAAAAACTGGAAGCGACAGCCGCCACTATGGCCACATCCACCGCCGGTTCTACGACTTTGACACCGCCGGCAACGTTCATGAATATGTCATAGCCCATCAGGTGCATGCCCAGCTTTTTTTCCATTACCGCCGCCAGCAAGGCCACCCGGTTGGTGTCCAATCCGAGTATGGTGCGGCGCGGGGTGCCGAAATTCGTAGCACTCGCAAGGGATTGCAATTCAACAAGAATCGGCCGTGTACCTTCCATGCTGGCCGTGACGGCCGACCCCGGCGCCCCGGCCGGACGTTCGGATAGAAAGACCGCCGACGGGTTGGCGACTTCATCCAGGCCGTTGTCTTTCATTTCAAAGACACCGATTTCATTGGTTGAACCGAAACGGTTCTTAACCGCCCGCAAAATGCGAAAAATGTGATTGCTGTCCCCCTCAAAGTAAAGAACGGTGTCCACCATATGCTCCAACAGCTTGGGCCCGGCAATGGCGCCGTCTTTGGTAACATGGCCGACCAGCAAAGTGGGAATCCCGGATCTTTTAGCCATCAGCATCAATCGCACGGTGGATTCCCGAACCTGGCTGACACTGCCCGGTGCCGAGGTCAAGTCGCCGTTAAACATGGTCTGGATCGAATCAATGACGATCACCCTTGGCCTGGTGGTTTCAATCATCGATAAAATCGTTTCGACTTCGACCTCTGAAACCACCAGTAGATTCGGTGACACCGTGTTCAATCTTTTACTGCGCAATCGTATCTGACGAATTGATTCCTCACCGGACACGTACAGGACTTTATGCCCCTGGCCGGCAAGGCCGTGCATCGCCTGCAGCATGAGCGTTGATTTGCCGATTCCCGGATCCCCACCAATCAGAATGAGCGTACCCGGCACCAGGCCGCCACCCAAGACCCTGTCAAATTCCCGGATTTCGGTGTGCAGCCGGAGTTCTGTTTCCAGCTCAATGGAATCAATCGGCACCGGCCCGGTTTGCAGCCCGGATATTGTCATGCCGCCCCCCGGTTTGGAAGCGGCGGCCGGCCTTTCTTCGACAAATGAATCCCAGGTACCGCAATCCGGACATTTGCCCATCCACTTCGGGGCTTGATATCCGCACGATTGGCAGCTGAATATGGTCTTTTGAGACTTTTTCACAATGGTAAATCTCCGGTAACTATGGTAGAATTAAGTTGTGCGATTTTCGAGGTTACCTCATATACAAGGAAGATGTTGTTCCGCTATAGTTGCTTATGCGGGACGGCATATGACGCGGTAGATGTGGTAAGATCGGCAATCCCGTAGTGTTTCAAATTTCAAGAATTAAAACCGATATAATTCCTTAAGAAAAATGCAATCTACCCCTTCATTTGAAAATTGAAACGCTCAATTTAATTTAAATTTGGCAGTAGAGATAGCACGAGATTTCAATAGGATCAAGCAGGAAGCTCAAAAGGGAATGCAACGAAGTCGGTACGGCCGTACCATTTTATCGAAGTGTTCATTGGACACAGATCTGCCCGGATTCACACAGATTGTTTTAGAAGGATGGAAATGGCTTCATTTTCAGCCGTGCCCTATTTTTATTTAATCAAATCATGCACCAAAAACGAAAAACCACCTTTTTTGTTTCCTTTCTAATTTTCGTGGTTATTTTCTAATTCATTTAATCACAGAATTTTTTAACAAAAAATCAGGTATTTATTATGAGGTAAAGACACAATGTCCCTTCGGTTCAGCACAAACAGCAAAATTCCAACAATCATCATATATATAATTATAATCCTTTTATGGTCCGGATCTTCCTGGGCCGTTAAGAAGAACAACAAACACTATTTTGAACCCCTGCAAAAAAAACTGATCCAGGACGGCTTCGATTCTGAAAAAATCAAAAGCCTCTATGATCGACCCCAGGTTCATTTCGAAGCCGACGGGGTCACCGTGCTTTTCACGTACAGCGAATCAAAGGTGAATTATGATCAGTTCTCCAATGACTGGTCGATCCGCAAGGCCAAAAAATACATGGCAAAGCACCAGGATGATCTTGTAAGGACCGAAAAAGCCTTCGGTGTGGATAAAAATGTCATCACCGCCATTCTTTTGGTGGAATCCAGCCTGGGCAAGACCCTGGGAACCCGCTCGGCCTTGAACACCCTTTCCACCCTTGCATCCTTAATGTACCCGGAAGCGCGCAGCGAATTCTATACCATGATCCCGAAAGCCAAGAAAACGTCCCGCAAAAAGTATGAAAAATCAGCCAAAAGAAAATCAAAATGGGCCTACGGAGAATTGAAAGCCCTATTAGAATACGCTGATCAGGAAGGTTTCGACCCCGCTGGAATGCCGGGATCATTCGCAGGGGCCATGGGGCTGGCGCAATTCATGCCCACCAGTATCCTGGCTTACGGCAAGGACGGCAACAAGGACGGAACCGTCGACCTGCTCACCCATGCCGATGCCATGGCCAGCATCGCCAACTATCTCAAGCGCCACGGCTGGCGCCCCGGGATCAGCCGCAAAAAAGCCGAAAAAGTCATTTACCACTACAACCACAGCGAATATTATGTTAAAGCAATCCTGCAAATCGCCAAACGTCTGGGGAGCTGATTAGCGGGTGCTTAGATGCTAAATGCAGTCCAGCAGTCGTTAAATAATTAACTAACAGATTGAAGCTTGGGGGGTGGTGGGTGATGCAGGATAATCAGACCTCATAACTGACAGCTCATGAAGCAGGACACAGGAACCATAGCATCATCTTAAAATAGATAGAATGCCTCAAATATTCAATCTTCAATCTTCAATTTTCAATAGTATTACGCATGGGTATAAAGACAGCTCTAATCTTCGTCGGTTTATGTGTGCCGTTTTTCATGGGCACCATCTGGGCCATTGTTGACGTGGCGCAAAAGGATTTCGGCACCATGGGTAAAAAGGCATTGTGGTGGATAATTGCCTCGGTACCCTTTGTCGGGTTTATCGTCTATTTATTATTTGGATTCCGCAAAGGTAAAAAAACAGGCCTTACGATCTGATGTGCCTGTTTTCTTTTCGTATTTTTATCAACATGCAACTGACTATTTAATCTCCCCCTCAAGTATCATTTGGGCTTTTATTGTTGACGCAGCCGAAATTTCCCGGTAAGATTCCCATATAAAACATAAATAATATATGGTTTAGACGGAGGGCATCATGGCTCTTGTCAAGAAGACAATCGAGTTGGATCAGGAAAAAATAAATCGGATAAAGATTGCATTAAATGCAAAGTCTGAAAAAGAAGCCTTAAACGCAGTTCTCAGTCAGTTTGATACGGAAATCCAGCTGGCTGATGTAACCTTAAGGGGCGCAGGGACTTTTGAATTCGAAGAGATGTAACGATGCAAGAAAAAGTTGTCTTCGACACTAGCATTTACATCGGCATCTTCAACAGAGGCCTGTACACTAACGAGATCAACTGGTTTAACAGAGTAACCTATCTTGTCCATCCGGTGCTCCATGAATTATGGATGGGCGCGAAAGGTAAGTTAGAAATCAGGCATCTGTTAAGTTTCGGAAATACCTTTGTCAAACTAGGTCGCTTGGTTCAGCCGGAACCTGCCACGCAAATTAAAATCGGGCGTGTCTGCCAAAAGCTTAGAGCAACCGGGAAATTGGATCCAAAGAATCCGAGGCTATACAATGACGTTTGTATCGCATTGCTGGCAGGGCAGATCGGTGCTACCGTAGTAACACTGGACATCAGTGATTTCAAGAGAATTCAGAGTGTGGTTGATTTCAAATTTCGGGAAGCCACCAAAGAAGCATAAAAAATTAAGAAATGAATATCCCCAAAGTACTTTAGCCTTTTAGTACCTGGAGTATTAACGAAATGATGATACGCCTTCATGGGAACAACAAACAACTCACAAATTGAGCTTTCGCTCAATTTAAGTTTGACAATCGCCCCTTATTTCCTGTATTAAAGCTTCAGAAAATTTACAAAAATGGTCCCATCGTCTAGTGGTTAGGACGCCGGCCTCTCACGCCGGTAACGGGGGTTCGAATCCCCCTGGGATCACCATGCTTCGCCTGCAGCTTTGCATAGCAGGCCAAAAAGAGTCGCACTTGTGTGGCTCTTTTTTATTTAGTCAGGGCGTTTCGCCTATCAAATCGAGATATCGCGGATTCGAATCCGGCGTTGGGTGCCAAAGCCAAATCCAAATTTCGAATTGACCGAGCATTACATATAAGCTATAGTTTTGACAAATGATATTTATAATGTAATTCAACCTGAAAGAGTCTCTTTTGACAAGACAAGAACTTGAAAAAAAACTTGCTGCCTTTCGAAATGAACTGAGAAAAATGGGGGTGGTTTCCCTTGCCATTTTTGGATCTGTAGCGAGAAATGAATCTACGCAGCAAAGTGATATCGATCTTTTGGTCGACTTTGATCGTGATGTCGGCCTGTTTTATTTATTTGAAATCCAGCATAGGCTGGAGGAAATCATCGGTGTACCCAAAATTGACCTCATTCAGAAGGGCGCGTTACACCCCGCACTAAAGAAACAAATTCTATCAGAGGCGGTCAATGTCGCGTAGATTGTGGAAGTATAGAATCACAGATATCCTGGATTCCATTATAAAGATACAATCATACGTTGAAAAAATGGAATTCAATGATTTCCAGAACGATGAGAAGACAATCGACGCTGTTATTCGCAATTTTATTGTCATCGGTGAAGCTGCCCGCCATGTCCCCAACGACATCCAGCTCAAATATACGAATATCCCCTGGTGAGTGATGGGCGATATGCGCAATTTTGCCGTCCATGAATACTGGGGCGTTGAAATTCGTACAATCTGGAAAACCATCCAAGAAGACCTCCCACCGCTGTTCCCCGACCTGAATCAAGTTGTCGATTCAGAAAAAGACGAGGCCGAATCCGAATAAATCATCTCAGCAGATTTTTTGCCATATAAATAACTAAAAATAGTTCTCGCTTTTACCATAGCAATGATCAAACAGGCAGGTAGGGGATGATACGAACTGTTTTTCATATCATTTCAGACAGACGCTTTAGCGAATACATCCCATCCAAGCCTTTGACCGGTTTAGGCTTTTTTTCGTGCTTTGAATGAAATAAATGTTTAAACCGCTGGTAGTTATCCGTCACGAACTCCTTTGATCCGATAATGCCCGAATCCGTAAAATAGCGGGTGCGGTGTCTGAAACGACTGATTCGGCTGATTTCAAAATCCTTTTTACGCTCTTTGGCAAAGACCTTATCATCTATGATCTTGACCCGCATCTTGTCGGATCGGTTAATGGCGCCGGCTTCATAAACATACCCGCGATATCTTCTGATCCGCTCTTTTCGGCCTTTGACATTAAATTCTTCTAATCCAAAATCAGTAGACAAAAACTGATCTTTGTTTTCGGTCTGCAGATGATATCCAAGCGAATTCCAGCGATAGTCTTCAGGACGATCAATTAGACCGGCCCGCAGGGGATTTACCCGGTTAAATAAGATTTTTAAACTCTTTTCTTGCTGAATAAATCTTAATTTGAGGTTAGGGTGGGTTAACCTACCAATGGTTAATCCCTTTTAGTTTTAAAAAGCGAGAAACAATGGGACCATGCATCGACATTAACTGAAGGGCATTAACATACACAACATTGCAGCTTTCGAAAAAAGAATTGGCTACTGGAGACAAAATAAGCTATTATTAGGCTACCAATGAAAGGAGGTGCCCGATATTGTTGTCTTTAGACCCAAAAAAGCTGACTGAATTATCAATCCCGGTGGGCACGGGTTGGCTTCTCGGTTCATGCATGGAAGCCCGCGGAAAGCAGGACCTTTGGTTGAGGCAGAAGCCGGAGGTTCTCGGGGTTCTGCGCGAACAGGCCATCATCCAGAGTGTGGAATCTTCGAACCGGATTGAAGGCGTGACAATACCAGCCGACCGGCTCCGCCCGGTGGTCCTGGGAAAGGTCAAGCCACGGGATCGCTCGGAAGAGGAACTCGCAGGGTACCGGCAGGCTTTGGACTGGATTTTCTCGAGGAAGCGAAAGGTGTCCGTCATACCAGCGGTCATTCAGCGACTTCACGCCCTCGCTCAAGGCGGTTTTCCCGGCGATGCGGGTGAATGGAAAGAGCGGAACAACGATATCATCGAGATTCTGCCGAACGGCGAGAGGAGAATCAGGTTTGTTCCCACGTCCGCCAAGGACACTCCGAAAACCATGGATGCACTTTGCCGGAATTACCGCGAAGCCCATGACGACAAGCGCGTCCCACCGCTTTTAATTGTCGCAACGTTCGTGTTCGATCTTTTGTGTATCCATCCATTTCGCGATGGGAACGGACGCGTTTCACGGCTGGCGACAACACTTTTGCTCCAGGCCCACGGTTTCGAGGTTTCGCGGTACGTCAGCTTGGAACGCTTGGCCGAGCAAAGCAAAGAAGATTACTACGGCGTCCTGGCCGATTGCTCCCAAGGATGGCATGAAGGCAAGAACGATCTCATACCCTGGTGGAATTACTTCTTGAGCGTGTTGCGGCGTGCCTACGAGGAGTTCGAGCGACAAGTGGAATCGACGGGGGCCCGGCCCGCCAAAAGCGACTTGGTAAGGCAAACCGTTCTCGCTCAAGTGGAGCAGTTCACGCTGGGAGACCTTGCAACCCAACTGCCGTCAGCCAGTCCGCAGCTTATCAAGAAGATTCTCGCGGAACTTAAAAAACAAGGCAAGATTCGCCTTGTCGGCAGGGGGCGGGGCGCTCGCTGGGAAATCATTCCTTAGAAAGCAAGACAAGGCTGGGAAAAGGCTACTGGCTCAGATAAATGGCTACTTTTAGGCTACCAAGGATAATCTGATGCGACTCCTGCTCATTAGTGACACCCCCGATATGCTCGGAATCAGACATACCGTGACGTTCGTGCACAGCGAGAATATAACTGGTAGCCAAATATTTTTGAAGCATTATGCCCATTGAGCATGAACGTTTGAACTCTTCAATACATTGTACTCCAAATGATGCATTTAAGTGGCAACGCGGTGAATTGGTTGGCTTTCTCTTAGCCTGCCCTTTTTGTTGTCAAAAAGATCACATTAAGCCCAAATAACAGGGGTATTTTGGGCCTTTATCCTTAATTACCGCGCCTTCACCGTGGTCCGACCCCAATTCCCCGCCCTTTAAATTTGCCGAGCACCTTGAGGACATCTTCGATCCGATTATCGTGACGCTTACTGTAAAGCCTTTTGTCTTTGGCGTTGATGACACCGATGTAATTATTACTTGAATGC
>CACVKW010000938.1 GCA_902749685.1 Olavius sp. associated proteobacterium Delta 1 | reverse complement strand
CTGATCTGGAAGTCACTCCATCCGCTGTATTCGCGGATCTGCCTGCGGTTAAAGCGGTATTCTTTTGCACTGGCGCCTTTGTCTTTGCAGGCATTGACGATCATTTCCTGTACCAGCATCAAAAGCTTTCTGGATGAAGGGCTCAGCTCATCCAGGGACCGGCCCAGGACGTAATTTGCAATTCGGTTGGCCTTTTCGATATCACCCAGGGTGACGCTGATGTATTCAATGGTTTTGCCGCCATAGTCCATGGTCCTGGTCTTGCGCTGATGCTGGAACAGATAGGCAATGGCCAAGATCAAATTCAGGTACTTGGTGTGATCCCTGCGGGCTCGCAGGGATTTGCTGGTAAAGGTCAACAGGTCCGCATAGGGGTTGAACACATGCAATGATTTAAGCAGCTTGTTTGCGTCTTTGTGTTTTTTGATGATCTCAGCGGCTTTAAGCTTGTTGATCATCCCCTCCATGGTTTGGCTTTGTCGCTGCTTGGCCAGGATCTTTTTGGTCATCTCCTCGGATTCGTCAATGGAGATAAATACAAAGCGACTGGCGGTCTCACCATCTATGTCAACTTGGGTTGTGGTGATAAAAACCATCAGCGGACCTTCGACCGTGTTGTCCTGGGTTTTGAGCTCGCCGGTCACCGGGTCCTTGCCGGTGTAGGCAATGGTGATCTTTTTCGATGACTGGATGCTGCGGATCGAATACACCGCCCCGTTCATGCCGTCTAATTCCTCGATGGCCAGG
>CACVKW010000937.1 GCA_902749685.1 Olavius sp. associated proteobacterium Delta 1 | reverse complement strand
TTCTTGTCATCTAGCCTGGCCGTTATGTCTGAGATCGTTGCTTTTTCCGGGCAGATGCTGGATGCTTGATACTTGATGCTGGATATCTAACAGTACACTATCGGTGAATTT
>CACVKW010000936.1 GCA_902749685.1 Olavius sp. associated proteobacterium Delta 1 | reverse complement strand
TGGCGGTATCCTGTCAGACAGTAAAACTGCCTGTTTTGCGTGGGCGTTTATGACCAATCACCTTCACCTATTATTGAGGACAGGAGTCGCCCCGATCGCCACGGTAATGCGAATGCTCTTGACCGGCTATGCAGTGAGTATTAATCCCGCTTGTAGCGGGATCATCGTCGCCATGATCACTTGTTTCAGAATCGATACAAGGGCTATAGGGGACGTTCCTCGGATTTACGGTTTACAAAATCCGAATTATTTGATATCTGAATGACATGCCTCGAAAAGCCCGCATAGACGCCCCTGGAGCGCTGCACCATATCATTGTGAGGGGGATTAATCGAAGAAAGATTTTTTTCGATGATGCCGACCGGGATGCGTTTTTGGATCGACTCGGCGATATCCTGTCCGACAGTAAGACTCCCTGTTTTGCATGGGCGCTTATGACAAATCACCTTCACTTATTATTGAGGACAGGAGTCGCCCCGATCGCGTCGGTAATGCGAAGGCTTTTGACCGGATATGCAGTGAGTTTCAATCCCGCTTGCAGCGGGATCATCGTCGCCATGGTCACTTGTTTCAGAATCGATACAAGTCTATTTTGTGCCAGGAAGATCTGTACCTATTGGAACTGGTGCGCTAAATTCACTTGAATCCCTTGCGAGCCGGAATCGTTCAAGATTTAAAGGGGTTAAATAAATACCCTTACTGCGGGCATTACGCCCTGATGGGAAAAACAGAG
>CACVKW010000935.1 GCA_902749685.1 Olavius sp. associated proteobacterium Delta 1 | reverse complement strand
ATCTAACAGTACACTGTCGGTGAATTTCAACGACATCCAGGATCCAGAAACCAGAATCCAGGATCAGTCAATACTTTCAATGGTCTTCATTGCAGCAGCTAAGTTGGATTTCAAAATTTTATGCAACTAT
>CACVKW010000934.1 GCA_902749685.1 Olavius sp. associated proteobacterium Delta 1 | reverse complement strand
TAGTAGGTATATTGGGTGGTGCCGGTGGCGTCGTTTATGCGCATCAAGCGGTTGAAATCGTCATAAGCATAGCTTACCTCAGGCGTGCCGTCGGTGTAATAGGTATGGATCAGATTGTCGTTGGCATCGTAACTATAAAAGGTCCAGATGCCGCGGCCATCGATCCGGCGTTCTAGGC
>CACVKW010000933.1 GCA_902749685.1 Olavius sp. associated proteobacterium Delta 1 | reverse complement strand
ATTCAAGTGAATATAGCGCACCAGTTCCAATAGGTACAGATCTTCCTGGCACAAAATAGACTTGTATCGATTCTGAAACAAGTGACCATGGCGACGATGCCGCCGGTTGAAACTCACCGCATATCCGGTCAAGAGCCTTCGCATTACCGACGCGATCGGGGCGACTCCTGTCCTCAATAATAGGTGAAGGTGATTGGTCATAATCGCCCACGCAAAACAGGCAGTTTTACTGTCTGACAGGATACCGCCAAGCCGATCCAAAAAATCATCACGGTCGCAATCATCGAAAAAAATCTTTCTTCGATTAATCCCCCT
>CACVKW010000932.1 GCA_902749685.1 Olavius sp. associated proteobacterium Delta 1 | reverse complement strand
TACAACCTGATTTCTAAATCACTAATTTCCCGTTTATAACTGCCTGTTTTTATTAAAGGCAGTATTTGATTTTCAAATTATTTTGGACAGCAATGATTATGAGAATATCTGAAAAAATATCTTTTAATGAATATTGGCACGATCCTAAATATGCGACTAAAAAACCAGTAATGAATGGTAGTCTTAAAAAGATGTATGGAGACAACATTTATCATCACAATGGTACAAAATGGATACAAGTCGATTCTCACCATAGTTTAGAGGATGGAAGCCCAAATGTGCATAACTTAAGAAAAGATACTTCAGTCGACGCTGTGCTCATTTCAAATGAATATTATTATTTTGGTAAAAAGACCTTGGAAATTTCAGATGAGTTTATCCATTATATCGTTAAGAAAGGACCTGGACATCGTTGCCCAGACAAGCATTGGGGGGATAAACTAATTTCTTATATTTCATATAAATACCCAACGATGGGCTATTATGACGACCCAGCTCTTTTTAGCAAGTTTGAGAGGTATGACGGACAATCATAAATCAAATCAGCAGATAGTGTTAAAGTGAAGATATGTTTGATGTAGGTTTCCAAAACTGCGGTGTTTCCGGAATCCTAAAGGTGGGAGAGAACAGGAATTTATCTTCATACCTCAAAGACTCGCAGATAGGCTTAAAGATTAGGTAAGACAAAGAGGAGCTAAATCGCATGAGCGCATTTTTCCTATATGTTATGAGGCTGCAAGAGAGATGGTGGCCAAGGCAGGTGATGTAGTTGGTATACATCTCAGACCTCATGACTTGAGGCGCCATGCAGCCACCTATGCATCTCGATCCGGAGTTCCCATTGAGATCGTCATATTACGGCATTCAAATCTTTCGACCACTGAAAGATATTTGGGTAAAATCAGCGATATAGCAGCCATGAAATGGATTGATACTTTATACGCTTAAATAGAAAGTTAGGGTGGAACAATCTGAGTTTTCACCCTGGCCATTTTTGGGATAGCACTCAAATGGTGGAAATATTATCCATCGTAAAAATCTGTGATAAGTCATCAGGAAGGATTTTAACATTTTAGGGGAGAGCCAGGGTGAGGTACTATGTCCAGATTATATATAGGAGTTTAAAGTGAATAATGGTTGGTCTACAGCTCGTCCAGTATCGCTTCGAGAAGGCGATTGCGGTTAGCATGGGTCACTTCCAATAGGTGAATATCCTGCCGCTGTTTGATTTCCCGGATGAAATCATTCCCTTTCAGCGCAATGGTGGCAAGCACCTGTTTGTCGGCATTCAAAGCATCGCGGACAAGGTTCCGAAAACGGTTTGAAAAAAGCTCCATTTTTCCGATTTCATCGATCACAATCAGCTCTACATTCGGATTGAGCAGATCCAATATCGTCAGAAACTCCTCAAAGCCAAGCGTATCCACCCCGTATCTGCCCACGCGATACCGGCTATCAATGTCCACGTGAGCCAGGGTTCGACACCCTCCATTCAGGCCTTGCAGTTCAAAGCCCAGGCGAGACCCCGTGTATCGAATTTCGGAGGTATAAAAACCGGCCATGTTGACCGATCCCATCCGTTTGATGATCTTCTGAACAAGCGTTGTCTTATCTCTACGCGATAATTAAAACAGAGGGGACCTTCGTGTCGTAAGTTCATGGCAATCTAACATTCATACATAATAATTTGGAACAGTATACTCAGGTATGCAACCGAAAATCTGACGGGTTGAATAATATTTCTGATTTGCATATGTATGATGTAAATTGAAAGGTTTGTCCATCAGTAATTTTTTCAAATTAGCATATATAAAAGAGGAAAAGTATAATGAAGGTGGTTTTTCATGAAGATTTCAACCATGTCTATACCAGTGATCCGGCAGCGGCCTCCGGACGTATGGAGTCCATTGTCGAAACCATCGGACCGTACGTGGAGTTTGTGCCAGCAGAGCCAGCGCTTCGAGAGCACATCGCAGCAGTTCACACCGACATGCAAATTCAGAAGGTCGAAAACCAGGGATTATATAAAATCGCAAGCCTGGCCGCAGGAGGTGCCCTTCGGGCCGCTCAAATCGGCCTGTCCGAACCCTGCTTCGGATTGATCCGTCCTCCGGGGCATCACGCCTCTGCAGCATCATCCTGGGGCTTTTGCTACTTCAATAACATGGCTGTGGCACTTGAAGCGCTGCGTCGACAGAAAAAAATTGAAAGTGCCTGTGTATTGGATTTTGATCTTCATTTCGGAGACGGAACAGAAAATATTCTAGGACACCGAAATTGGGTGACCGTTGTCAATGTGGAAGGCCATAGCCGACGCCGCTATCTGCAAGCGGTGGAAGAAGACATGAAAAATGTTCGGGCAGATTTAATCGGTATTTCCGCTGGCTTCGACAACCACGCCGCCGACTGGGGCGGCCTGCTCAACACCGAGGATTACGAAGAGATCGGCTATCGGGTCAGGTTGGCCTCCGATCGCAATGAGGGAGGTTGTTTTGGTATTCTGGAAGGGGGATATAATCACGACGTTCTCGGGGAGAACGTGTTGGCGCTGATTCAGGGAATGGCCAGGGGATGACGCTGGGATATGTCAAAATTGCCAAAGAGGTGAATGGTCCTATCGATTTTCCTGTAAATTTTTTCATCGTTTTAAGTGTTTGAGTTCACCCCTTGCCAATTGGTCCGCCTGGCGAATGGTTTCCGGTATCCGGTATCGGCTGCAGCATCTTAAAACGATGCTTATACTGTCCTTCAAATTAATCCGATGTCCAATTGATACAAACAACGGCTTGACCCCATGTCGGGTCCGTACCACAGCCCCAATGATTTCATCGCCGTCCTTTAAACGTGAGCTGTGTCCTCTTTCTGTATCCGGCTCATCGTAGTAGCCCGACAATAATGTTTTAGCACATCCGATAGAAGGGCGATCCATCAACAGACCAATGTGGCTGGCGAGGCCACATCGTCGCGGATGGGCGATACCATGCCCATCGAACATCAGTAGATCGGGAGCAGTTATTAACCCTAACATTGCATAAATTCTTGTCATCGAGCCTGGCCGTTATGTCTGAGATCGTTGCTTTTTCCGGGCTGATGCTGGATGCTTGATACTCGATGCTGGATATCTAACAGGACACTATCGGTGAATTTCAACGACATCCAGTAT
>CACVKW010000931.1 GCA_902749685.1 Olavius sp. associated proteobacterium Delta 1 | reverse complement strand
TGTCCGCGCATGCTCAGGGTCTCTGACTCCGCAGGGCCGACATGTGACTCGCTGTCTAGCGTCTCATGCCGTGTTGCCTTCCCCCACGTTGTACAGGGTTGGCACCCCAAACGGGTTATTTCGGAGCTCAATGGCTGGCCTGCGCTTCCCCCTGTCAACGCTTCACGTGCAACCTCACGATTTTGCCCGCGCATGACTCGGGGCCACAATGGAGCAGCTTCTCCTTTCATGTAGGGCTCTTCCATCCCCTACTCTATGCCGGTTTATCCCGGCGCTTTCACAACCTCCCCGAGTTCGTCCCGAGTTCGTCCAAAGATCGGTGATTGCACTTTTTTAATTAAAGCAGATCGAAAAACGGGCGATAACGTTAAAGACGGTTCCCGTAAATATTAATTTGAATTTACTGAGTTCGCGATACGAGATAAATGCATGCAAAATACTCGGCTCAATCCAACCAAAGGTATGCTTCCTCAAGATAATGAATTGCTGAAACAGGTGTTCAACAACGCCCTGTTGGCCATTGTTATCGCAGATAACCATCTAATAATCCAACATATCAACCCGAATTTTACCTGCCTCTTTGGATATACCGTCGAAGAAGCCGTCGGTCAACATCTCTATAACCTGATTGTGTCGGAAGAAATGCATACGCAACAACTTTGTTTTGAATCAGAGCAGATCAGTAAGCGCTTGGAAAAGGGGGAGCAAACCGAGTTTGAAGCACTCCGGTGCCGAAAGGATGGGCGTATGATTCATGTCTTATGCCGAGTGTCTCCCATCATGCGCAACAATCGTAAAGTCGGTGGGGTGGCTTTTTATTCGGATATAACGGCGCGTAAACGTGCTCAGGAGGAATTACAAAAGGCCAATAACGAGCTGGAAACCCAGGTGAAAAAACGAACCCGGGAGCTTGTCGACACCAATCAAAAACTGCAGGCCGAAATTCTTGAGCGCAAACGGGCGGAAGTCGCGCTAAGGGAGAGCGAGGAAGGCTACCGCACGGTAATCGAAAGCTGTAATGACGCGGTGTCCATCGTCCAGGGTAAGCAACAACTGTATGTTGATCAGAGATTCGCAGATATCCACGGTTATGACTCTCCGGCGGAGGTCATCGGACGACCACTGGAAGCATTTGTCCATCCGAAAGACTTCCAGCGGATACAGAAAATGGTAAAAAAGCGGCAGCGGAGGGAGCTGGCAGCCCAGAGATATGAATTGAAAGGGCTTCGCAAGGACGGAACGCCGGTCTATCTTGAAAATTCGGTTACCAAAACAATTTATCGCGGCCAAGCGGTCTCTTGGTCCTTTTTAAGAGACATTTCACAGCGCATGCAGGCCGAAAAGGAAATCAATGCCGCACGCGAGGCGGCCGAGGCGGCCAGTCAAGCCAAGAGTGAGTTTTTGGCCAACATGAGCCATGAGATTCGCACGCCGATGAACGGGGTTATCGGTATGACCGGTCTTTTGCTGGACACGGCCTTGAGC
>CACVKW010000930.1 GCA_902749685.1 Olavius sp. associated proteobacterium Delta 1 | reverse complement strand
CCAGCATCAAGTATCAAGCATCCAGCATCTGCCCGGAAAAAGCAACGATCTCAGACATAACGGCCAGGCTAGATGACAAGAATTTATGCAATGTTAGGGGTAATAGTCTGCTGCAAAACCGAATGTCATGCAAGCCTCTAGTAATTTATCACATTTATCCCCCATTATTTCTGATTCTTTACGGCAGATGCAGTCTGCGACAGCGAACTTTGAATTTGCTTCTATGATTTCTGAAACCTGTTCATATGGCTGGATTTCTTTGTCGTCCTGTATTTCCTGTTCAACCGGAATTACCCGAAACCCTCCAACACTTTTACCTTTTGCAGAAGCCACAATGCCTTCCTGGTGGAATTTTTGGTACAGTGGAATGTTTTCTTTGTTCAAACGATTCAATTGAAATTCCCATATTCCTACCACCCAAGGGGCCAAGAAATAATAAATGACCTCTTCAGATTCTTTAAAGCGCAGTATCAACCCCTTTTTTGACATATCATATAGGATTTGACCCAATTCGGATTCATCCCTATTCATCCTTTCTGCTAAAACAGTTACAGGTTCAGGATATGGTTTTAAAGACAAGGCGATTTTCGCTTCCTCCACAGTAAAGAGATTTTCCAATATCTCCAATTCAACACCGCTTGGGGTCTTTGGAAACCCCTGAGGAAACATGTCGAGTCGCTCACGAAGTTTTTCATTTACTTCTGTCAATTCGACCTCCTTATTTGATTCCATGGTTTGTATTGGTGGGAAATTACTTTCTAACTAGTCCATCGTAACATTTTCCGTCATCTGCGACAGGTCGATTTCCAGTTCGCCCGTCTTTTCGAATTTCAACGCCCGATTTCTAAAGTCTGCAGCATCAATCTTTTCCTTGACCCACTCGTGCCAGGTTTCTATCTGAGAAGAGACAATCGAGTTAAAATACCTGGATGGGTCGAAGCGGGACATCGCTTCATCTACTATCCAGACACAATAATTGCATTTTTTACCCCCTGTGAATAATTTTTATGAAAAAATTAAGTACTACTGATCATCCATGATGATTTGGCCAACCAGATTATCGACGACAACCGGACTGGCGAAATAGGTTACAGTTGGCCGGGTACCATACTTTTGCTCAATGAACCTTTTCCAGTCTTCTGTATAAAGCTGCTCTGCAGCTTCTCGTGATTTCCAGAGGTATACCCCGCCGGCGGTTTCTCCATCCTCTGACAGTAGGTAATACTTGCGAATAAGCCCTTTTACTTCCCGGTATTTCGGTGCCGTCTCCGCAAAGACCGACCGGGCTTTATCCGTGGTCATCGGTTGCGGAGGTTTGAATTGAACCAGTGCTGTGATCATTTTTAATGCTCCTTTAATCCTCAGTGTAAGCCACGTAATCAATCTCCATGAAATCGATCACTTCAGGAATCCAGCGGGTCTGAACGAATTCAACGTGAGACGGGTGGGTATTGTAGGTTTCGTAATCAGCAGCCGAATCAAATTCCATTGACAAACCAAAGTCATAGCCATTTTTCTCACTAATCTGGCGAAGACATTCGAAGTTCCGAACTGTAGAAATTTTCGAAAGTTTCCGGGCTGATCGTAGAAAGTCCAATTCCGGTTGAGATCCCTCAGGGTGCTTGAGTTTAAATACTACCGTGTGACGTATCATAAGTCCCTCCCCAACAGTCTGATACTAGTAATTAAGTTGAATTTCCTCATATAATTCTCCGATGCAGGCAATACCTGCGAATAAGACCTTTTACCTCCGTGTATTCCATTAGAGCCTAAATTTTAAAATATGCTGTTTCAAGAGCGGATCTGCCAGGATATAACCGGCACCCTCTTTGTAAACAACGGCCTCGTCTTCGAGCTTTATCATTATTTTCCGAACTCCGGGTGCAGTCAAATTGATGCCTTTGATGAACTCCTTGCGCTGGGGGTGAAGCACGGGTTCCTTTTTTGCTAGGTTGATAATGACCATCTGATCCACTGCCGTAAAACCTGATAAATAGATTTCCGGCTCGTTTCGCCGATCCGAGACGACTTTTGATAGCCCTGAGTCGATATCTTCTTGTGTGATCTCGCCTTTTGGGAGGTCATGGAACAATAGGGCGAAGCAAAGCCTGTTAATTGCTTCCGGCATTCGCGACATCTTGTCCTGCAGGTATACGGCATTTTCGAATGAGATCCGGAATCCTGCCTGTTCGAAGCGTTCATCCATATACTGCCAGTATTCATGGTAATCAATTGCTTCGAAATTTACATGGGTGCCCCAATTAAAAAACGGAGCCTTGGGGCGCGCGAAAATGCGGTTTAACGGATGTTGCTTGGACCCTAAAATCACGACCGGTATCTGGCAGTCAATATGTTCCAGGCCGTTGCGAAACAGCGCCTCGGCCTCATCGACCAGGGCAATGTCTTGAAATTCATCAAATATTCTTCAGGTAGCAAAAACCAATGCACAACCGGGTAGATGCTATTTTGTACGGCGGATTAATTCGGCAAATCCACCCAAACGGCTCCATGGTCAGAGGATTCCACGGCCTGGCAGATAAACTGCATGCCCCGCAAGCCATCATAAACCGAGGGAAAGTTATACTCGTCCGACTTCATCGGATTTCCGTCGATATGGCGCCGGATGGCTTCAACTGCGCCGCAATAGATGGTGGCAAAGGCTTCCAGATATCCTTCAGGATGGCCGGTCGGTACCCGGGTCGAATCCCGGGCGGCTTCTGATAAATAGCCACTGGCACGGGACATCGTCTGCCGGGGCTCGCCGTAGCGGTAGACCTCCAGATAGTTGGGGTTTTCCTGACACCAGACGATTGCACCTTTGGAAGCATAGATGCGAATCCAGAGGTTATTTTCTTCGCCTGTTGCGATCTGGCTGATGGTGAGTACGCCCTTGCCCCCGCCGGTCAGGCGCAGCAGCACATTGACGTCCTCATCCAGTTTCCTGTCAGGCAAAAAAGTACTCTTATCGGCACAGATCTGAGTCACCCGGTCGTTGGTAATATATTCCATCAGGTTCAGCGCATGGGATCCAACATCGCCCAGGGTTCCACCGAGACCGGCCTGCTTGGGGTCAACCCGCCAGAGCGCCTGTTTCTGCCCTTCTTTTTCGTGGGGATACATTAAAAAATCCTGCAGATATTCAACGATAACCTTGCGGACGGTTCCCATTTCACCGGATGCAAAGAGTTGGCGTGCGTGGCGAACCAGAGGATGCCCGGTGTAGTTGTGCGTTAGTGCAAAGACCAGTCCGGTCTGCGCGACGAGTTTAACGAGGTCTTCAGCCTCTTCAAGAGTGTATGTCATCGGTTTGTCGCATACCACGTGGATGCCGGCATCTAAAAAGGATTTTGCGATTGAGAAATGTGATTCGTTGGGCGTCACAATTGAGACAAAATCAATGCGCAGATCCGACGGTAGCTTGGCTTCCGCATCAGCCATTTCCCGGTAAGTTTTATAGCATCTGGCAGGATCCAGATAAAGTTGCTCACCGGTGGTCTTGGTATTTTCAAAATCCCGCGAAAAACAGCCGGCAACAAAATCGACTTGCTGATCCAAAGCGGCGGCCATACGATGGACCCAGCCGATAAAAGCGCCCTGGCCACCACCAACCATTCCCATCCGCAATTTGCGTTTCCATGATTCCATATTGACATCTCTCCTTTAGTTAAAAAGCATCTGCATCTGCATCTGCTCAACTGTTTGGCGCATGTCTTCTGCTGAGGGGCGTTTTTCAAACTCGGTGGCGGCTTTCAGGACCTTGGGCAGTTCCTGCAAGTCTCCGACCGTGTTCAAAAATATATCGGGAATGCCCAATACCCAATGAACACAATGGGCAATGGCCGCTTCATCGGTCAGCGGCTCATACCAGGTGCTGTGGCTCCATTTTTTATCGCCCCAATACCCCCGGGCGATGGCCTTTATTGTTTGCACGGCGATTTGATGTTCATTGCAGTAAGAAAGGAGCTGTTCAAAATCAGCGGCATAGTTTTGATCCTGCATGAGAAGGTAATTACAAGGTAAAAGGACGGTGTCAAAAGCATAGCGCTTGAGGGTTTGAAGGTGAAATTTCGGTGTATGCAGCCCATGCCCGGTAATACCGATAAATTTAGTCATTCCCTTTTCTTTGGCCTCAATCAGAAATTCCAGCGCACCTCCGGGGCCCATAATAATCTCTCTTTCCACCACATCCGTTAAATTATGAAACTGAAGCAGATCAACACTGTCGACCTGCAGCCGATCCAGAGATCGCTGAAACTGTTCTTTCGCATCCTGATAGGTTCGTTCATTAGTTTTGGTGGCCAGGAAAAACTGATCGCGATACTTCTTCATCCAAGGTCCAAGACGCAGTTCGGCCTCTCCGTATTTGGGTGCCGTATCAATATGGTTGACACCGAACTCCCACAGGACATCAAGCACCCGATCAGCTTCAGACTGACTGACTTGACCTAAACTTACTGAACCGAATATAGTTCTGGAACTCTGATGACCGGTTTTTCCGAACGAAATTTTTTTAATCATCTGATTGCCTCCTGCTTTCAAAGTTGTTTAAATGATTTTCTTTGTAAGATATTATGTTTTTTAATTCAGCATGTTATGGTCGGAACTTAGCTGGTAGTCACCTTTAGATTTCTTTACATATGCAATTCTTGCTAATTTTGCAAGATGCTGTTTTTTGTATTTATTTGTTTCCGCGACCCTAAAAAATTACTCTTGACAACAAAAGCTGCTTTGATTAGCTACATGGACATTATTTGCATTGGAGGAGGTTGTGGAAAAAGGCTTCGAAGAATGTATCCGAAATAAACGCTCCAACGTAAAGGTAATCGTAAACTGCAACGAGGGATTGCGTGATCTTTAAAATTGGGCTAATGATATTTCAATTATTAGCACCTAAATATCCAGTTATTTGAGAAAGGGACGATCAAATGAAAGTACAGGGCAAACATTATCGTACGATCTGGTTGAGTGAGGCTGACGACAACGTTGTGCAAATTATTGACCAGCGGCAATTGCCTCATAAATTTGTGATTGAAGACCTCAAGACTGTGGAAGACGTCGCCCGCGCGATCAAGGATATGTATGTTCGCGGTGCCGGCTTAATTGGGGCCACCGCAGGATTTGGCATGTACATCGCCGCTTTGAAGGCGCCGCGGGAATCAGAACAGGCGTTCATGGATGCCCTGGCCGCCGATGGTGAAAAACTGATCGCCACCCGTCCAACGGCCGTCAATCTTGAATGGGCGGTCAAGCGCCAGTTTGAGGCCATTAAATCCGGTGGGGGGGGCGTCGAGGCTAAAATTCGCATCGCGCGGGATATGGCCCAAACCATCGCGGATGAAGATGCCGAGTTCTGTCGCCGTATCGGGGAACACGGCCAAAAAATCATCGAAGAAATCAGCCGGCAAAAAGGCGATGATGTGGTCAACGTTCTCACCCATTGCAACGCCGGATGGTTGGCATTTGTAGACTATGGCACGGCGACGGCGCCGATTTATGCCGCCCATGATAAAGGCCTGAAAGTTCATGTCTGGGTAGACGAAACCAGACCCCGCAACCAGGGCGCTAGCTTGACCGCCTGGGAACTCGGCCAGCACGGTGTACCGCACACGGTCATTGTCGACAATGTCGGTGGGCATCTGATGCAGCACGGCATGGTGGATCTGGTTATCACGGGCACCGACCGCACCACCTATACCGGCGATGTGGCCAACAAAATCGGCACCTACCTGAAGGCGTTGGCGGCCAAAGATAACAATGTCCCCTTCTATGTCGGCTTGCCGTCGTCAACCTTCGACTGGCAGATTCGTGACGGTGTCAAGGAAATCCCGATTGAAAATCGTGATGCAACCGAAGTTAAATACATCCCAGGCCTGCTCGATGGTGAGATCAAGAGCGTTTTATTGACACCGGAAGACACTCAAGCCGGGAATTACGCTTTTGATGTCACTCCGGCACGGCTGGTGACCGGCTTGATTACCGAGCGCGGCATCTGCCAGGCTTCAGAGGATGGTGTGCTGGGGCTGTATCCCGAGAAACGTTAAAAGTTAACCGTTATTTATTGTTCATTATTTGAAATTGACGATCAGCCCAATTTACAAAAACTACCCTTGCATACACGCTAAAAAAGATGATGAGGAGTATAAGGTGACATATCAAGCACTAGATAGTGAGAGCGTAATTGACTATCTGAAAGATCGATCTGCTCTGGAAGAAGTAATACCCAACCGCGACGACCTGGTGGCCAAAGAAGTCGGTGACGGTAATTTAAACCTAGTTTTTATCATCGAAAGCCAAGGTGATCCCGATCAGGCCGTGGTTCTTAAACAGGCACTGCCCTACTTGCGCGTGGCCGGCGACTCCTGGCCGCTGACCCGGGAACGCATGCGTTTTGAAACCCAGGCCCTCTTAAAACATAATGAACTGGCACCCGGATTAGTACCTCTCGTATATGTTTCTGATGAGGATATGTCGCTGGTCGTGATGGAGTACCTGGGCAATCACCGGATCATGCGCCAACCATTGGTGGAGCGCCGGAAATTTCCTCATTTTGTAGACCATATATCGACCTTCATGGCGCGTAGTCTCTTTTTTACATCAGATCTCTACCTGACCGGAGTGGAGAAAAAGGAATTTCAGGCCAAGTTTATCAATCCTCATATGTGCAAGATTCAGGAGGATTTTGTTTTTACGAACCCATATATGGAATCGGCAGAAAATCAATGGAACCCGGAGATCGATGCAGAGGTACAAGCCGTGCGGGCAAACGGCGAGCTCAAGCTGGCACTGGCCGAGATGAAAGAAAGTTACATGACCCACGGCCAGGCCCTTATTCACAGCGACCTGCACACCGGCAGCGTTATGGTCAATGAAACCGACACCCGGGTAATTGATCCCGAGTTCGCATTTTTCGGCCCGATGGGTTTCGATGTCGGTGCCATCCTTGAGAACCTGGTTCTTAATTATCTGTCTCACTACGCCCATACACCGGATCCGGACGAACGCGCTGAATACCAGGCTTATCTGCTTGAAATGGTGCGTGATGTGTGGAACGAGTTTGCCCGTAAATTCGATGCTGTATGGGCTGAAAATAACTGCGGTGAGCTCATGCCGACCAAGTACTGGAACTTTCCCGCAGGAGAGGAAATCTTTGCCGAATTTCGACGCCGCTATATCCAGAAAATACTGCATGATGCCGCTGGTCATGGCGGCTGCAAGATGCTGCGCCGCATGATGGGGATTGTCAATATCTGGGACATTACCAGCATTGAGGATCTTCAAAAAAGGGCGGTATGCGAACGCCTGGCCATTAAGATCGGATCCCGCTGGGTGCTTGAACGCGGGAAAATCAGCAGTGTTGACGACCTGATCAGGATTGTGGCGGAAGAAACGAAAGCCGCCTGATCACTCGGAGTTCCTGTTACTCCTCGGTTTGAGCCGACCGCTGCACAATAATATTGAAAATCAATGCCAGCAGCAAGATGATTCCACGGACGAGATCTTTGACATAGATCGAGATGTCCATCAGGTCTAAGCCAATACCCAATGACGTCCAGATGAGAACACCAATGAGGGTGTTCAGCATGCCCCCTTCACCTCCGGTGAGCGAGGTTCCCCCCAGGACCACCGCAGCGATGCCGTCGATGAGCTTGCTGTTCATCGTGTTATCGTAAGCCACGCCCAGCCGCCCGATTCCGAGCATGCCGCCGAAGCCCGAAGTCAGGCCCGCGATGCAGAATACAGCGGTTACAACCAGCCTGGTGTTCACACCGGAAACCCGGGCCGCTTCCCGATTGCCGCCGGTCATGTAGATATAGCGGCCGAATCTGGTATACCGCAGCAGGAAGTGCGCTCCAACCATCACGAGAAGGGCACAGATAAAAATCCAGGGGATAAAACCGAGGTTTTTGTTGCCTAGGATCGAAAAAATCTGGGGCACCGAAAATATCGGGGTGGCATGGCTGGCGTAGTGTGCGACCCCGTAAGCCACCTGGTACATGGCCAGGGTGGCCATAAATGACGGCACGCGAATATAGGCCGATACATAACCGTTGGTGAATCCAACTGCCAGCGAAATTATAATGCAAACCGGAACAATCCACACGACCGCAAATTCGATGTCGGCCAAAAGTGCCATGACCATTCCAACCAGGGTCGCCGTATTGGCAAACGAAAGATCGATTTCGCCGAGCAGCAGCACCATGGTGACACCGGTAGCCAAAATGGCGAGCAGGGATGCCTGTTCAACGATGTTTTCCAGATTGCGCAGAGTCAGGAAATGATCGGTAACTAGTCCGAAAAACACGGCCAATATGACCAGCGTGAATAAGGGCGCCAGGATACGGACCCGTGGTTTGATCCATTGAACCAGATTGTGAACAAAGCCTGAATTACCAAATTCGGTAGCCGTATCAACTTGGATAGCCATAATCAGTCCCTTATGCCCTTAGAAATTATTTTTGTGCATTTTGTGGCAAAACAAATTATATTGGGCTATTTTACTTGTCTTCAAATGCTTGTATATTTTCGATTTTAAAACGGACGGAGTGGAGCGACATCCACTCCGCCCCCGGCGGATCAATTTGCAATCTTCAATCTTCAATTCCGGCTCGTCCGGATTAGGTCAACTCCATTAACTTGGATTTTGAAGTAGCCGCATCTTTAATTTCATGCATGATTTGGCCCCGTGAAAAAACCAACACCCGATCGCAGAGGTCCAGAATGGTTTCGGGCTCCATGGATATTACGATGCAAGCAAGCCCCTGGTCTTTGAGATTGCGAATCGACTGGACAATTTCCGACTTGGCACCGACATCCACTCCGCGGGTCGGCTCCTGCAGGATGATCACTTTCGGCATCGTCGTGAGCCATTTGGCCAGGGCAACTTTTTGCTGATTGCCGCCGCTGAGCGAACTTACCGGCGCGGTCGGCCCGGACGTTTTGATCCCAAAATTATCGATCTGGCGGTCCGCCACCGCGATCTCCTTGCCGATTTTTATCAACCAGCTTAAGGCCGGGCCCAAAACCTGGGCGAGGTAGGGCAGTGAGATATTCTTGAATATCTCAAACTGGTGAAAAAGGGAGCCTCCCCGATCCTCCGAAATGTAAGCAATTCCCACCCCCTTGACTTTGTGGGGGCGGCCCGCCGGAACCGGTTTCGCTTCCAGTTTAACTTTTCCTTTATCATATTTCTTCAGCCCGAATATGGCGCGGCCCACTTCTTCGTGCCCCGCACCCAGCAAACCATATAACCCGAGGATCTCACCCCGATGGAGGTCGAAAGAAACATTATTAAAAGCCCCGGCTTTGGTCAGACCTTCAACCCCTAAAACCATCTCAGAGTCCGTTGACTGCAGTTGCACCACCTCATCAACTTCGCGAACCAGGCGACTGGAAGTCGTCCCGATCATGGGGTTGATGACATCATGTTTGGTAATACCGGTATTGGTCAAGGTTTCAACCACCATGCCGTCCTTGAGAATCGTGACGGAATCGGAAATCTCCAGGACATCTTCGATGAAATGCGAAATGAAGATGATGGTATTCCCCTGTTTTTTCAGGGTATGAATCAATTCGAAAAGCTGTTTGATCTCGGCCTGGGCAAGCGAGGAGGTCGGCTCATCCATAATAATGATGCGGGCCCCGGAAAAAATGACCTTGGCGACCTCAATCATTTGCCGAACACTAAAAGGCAGTTGATTGAGCGGCGTGTTGACGTCGACCTCGATCCCCAGGTTTTTCAGGTGCTCTTGCGCTTCCCGCCGCATCTGCTTCCATTTGACGACGCCCAGGCGGTTGACCGGCTGCTTGCCCAGGAAGTTGTTTTCAGCCACCGTCAGGCATCCGATAACCGACAGCTCCTGGTAGATCATACCGATTCCGTTGGCGGATGCATCGGAAGTCCCGCCAAATCGCACCTTTTGCCCCCACACATTCATTTCGCCCTGGTAATCGGTTTGGGCGCCGGAGAGAATTTTCATCAGTGTGCTCTTACCGGCGCCGTTTTCGCCCACCAGTCCCCGGATCTCGCCTGTCGTAACGGCAAAATCGACATCCTTGAGGGCCGTGACACCGCCGAAGGCTTTCGTGATACCGACCATCTCAACCGCTTCCGGATTGTGTGCGATATCTGAGGTCAAGTCATCTCCCTATCAAAAATTCATTAAGAAACCAGGTCTTATGGCAAAACCTGGTTTCTTTTTTAAGCGGTATCCGCGGGTTAAATGAGGTAATGTTCATTACACCAGATGTAGCTGTCGATCTCCTCTGGTGTGGAATCAACGGTGACCACCGGTCCGTCACAGCGGATAAAGGACGGAATTTTGGACTTCTTAACCTTGTTCACCAGATGAAACCAGGCAGCCCAAAAGGCATAGCCGTGGACGCGGCACGCCGGATTGAAGACGGTGGCCTGAATATGCCCTTTTTTGAGTTGGCGCAGGGCCGGCGCCATGGCATCGACGCCGCAGAGCACGGTGTCTTGGGCACGGTCGACCGCCTGCAGAGCGGCGTACGCACCTAAGGCCATATCATCATTGTGGAAGAAGCCGCCGTCAATCCTGCCGTATTTGACCAATAAGCTGTCCCAAATCTGGCGGGTTTTGTCTACACTCCATTCGCCGGGCGTTTCATCGATGACTTTGATGTCCGGATATTTGGAAACGGTCTGCCGAAATCCTTTGGCCCGGCCTTGGGCACCGGTGTGGGTCAACTGGCCCTGGGTGTGGACCAAATTGCCTTTGTAACCGATTTTTTTGCAGAGGTACTCCGTCACCTGGCTGCCCATAAAAATATTGTCCGGTTCGGTAAAGGTCAGGATATCAATCGTGGACAGGTCCGGCACGAGGAGGGTGTCGATGTCGACCACGACAACACCTTTGCTGATCAATTCCTTGACCGGCTCGGTGTAGGCGCCGATGGCTGCGGGATGAATGAAAACGACATCGTACTCATCGGCTTTGGAAGCAATCAGATCGATTTGCGAGCGCTGCTTACCGGCGTCGGCGGTGGCATCAAAGATATCAAAGTCAAAGCCGGTAATTTTACCAAGATGCTGAAAGGTTTCAGCCCCCTTGGTTACCCAAAAAACGGCCATGATAATCGCCGAATAGGCGGCTTTAAATCTCTTGGGGGCCGCTTGCGCTTCCGGCTCAAATCCAAATTGACTGAGAGCCGTCAACCCGCCTGCGGTCATGGCCATGGTACTCATAAATTTCCGGCGGTCCATCATCTTCGCCTGTTTCTCCGCAAAACCGACCAGACCGTCCTTATTCACATGTTCCTGAATTTCCTGAAAGTCTTTATTGCGTTGAAACCAATTCTTAATTTTCTCAGGAGCACCTTTTTTCTCGTCCATAATACCGTACCTCCTTTGCTGAAGTGGACCGGACCTCCGCCAGTCGTTAAAGAATCAAATTCTTTTCCTATTCCTTGCCATAACGGTAACGAACTTCTTTTCTAATCATGCCCTCCTTTCTTTCTGCTCAATGAACAATTGGAATTCATTGCAGTTTACTGACCTTTCCACATGGGTGATTTTATTTTCCGGGCTTTTTTTAATTTGGCTCTATCTTCTGGCGTCAGTATTTTCAAATCTTTTTTGCGGGTATCCGTCGCATAAAAATAGGTGGCAATGAGGTGATCGAGCGCTTGGCCTGTAATTGGGAATTTTTTGGGAGTGTATTTTTTACTATCGAAGAAGAAAATCCACATCTGGGGAGCCTGACCGTATTTTTCCATTTGTTTGTTGACGATCTCCCAGAGTGCATCTTCGAGTTTGGCGGGAGGTACTTTCTCAGTAAGCGCAATCATAAAGGCTCTGTTTTGGCCGACATCTTTAAAAGATTTGACTTTTTTATACTTCACCGCCGCAACTGATGTCGCGAAGAAAAGCAAACATGTTATGAGAATGCATGGAAGTACCAGTCGTTTCATTTTTTCCAACATCTCCTTTCCGATTTTTCTGTAAATCGCTAATGAACTCAATCTTTTACGAAGAGATAGCGGAACCCTATTGATATGTCAAGCAGAAATTGGCGCGGTGTCTTGGGATGGTGCACCATACCATATTCTCTTGTATCAGCCTCTACACTATGTGGTTTTGCCCTTAACTCGGGTTTTCGGTATGTAAATACGCAGAATCGCTACGAATCCTCACCGGAGGTGAGTGAACGTCGTACATTTCATCTCAACGGGTTTAAATTACACGAATTTGTTGATTGTCCGCCTAAGGCTAAGTTAAACCCAGAATTTGCCGATTCCGGTCCCTGTCCGTCTCTCCTCCGGCAAAATCATCAAACGCCATCTCGGTGGCTTCAATGATGTGGTCGACGATAAAGGGCGCGCCTTGCCGGGCGCCCTGTTCAGGGCCCTTGACACAGCATTCCCATTCCAGGATGGCCCAGCCGTCATAGTCGGCTTCCGTCAACAGGGTAAAGACGCGCTTGAAGTCAACCTGTCCGTCTCCCAGGGAGCGAAAACGGCCGGCGCGCGTGTTCCAGGGCTGGTAGCCGCCATAGACGCCCACTCTGCCGTCAGGCCTGAATTCCGCATCCTTGACATGAAACGCTTTGATCCTATCGCCGTAAAGCTTGATGAACTCGAGGTAGTCAAGCTGCTGCAGCACAAAATGGCTGGCGTCATAAGTCAAACAGGCGGCCGGATGGTTGTCCGTTTTATCCAGGAACATCTCATAGGTGGCACCGTCAAATAAATCCGAACCCGGATGCAGTTCATAGCCGAAGGTCACACCATGATCCGCGGCCATATCTAAAATCGGCTTCCAGAGCCGGGCCAGTTCATTAAAGGCTTCATCGATGATGCCGTCCGGCCGCTGGGGCCAGGGATAGATCATGTGCCAGGCGAACCCCCCGGACATGCATGAAATATGGTTGGTTCCCATGTTGACCGAGGCCGTGACGGTTTTTTTCAATTGATCCTCAGCCCATGCCACTCTTTGCTCTTTGTTTAATCCTGGCGGGAAAAAGGGCTGGAACATGGTTTCATAAGCCGGATGAACGGCCAGGACTTGTCCCTGAAGGTAAGATGCCAGTTCAATGGGTTCAACACCGGCTTCCTGCAGCGTACCTTTTATCTCATCGCAGTAGTTTTTCGATTCGGCCGCCTGCTCCAGGTCAAATACCCGGCTGTCCCAGGTCGGTATCTGAGCACCTTTGTAGCCCAGATCGGCAACCCATCCGGCGATGCCCTTAAGATTATTATACGGCTCTTCATCTCTTAAAAATTGCGCTAAAAAAATCCCCGGACCCTTTATGGTTTTCATAGTCTCCCCCCGCGCTAGATATTGAAAATTGAAGATTTTAGATTGAATATGTGTGGATGTCGCTTTGATCCGTCGGTTTTAAAATCGAAAGAATACCGTTGATAGCCATTATGAAGCCACTTGCCCTGCGGGTGGAATATTACTTCATAAGATCTGTAAATTCTTTGTCGATGATGGCGGGGTGATTTGCATCCATAAATGCCATGACCTTTTCGTAAGAAATGGGCTGGGTGGCACCTTCCTGCCGGGCTATCATGGCACCCAGAGCATTGCCGAACCGGCAGGCCTCGCTCAATTGTTTGTCTTCTAGTAGTGAATGAATAAAACCGGCGGCAAATCCATCTCCCGACCCGCAGGGGTCGACCAGATTGACAGGATAACCGGGGCTGTAGATTTTTTCGCCACGGTGTGAAAGCGCGAGGGCGCCTCGTTCACCAAGGGTTACCACACAATACTTCAGGTCGGCATGGTTAAGAAGGTGTTCAGCTTGATCAGGCGCTGAATCGCCCTGCAGCCCGAGCAAGTTTGCCAATACGGCTAACTCCTCATCATTGAGCTTGAGAATATTAGCCTGCTCAAGAGAGCTTTCTATTGTTTCATCAGAATAGCAATTATTTCTCAGGTTAATATCAAGCAGCCTGAATTTACCGGAAAATTTTGAGAGCAAGCGCTGCAAGGTCCGGCGCGAAATGATGTTGCGTTGAGCGAGTGTCCCGAAACATAAGCAGCCGGCGCGCTCAACGATATTCTCCAAATTGGCGCTGAATTCAATGTTATCGTAGGCCACATTTTCGATGATGGTGTAGTCCGGGTTTTTGTCTTCATCGAAATAGATCTCTACGGTTCCGGTGGGACAGGTGTCGTCCCACTGAAGACAGGTGTCGTCCATTCCCAGAGTGACGATCTGCTGTCGGGCTTTTTGGCCGAGGTCATCTATGCCAAGCCGGCTGACGATGATGCTGCGATGTCCGAGCGAGTTTACACGGTAGGCAAAATTCAGCGGCGCCCCACCCAGCACCGGCCCGGTCGGCAATAGATCCCACAGCGCCTCGCCATATGCAACAATCGTAGATCCCAAACTGGCCCCTTCATGCAGGGAAACTAAGGGTTCGCGCAAAAATAAATTCACAAATTTGAAGTGTTGAAGCGCCTGCCTGGCAAGGCGCGAAAGAATGATTGTATCTCTATTGTATCACTTTCTGCCAGATCTCATCAAAGCCGGCCAGCGCCTGATCGGTGAGCGGGTGGTGGAACATTTCGAAGAACAGCGACTCCGGCACTGAAATGATATCAACTCCGGACCGTAAACAGCTCAACACGTGATTTTTGGTTTTCAGGCTGGCGGCCAGGACCTCTGAAGCAAATCCGTAGTTCTCTTTAACGGTAACCGTATCGTCCACCAGGATATCGCTTTCGCTGCCGATCTTATCCAGTCGACTCAATACGATGCTCACAAAGGTGGCCCGGGTTTTCATGGCCAACAGGGCTTGATCGGCCGAAAACACCATGGTCACATTCACTCGAATGTCTTTTTCCTGCTCCAGAATCGCAGCTGCTTTCAGGCCTTCAACAGTCATGGGGACTTTGTTGACGACATTGGGTGCAATCGCGGCCAGTTTTTCAGCTTCCCTGACGATGTCTTCGGCGCGGTGGGCGACCGCCTCCGCACTGACCGGGCCCGATACGATCGAGCAGATCTCTTCGACAACGCCATAGAAGGGTTTCCCGGTCTCAGCGATTTTCATGGGATTGGTCGTTATCCCATCCAACAGCCCCGTGTCATTGGCCCTGCGGATGGCTTCCACATCCGCCGTATCCAAGAATAATTTCATATCAGATTCTTCCCGCTGTCTTTATTGAAGAAGTGCAGTTTTTCAGTATTCAGTTGAAAATGAACATTGGTGTCTATTTCAAAATGATATTTTGCATCTACCGTCGCCCGCAGCAAGTGATCATTTATTTTAATCGTCACAATTTTACCCATGCCCATGTCCTCGATGCCGTAAATCCGACCTTCAGTCCCCTTTTCAACCGCCAGTTCAATGTCTTCGGATCGGATCCCGATTTTTATTGCGCCGGAAAAACCGTTGAGGCGATTTAAGGTACTCTGATCCAACTCAAACGCAAATTCATCTTTAATAATCACCACACGACTTTCCTGGATAAGCCCATCAAACAAATTGATTGCCGGCGTTCCCACAAATTCTGCCACATATGTATTAATGGGGTTATTGTAAATCTCATAGGGCGTTCCAACTTGAATGAGCCGTCCTTTATTCAGGAGACCAATTCGCTCACCCATTGTCATGGCTTCAACCTGATCGTGGGTAACGTAGAGAAATGTTGCCCCCAGGTTCATCTGAAGGCCCTTTAATTCCGCCCGCAGCACCTCACGCAGTTTGGCATCCAGATTAGATAGGGGTTCGTCCATCAGAAAAATCCTGGGCTCTCTTACGATGGCCCTTCCGATCGCCACCCGCTGCATCTCACCCCCGCTCAATTTATCTGTTTTGCGGTCCATCAGGTGATGAATTTGAAGCGTTTTGGCAACTTTTGTGACGCGCTGTTTTATCTCTTGGGGCGTGATTTTTCTGATTTTCGACTTTAAAGGGAACTCCAGATTCTGTTTGACCGTGTAATGGGGATACAGGGAGTAGTACTGGAACACAATCGCGACATCTCTTTCAGCCGGCCCCCAGTCATTCACATTCTGGCCGGCAATTTTGATCGTGCCCCCTTCGGCCTTCTCCAGTCCGGCGATGCAACGCAAGGTTGTCGTTTTGCCGGCACCGGTGGGTCCCAGTAAGACAAAGAATTCCCGATCCTGAATATCAATGCTGAGATCCCTAACCGCGGTAACGTTTTTAAATTTTTTAGTTAGGTTTTCTAATGTGACCTGGGCCAATTGACACCTCTTATTTATTGAATATTTTCGATTGAATATTGAATATTTAAGGTATTCTTTCCCTTTTTAATTGGTGCTGCAGCGATTTTTTTATGGCAAAAGATTGAAGGAGCGGAGCGACATCCACAAATCTTCAATCTTCAATTCTCTGCCTCTAACTCGATATGCAATGACTCACCGGTATCTTTGTCAAAAAAATGGGTTCTCTGTTCGTCCAGCTGAAGCCAGACGCTTTCTCCGGGTTTTTCAATGAAGCGGGATGCTGCCTTGGCGCGAATAATTTGATCATCAACTTTTATATCGACGATGTCAAAGGGACCCAGGGGCTCAATGACATGGACTTTGGCTTTGATGTAATCCTCTTTTGCTTCCCGGGCCAGGCGAACCGCTTCCGGCCGAACACCCAGTGCCAGCTGCCCGAGGGTTACCCCCTTGGATTCGATTTTGTGGTAGAGTGATTTTGCCAACGGCAGTGCCGGTATATCTTCTCCCAGGAAACATTGGGTGCAATTTTCATCCGCACCGATCTGGCAATTCAATATGTTCATGATCGGGCTGCCGACAAATTGAGCGACAAACAGGTTGGCGGGGTGATCATAAACTTCCGCGGGCGTACCGATCTGCTGAAGAACACCGTCTTCCATGATACAAACTTTATCTGCCATTGACATGGCCTCAACCTGGTCATGGGTAACATAAAGTGTCGTTGCATTGATTTCAATGTGAAGCCGTTTCAATTCGGTCCGCATATCCTCTCTTAGTTTGGCGTCCAGCGATCCGATCGGCTCGTCCATTAATATGGCTTTCGGTCTTCGCACCATGGCCCTGCCGACCGCCACCCGCTGCATATCACCGCTGCTGAGCTCCGACGGATTTTTATTGAGAATAGATTTTATTCTCAGTACTTTAGCGACCTCGCTGACGCGTCGGTCGATCGTTTGTTTGTCTTTATTGGTCGCTTTCAGAGGAAACGCGATGTTTTCATACGCATTTAAATGCGGATAGAGCGCATAAAGCTGAAAGACAAAGGCGATATTACGGTCACTGGCTTTAAGGTGCTGCACAGGCTGCCCGTCAATCAGAATTTCACCGGCGTCAATTTCTTCCAATCCGGCGATAGCCCTCAGGGTTGTGGTTTTTCCGCAACCGGAGGCGCCCAGCAAGACCAGAAACTCGCGATCTTTAATCTCGAGATTCAATTTTCGGATGACGTAATTTTTACCGAAGTATTTTTCGACGTCTATTAATTTAATGTCCGCCATGGAATGTCCTACCCCGGACAAGCCGGAATTGAATATTCAATATTCAATCGACAATATTCAATCATTTGATAATAGAGAATTAATCCCAAATTGTTAATTTGCCACTGAATAACCTCTAAGCGCCTAAAACCTGATCTTCTTCCTCTTCTTCTTCAGGCAATGGTTTGATATGGGAAAATACGATAAAGCCGATTAATCCGATCAGGATAATACTGAAACCATATATATGCAGCGTCAGGATCCACGGTTGACACAAACTAAAAATCCCGAAAATAATCACCCACATCGATATGGGCTCAAAATATTTTACACTTAACTGTCTGAACATCTTCCGCTCCTTATTTCCTGATCGCACCGAATGTGACACCTCTTAAAAGATGTTTGCGCAAGAAAAATGTGAAAACAGCAACCGGGAACAAAAAGATAAAGGTTCCCGCGGCAATGGTCGTCCAATCTATCATACCGGAGCCTAATTGGGAGGGGATAAACGGCGGTGCGGTTTGCGCATTGCGGTTGGTCATCATCAAGGCCAGCGCATACTCATTCCAGGCAATGATGAATGAGAAAACCGACGTCGCAGCAATGCCGGTGGCGGATTGCGGCAGAACGATTTTCCAGAACGTTTCAAAGCGTGTATACCCGTCGACCAGCGCCGCTTCCTCATATTCAATCGGAATTTCATCCATGAACCCTTTCATCAGCCAGACGCAAAATGACAGGTTGAACGCCGTGTAAAGCAGAATCAATCCGATGTGCGAATCCACCAGCCCGATGGTGCGGAACATCAAAAAAATCGGGATGGCCACCACCACGGGCGGCAGCATCCGGGTGCTGAGGATAAAAAACAACCAGTCATTTTCGCCCGCCACTTTGAACCGTGAGAAACCATAGGCGGTAATTGTCCCCAGGCTAACGGCCAGAAAGGTACTGGTAACGGCAATCAGAATACTGTTCCAGAAGCGGCTTAGAAAGGGTGAAGCCGTGATAATCCTTTGACCGGCATCGTAGACCAGTTTTTCGTACCACTTGGCCGCATTGTATTTTTCTTCGGGGACCGCTTTGCGCAGCTGAACTCTTTTGGTGAATAGCTTTACAAATCCGGTAACTTCAGGCTGGAAGACCACCGTCGGCGGGACGGTGGTTGCGGCGGCCCTGGGTTTGAAGGCGGTGGAGCCGATCCAGTAAAGCGGGATCAGGTAGATTATCGTTGCCAGGAGTACGAGGGCCACGGCAATTTTGTTAAAAATACGTGATTTGGCTGTTTCAACAGCGGCCATTTTAACGTTCCTTTGCCTTGTTCAAATATTTTATATAGATATTGCTGATCCCGATAATCATGACCAGCAGTATATAAGCCAGCGCGCAGGATTTTCCGGTCTGCCACTGGGGAAATGCCATGTTGTAAAGTTTGATTGAAATTAACTCGGTCGCCGTGCCGGGGCCGCCGCCCGTCATAATAAATGCCAGATCGAATGTTTTGAAAGCTTCCAGGGTTCTGAATATGACGGCGATCAGCAGCAGGGGGATTACCAGGGGAAGGGTAATCCGGCTGAAGGTAAACCAGCGGGATGCCCGATCGATGGCGGCGGCTTCGTAGAGATGTTGCGGAATTGCCGATAAGCCGGCCAGCGACAACAGCATCACAAACGGCGACCACATCCAGATGTCCGTAATGGCGATGGCCAACAACGCCATGTCGGGGTTTGAAAGCCAGACAAATTTACCCAGCCCCAAAATATAGTTAATAATACCCCAGCTGGGGCCGTACAATAATTTCCAGAATAGACCGACGATCGCCATCGACATCATCATCGGAAGCAACAGCAACGTTGTAATCAGACCCTTGGCGGGGATCTTGCGGTTTAATAACAGGGCGATACTAAAGCCTACGACCAATTGCCCGGACACGGAAATCAAGACATATTTCATGGTCAAATAAAGGCTTTCCCACACGTGGGGATCACGCAGAAGCTCACGGTAATTGCGAATGCCGATCCATTCCGGCGGATCCCCCGAAATTGCGCTGAAATCTGCAAATGAAAGAATTAAGGAATAAAATAACGGGAAAATATTAATTAATATGAGAAAAGTAATGGTGGGGATAATAAACAAGTTACGAATAGACAGATCGCTCATTCCCCTTCTGGCTGCGGCAACTGCATTGTCCATGGTATGAACCGTCAATGTCTAACTTTTTAATTATTAAAGAATTTGGTGGAATGATCCAAATTGAGCGAAAAAAGCACAATTAGCACCTAATTTATTGAAATCACATCATGTTTGAACATGATCCAAGCCATCCATGGCCAAGTTGAATATTTAAGGAATTCTACACGTCGAAAGCCTCCCTTCGAAAGCCTCAGGATCAAATGTCAAGGTCGAAGGATCGATTTTAATCGAAAAGACAGAGCGAAGCGATACCGCAAATCTTCAATCTTCAATCGTCAATATTCAATTCCGGTTTGTCCGGGTTGGGTCTGAATAAATAAGGGAAGGTTTCACCCTTCCCTTGCTGGTGCCGGTCCGATCGTATTACTTCAGACGACCTTTCTTTCTAAATATTTTCTCCCAGTCATTGGCAATCGAATCCATGGCTTGCTTGGCCGTACCTCTGCCTCCGACCACATACTGGTGCCAATTTCTCTGGCCAACCTCCAACAGCTCCGCGTATTCCGGAACGGCCCAGAAATCCTTAACCATAAACATGGTTTCGTAAAAGGCCTGGTTGTAGGGGGTGTCTTCCAGGAACGCTTTGGATTTGAGTACGTTGGCATTACAGGTATAGCCTCCTAAGGCCGCCCATTTTTGCTGGACATCATCCCGGATAAACCATTCCAGGAACTTATAGGCCAGATCCTGTTTTTTGGAATAGCTGATAATCGAGGCACCCTGACCGCCCAATGAGGCATAGCGCCCACCGGGTCCCGAAGGATTGGCAAAAAATCCAGTCCCCTTGGCGTATTTATTGACGGAAGGATTGATGAGGGCCGGGAAAAAGGCAAAGTAGTTCATGCTCATGGCAGCCAGACCTTCGGTGATGGCCTGGTTGTTGCCCTGGAAAAATACGTTGCCCCAGTCCGGCGGGGTGAATTGATAGAGTTCCTTGTAAAATTCCAGAGCTTTGATTCCGCCCTGGGTGTTCAGGACGCCATTGACCCGGTAGGTATTGGGATCTCCCAGATCCGCCCCCCAGGCGAACACGACGTTTTGGACGCCCATGGTGATGGCATCATAGTCCTTCTGGGTATAAATGGCCACGCCGTAACGATTCTCGCTGGGGCGATGGAAAAATTCAGCCATGTCTTTTAACTGGCCCCAGGTTTTGGGAACCGCCAGATCATAGCCGTATTTCTTTTTAAAGGCGGCCATTTCTTTGGCATCTTCAAACCAGTCTTTACGATAGGCCCAGCCGTTGGCGTCACCTTCCAGCGGTACCGCCCAGTATTTTTTGCTGCCCTTGGGATATTCGGCATAACCGACCACGGTTGCCGGCGCCATGGACTTGTCAACGCCATTTTTAATAAACCAATCGGTTAAGTCGACATAATGACCCTGGGTAGCGCCGGCTCCCAGCCACTGGGAGTCCCCCACGACGATGTCCCAGGAATCGCCTTTGGCGGCAAATTCCCGAAAGGTTTTGGTTTGAAAATCACCCCAGGGGGTTGTTTCCACTGTGACCTTGACTCCGGTCTCTTGCTCGAAATCCAGCACCAGCTCCTGCAGGTAAGTTGCGGGATCCCACTCAGCCCAGAAAATACTCAATGAATCTGCGGCAATTGCAGCGCCGCTTACTGCCAGGAAAAACACGATTGCGAAAATGAATACACTACCTTTCTTTACCATGATACATCCTCCTTTCCGGTTGGGTTGGTTAAATGAGAACGAGTTACGGTTTTAATTATAAAACCTCCTGAGAACATTTTGACTGATGTATTAGTTCATTAAATAAATTTTTTTACAATAAAAAATCATTTTGTCAAGGAATTTCTATCGGCCGGGATGGGGTGTTATTTACAGCATCTATTATTTAATATCCTGTTAATATAATAAAATATTTTAATATTGTCATATTGAAAACCCGGATATCGGTGCAAATAAATGATGCCGGCGTCTCTGTTTTTAGTTTTTCATATAAATCAAATACACATAACCACCGATTTTTATTTGACAGCAATGTTCATTTCTTTTAACCTCAATTTACGAAAATTGGGGAACCCACAGAATTAACAACCAAAATATCTAAGCCGGATTCGCTTCAGGCGGAGAAGAAATTGCCACAAAGGCACCAAGACACAAAGTAAAACTCTTAGTTTATATTTATCTTTGTGTCTTCGTGGCGAAATTGTATTTCATAAAATGCAAAGAAATTACGATTAAAACTCGAAGAATGAAAGGAGGTAAATCAAATGTTTTTATCAATGCACAATTGGATGCGGGCAGAGCAGATCGGGACCACCATCCGCCGATTGGCCAAATATGGATTTGATGCAATCGAAATTGAAGGTGAGCCCGAAAAATATGACACCAAAGAAGTTCGTAATCTTTTAAAGGAAAATGGGATTTCTTGTTTTGGCTCGGTCAGTCTGATGTTTGAAGGGCGTGATTTGATTCATGCCGATGAGGCCGTCAGATCCAGTACGGTTCAATATCTCAAAGATTGTATTACAATGGTTAATGAAATGGAGGGACGCGAGATGACCATTGTGCCTTCCCAGGTGGGAAAAGTGAATGCCATGGACACTCCCGAGCAGGAATGGGCCTGGGCGGTGGAAGGGCTTAAAGAAGTTTATGATCACTCCGAGAAGGCCGGTGTTGTCATTGGCCTTGAGCCTTTGAATCGCTTTGAGACCAACTTCCTTAACCGTCACGATCAGGCCCTGCTGTTGGCTGAGGCCGTTGGCCCGAATTGCGGAGTTGCCCTGGATGCCTTTCACATTAATATCGAAGAAGCCAATTTGTGGCAGGCGATTCTCAACACCGGCAAAAAGCTGGTCGCTTTCCATGTTGCCGACAACAACCGCATGGCACCCGGAATGGGTGATTACGACTGGGTTCGTTTGGTTACGACTTTAAAGGCGGCCGGCTACAATGAGGCCCTGACGGTTGAATTTGTGGCTCCCCTGGATCGGACACCGGCCAATCCTTACAAAAATGCCCAGGCTGAAGCCGAAAGCGAGCTGACCGAAGATCAATTGAAATTCATCGAAGACCATGGCAGCGGTGTGCTGTCCGATGAATTTTACAGCTATCTGGTTGAGGTGTCCGGTAAAACCCTGCGACATGCGATCGAGAAAGCCGGAGCGAATTAAATCATATCCCAATTGAGCTAAAACCAATTGGGAGTTACCGGTTATTGGCTATTCGTTAATAGTATGAGAGGAATATAATTCTTTTTTATTTTTCATCTACCGGTGAATCATAAAATGAGGCGATGATTAAAATCTAATAACATATATCAAATATCAATTCGGCCTATATTAGACCGACCCAGACCTTCATTTATAGCCCGCTCATAATTCTAAAGCGGGCTCTTATTTTGTAGGGTGGGCAATGCCCACCCTAGACTAGCCATTTTAAGTTTTACCAGCGGTGAGTTTCAGATTCACAAATGCGAACAAGTTTCAATTTATTGTCCTGATTTCTCAATACTTTTAAGGCAAGACGCAGGTAATCATTCAATCGGAGTATGAAATTGGGTAAGACACATCCTTCGATACTATTCGTTAACCCGTCCCTCGGAACCCCAAGATATACCGATGAGGACCGGCTGAGAAGTTATCTAAGTCTGGGAACTCTGGCGAGTGCGCTAAGGGATAGAGCCTTTTTAAAGCGATTTGCCGAACGGTTGGGCAGAAAAGAAATTATCTTCAATTCAGAAAGCGATTATCCTGTCTTTGATATCTTTGTATTGAATCTATCATTAAAACCGGCTCGCCGGTCTATCCGGCATTATTTCTCTGATTTTTTAAAGCAATTCCGGCAAACTCCGCTCATGGTATGCATGACGGCAACTTCCGCCCAACTCGATGAGGCCGGGGAAATCGCCCGGGCTGCCAAACTATGTGTGCCGGCTGCAATTCGAATAATCGGTGGGCCGCATGTGTCCGTGGTGCCGACCGACTGCTTAATGCGTTCCGAATTTCAGGTGGCCTGCATTGGCGAAGGCGTTGAGACCCTGTCGGAATTTGCATTGCTGCTAGGCCGGGAATCTGATCCTGATTTTTCAACAATCGCGGGTTTGGCCTTTAAAGACCGCAATGGCCAGGTCTATTTGAACAAATTGCGTACACCTCTTCTGGACCTTGATGAATATCCGTTTCCTACAGACAGTTTAGGTTTATTCTGGGAACATGTTAAGACGCCGGAAGCAAACCGAAAACATCTCATCTACATCCTCTCCGGTTATGGCTGCCCGCATGACTGCATTTTTTGTGCCCAGCGCAGCATTCACGGCAAAAGCATCAGAGAACGCAGCGCGCATAATATTTTTGAAGAAATAAGGCAGCTGGCCGCCAGGGGATTTTATAAATTTGCCTTTGTCCAGGAAACCTTTCTAAACCGTAAACGAAGAATCGATGAATTCTGCCGGTTAGTTATAGATTCCGGTCTGGAGATTGAATGGACCGCTGAAGCCAGGGCCGATCAGCTGGACTACGAGCAGCTAAAAGGTATGCAGTCGGCCGGCCTGCGGTTTATCCAAATCGGTGTTGAATCCGGCGATCCGGTGCTGTTGAAAAATTTGGGCAAACACATTGACCTTGATCAGATCATCAACCTCAGAAATTGGTGCTGCAATTTAAAGATCAATACCGCCTTTTATCTGCTGGTTGGTCTTCCCGGCCAAAGCTGGCAGAGCGTATTGCGTTCCGCAATTTTTATAATGGATCATCCCCCTTACAATCGTATTACCAAACACGCATCCGTCTCAATCGCTATTCCTTACCCCGGAACTAAAATGTGGCAGGCGCAATCCGTCAGATTAGTCGGTATCGAGCAAACCAAGCAGAGCTGGCCGCAGAGAAACCCGGTTGTTATCACAAATGATGCGGGCGAAATGGTGGGGCAAAATTTTACCGAAACCGATGATCTAACTTCTGAGGAGATTTTGGAGGCCTGGATATATCTGGACGATTTTTGCCATTTTTTACTGCATGCCATTGATCCGGATCAAAAGGATCGTGCAGATAGAAGCAAGTCGATGGACTATGCCGGCCGGATGTTATACATGATCCAGCGCCGCACCATCCGGGATCTCATCATTCGGGCCCAATCACACTATACTGCTGCAACGCGCAAGACTGCCTGCCATGCGGTAGTACTAAACGACGAAGATATCGAAAAGCATTTTAAAGACATAACCGCCAATACGGAAACGACTTTTGATGTGTTGGTGCGGTTCCTTGCGGCTGTTCAATTTTTGAACGGATTTGAAACGATGCGCTGGCTGAGTATCGGCAATCGCATAAAGTGGATCAAAATATGTGCCATGGTATGGCACTTAGGGGGCCGAGAAATTGATAAGTTCGAATTTGATAGCGACAATAAGACGAGCGGGCTTGATTTGGATAGACGCCTGCGGGAACTGGATGAATCACAGTTAAACAGATGCCTGGCGCAACTCGATGGCGGTGCCTCCCTGGAATCACTGCCTGATACGAGCATTTCAAATCAGCATATTTCAGCGTTCGGTTTTACATTTTACAAACCGAAGAATAAGGGATTCTATTCAAGTTTAGGGTTCGCGTAAAAATTAAGTTTACAGATTTAGGAGTTGAGGCACCCGTCTGGCAAGGCGCGAAACCGCAGGAATATATAGATATTCCGAGCTTTCGTAACGCAGACGGACGGACGCAGAAATTTTACCGCCGCGACATGCGGAGGCAAGGACAACGATCCCGCTGAAGCGGGATAATATCAACGCCTGTGCCAGAAAGGCATGATTCTTTTGCCTGGACAGGTCGGCCAGGCAAAAATAAATTTTTGTCTGCGCATTGTCTGCGTGTGTCTGCGGCTAATTTGATTTAAATGTTAATGGCATACAACAAGGTGCAATCGCTTTTCACACTGACTTATTTGGAAATGACACGAATAAGGCAACAGGAATCTCACTATGATACGGAACCGAAATATACTGACAATGTCTTCGTTTGCCGCGATGTTTTTTCTCGGTGTGGGATCGGCGATCATCGGTGCCGCATCGCGCAACATCGGGCTTGCACCCGATCAGATCGGCCTGCTCCTTGCCACCCAGAACATCGGTTTCATTGTGTCCGTCATCACAGTCGGAACGTTGAGCGACAGCACGGACAAGGCCAGGCTGATGTTTGCAGCAAGCCTCATCATCGCGGTCTCATTTTTCTTTTTCTACTACAAAGATTCCTTCATCCTGAATCTGGGGGTTATGCTCATTATCGGCGTCGGAATAGGCGGATACGAGGGGGCAGCCGATGCGATGCTGCTGGACATACATCAACGGCGCGAGAGCCTGTACATCTCCGTTAATCATTTCTTCGTCACCTTTGGCGAGTTGATGATTGTCATCTACCTCATTTTCCTCCAGATGAACTGGCGGGCAAGTATGGTCCAGTAGGCGGCGGCTGTCTTCGCTCTGGCCATTGTCTTCGCCCTTTCCCGCGTTCCGCCGCGCAAAGTGGTCAGCGAAAATTTCCGCAAACGGCTGGCTTTTCTCGGCAAACAACGGCCGGTGCTCGTGCTGTTTCTCATGGCTTCCTGCGCGGTCGGAATTGAGCTGTCCCTTATCGGAATTATTACCACACTGCTGATGGAATTTTATGGATTTGACCAGGTGACCTCGAAACTCGGCCTGGTAGCCTTTTTGGCGGGCATCGCGGCCGGGCGGATCGTACTGGGGGTTCTCGCACGCAAGCGCCAGTTGCTCAAATACATGCTGGCGTTGTTCGCACTGACTTCTGCCGCCCTGAGCGTCCTCCTCTTCGCTTCACCGGGGACCGTCATGGCATACATCCTCTTGATCGTTTCGGGAGCGACGATCTCGGTCATATTCCCGCTCATCATTGCCCTGACCGGTCTAAAATACCCTGAAATGTCGGGAACGGTAATGGGAATCATAAAACTCGGCATCCCCGCCGGTGGTATCGTCGTGCCGTTGATGCTTTCCCTGCTCGTGCAAGCGACATCCTTTAAGGCCTCGCTTGCGCTTTTTCCGCTAATCGGGGTCGCCGGATTCCTGCTGGCGCTTTCACACAGAAAGCAGCTGGCAATCACCTAATTACTCCGCTCAGGAAAAATTGTACATTTGTGGGTGTAAAATGTTCTTTAAAACTGAAGGAAGTTCTTAGATCTAAACTCCGGCGGATTAATTATTTAATGCTGCGCATTTTTTTAAGGTTTTTTCTTTTTGTGTCATTCCACCGGATTTTGAAAACGAACAATCGTAGGATTGAGAAAGCGGAAATCCGCCACCATTCTTCATTTTTTCGAAGAACAATTCAGTTTCAAATCAATGCATGCATGATATTCAAGCCTTACTCTTGCAAAATGCTGAACAATTCCGTATGAATGGTGCAAATTCATGGAATGATATTGAGGAGTAAAAAATATGAAGGATCATACATTTAAAGATCAGGTTGCCATTGTAACCGGTGCCGGAGAAGGCATCGGTCATGAGATAGCGCGCCGGCTGGCGATGCAGGGTGCCGCCGTATTGCTCAATGATATTAAGCCGGAGCTTGCAACGAAAGCGGCTCAAGAAATCGGCACTGAAGGCGGCACTTGCCTAGGGGTGGGGGGAGATGTCGGCGATGTTCAAGTTGTCCGTGATCTGGTCAGCCGGGCCGTGGCCGAATTCGGCCGCCTAAACATTGCGGTTGCCAATGCCGGCCTGTCGCTGTGGGACGATTTCTTTGACTTTAAAGCCGAGGATTTCCAACGTGTTTTAGCGGTAAATCTAGGCGGCTCATTTTTTCTGGCCCAGGCGGCGGCCCGCCGGATGCGACAGCAGAAAACGGGCGGGCGCCTTTTGTTTTTGTCGTCGGTTGCCGGAAATCAGGCCATTGCCACATCATCGGTCTACGCCATGACCAAAAAAGGCCTGGAAATGCTGGCCCGCAGCCTGGTTTCCGAAGTGTCGTCCCACGGCATAACCGTCAATGCGATTGCTCCGGGAGCCACGGTCACGCCCCGCACCGTGACAGCCGTTCCGGACTACGAGCCGATCTGGTCCCAGGCGACACCTACCGGACGCCCGGCGTATCCGGGCGATATTGCCAATGCCGCACTTTTTTTTCTTTCACCGCAAGCTGACCAAATTACCGGTCAAACCCTGATTGTTGACGGGGGCTGGTCGGCCACGAGTCCCGAACCCCAATCACAATTCGTCGATAAAACCAAATAGAACCATTGTCAAGGTAACGTCAAACCAACTCTTAAACACCTTGGAACAGAAGGCCTATTAAGGCAACTAAATTCCAAACCTCGACTCGGCTGAGCTCGTCGCAGGCCAAGCACCAAAATACAAATGGTTCGACGAGCTCACCACCCTGAGCCAGGTCGAAGGGTAAATCTCAAATATCAATATCCAATGTCCAAAACATACTCCTACTTGTTTATAAAACGGAGACCTGGAGGAAAACTTACTGCCATGCGAAATGTGGAGCTGCTGGAAACTGTTGCGCGGATCTATTATCAGGCCCTGTCGACCGGTGAGGAAATTCAAATGCTGCCGCCAGCCGCTCTAGCGTACTTTGCAGAGATGCTGAAGCTGAGATTTAAATAGCAGGTATCGTTTGCTATGTCCGAAAACTGAGGTTGAGAATATCCTGATTTTTCATAACCTTTAATTATTCAAGCTATGTTGGTTCAACCTTTATAATTTACAATGATTTAAATGTTAAGATAGATAGCAGTTGCCCAAAAGGCCCTTGACTGGTGATTAGTTTACAGTATAGGAAAAAATTAAGGCACAAGATAGTTGGTTTTTGGTTAAGCTGTGCAAAGTTAAGCACCGAAGCTCATAGTAGATAGCTCTGCAAAGATATTTCATCCTATTTTTTAACGTATATATAATTGGATTGTATGTATAATGTTTTGTAAAAATGGGTGCATTTGAGCGTAGCGTTTTTTAAGCACGAGCTCTAATTCATTTGGGCGCACCGCGAGAGTACCCCCTGTAAATGGAATGTCAATTTCAGATTTAAATCCGAAAGCGTTTTTATGCTCACTCTTAGATTTAGCTTCTTCAATGACAAGATTTAATTGCCATTGTATTTCAGATAACTTATCCTTAATTTCAATCATCTCATCTGAGGCCGAAAAACTAAGAAACTCGAACTTAGTAATATCATCTGAAATCGCAGTTTGTCCTTTTAAACGTAAAGAGCCTTCACCATACTTTCGGTTTATTGTCTGCTCAATAATACGTCCAGTATAGTAACTTATTTCTGAAAACGGCATATCTAAGAGTATTTCAACTATATCCTCTATTTCAGTAAAGGACTTTTCAAAATCACTGGGATTAGTATAGTTAACTTTTTTTCCCTTCCAAATAGCGTGAGCGCATTTAATCCCTTTAATTTTCCATCTATGGAGATTGGCACCGTCTATATTTGCCCCGGATATGTTAGAACCAGAAAGATTAGCGTAACTCAGGTTGGCATGGCTCAAGTCGGCCTTTTTGAGGTCAGTTTTGCTTAGGTCGGCATAGCGCAGGTCGGCCCCCTTCAGTCTAGCCTCGACTAGGCTAGCCCCGAAGACGTGCGTACCGGACATGTAAGCTCCGTTCAGGTTGGTTCCGTTTAGGCTGGCCTTCCTCAGGTCGGCCTCGCTCAGGTCGGCCTCGTCCAGGTTGGCTTTTCTCAGGTTGGCTTTGTCCAAGTAAGACCCGCTCAGGTTGGCCTTTCTCAGGTTGGTCCCGCTCAGGAAGGTATCGATCAGGTTGGCATGGCTCAAGTCGGCCTTACTTAAATTGGTCTTGCTCAGTTCGGCATGGGTTAGGTCTGCCCCTCTCAGGTTGGCGCCGGATAGGTGAGCCCCGGACCCGTGGATCCCGAACATGTATGCACCGCTCAGATTGGCTCCATTCAGGTTTGTATTGATCAAATGAGCATCGCACAGGTCAACCTTGCTGAGATTAGCCCCTTTCAGGTTAATATCACTCAGGTTAACATCGCTCAAGTTTTCATGCCTTAGATCGACATATATTTCTGGATTTTCTACTCTCCAATTGTTCCAAGTTTTGACACCTCATAGTAATAATTTTAAGTAGGATTGTTCTGCCATTCTTAGATGTCCTGAGGCAAAGTTTTTCAGTTTTTTATACCAAATATCTCTTTTTGGAGTATCTTGCCTTGAATTCAGATATTGATAAAGTTCTGATACAATTAGAGTCCAGAGAAAAAGAAAACTTGTGTATGTTCAAAAATTAGACCCAGAATTAATAGATTTTCTGATTTGTGATAAACTGAGATATATGAATAATCGTAAAAATCCAGATATGTAGATGAAATCCCCATAATTAAAAGTTTACATGATCGCACGCATTATTTTTGGAAAACATCAAGATCACTCTTGTCCAAAAACGGGTTTAGAATGAGTCATAAAGTGAGTAATAATACGAGTCATTGAAAAAAATCCTCCTTATATGTAGGGTGGTTGTT
>CACVKW010000929.1 GCA_902749685.1 Olavius sp. associated proteobacterium Delta 1 | reverse complement strand
CTGTTTTTGGATTTGGTTGGTCCTAAACCCAATATTTACAGGAGTCCCAGATGGTTTTTCAATTGTTATTTTCTATGCCACGCAAGATTGAGGTATTAACAAATAACAAATAACAATGAACCCGTTTTATTTGGGCCGTTTGGCTCCGTACTTAGAGCGACCCTGCTTACGGTCTTCAACCCCCAGAGTATCCAGCGTTCCACGAACAATATGATATCGAACGCCCGGTAGATCCTTGACCCGTCCGCCACGAACCAGAACCACCGAATGCTCCTGTAAATTGTGCCCGATACCCGGAATATAAGCCGTAACTTCAATACCGGTTGTCAGTCGCACACGGGCAACTTTCCGCAATGCCGAATTCGGCTTTTTGGGAGTTGACGTATAAACCCGGGTGCACACCCCTCTTTTCTGGGGTGCCCCTTTCAATGCCGGTGTATTGGTTTTCTTTTTGATCTTTTTCCGGCCTTTTCTAATAAGCTGATTTATGGTCGGCATTTATTCCTCATTTTCCTGGTTGGTCCTGTTTCAAAAGTCACGTGTAGCAAAATGTCGATATGTATACATGAAAGCCGTTAAAGTCAAGACTTTTGTTGCAGTTTTTATTTTTTTATTATGACGATTGGGTTACCTCAATGCCAATATCATTGTACGACACCATTCCGGTCCCGGCCGGGATGAGTCTGCCCATGATGACGTTTTCCTTCAATCCCCTCAGGGAATCGACCGATCCGGCGATGCTCGCATCGGTCAGCACTTTGGTGGTCTCCTGAAAGGAGGCCGCTGAAATAAAGCTGTCGGTGCTTAATGAGGCCTTGGTGATACCGAGGATCAGGGGCTCTGCCACTGCCGGTTTGCCGCCTTTTTCCACCACGGCCCGATTGGCCTCTTCAAAATTAAGCTTATCGACCTGCTCTTCCATGATAAAATCCGAATCACCGACACTGGTCACTTTGACCCGTCTCATCATCTGACGCACGATGACCTCAATGTGCTTGTCGTTGATGCGCACCCCCTGCAAACGATAGACCTCCTGAACCTCATCGACCAGATAGCGCGCCAAGGCGACTTCCCCTTTGATACTCAGGATATCCTGGGGGATGGCGGAACCGCCGATCAGCGGCTCGCCGGCTCTAATGTAATCACCTTCGTAGACGTTGATGTGTTTGCCCCTTGGAATCAGATATTCTTTCTTATCACCGACATCTACCGGTGTCACGGTTACTTTCTGTTTGCCTTTCTTGGTGCTTTTCGCAATGGACACGTACCCGTCAATTTGACTGAGAACCGCGATCTCCTTGGGCTTGCGCACTTCAAAAAGCTCCGCTACTCGCGGCAGACCACCGGTGATGTCCTTGGTTTTGGTGGTCGCCCTGGGAAGCTTGGCCACCACGTCACCGGCTTTGACGTCATCGCCTTCTTCCACCAGCAAAATGGCATTGATCGGAAGGATATATCTTGCGACTCCGGTTGTTTCAGAAAGTTTGGCGGTCTTGCCGTCCTTATCTTTAATGGAAATTCGGGGGCGCTCATCAGCGTTCTTCGATTCGATAATTGTATGGCTCGATTTACCGGTAACCGGGTCCACTTTCTCCTGCATGGTGCGTCCGATGACAATATCACCAAACTTGATCGCCCCGTCCACTTCCGAAAGAATTGGAGTGGTAAACGGGTCCCAGGATGCCAGCAGATCACCGGCTTGGACCTTACTGCCGTCTTTAACCTGCAGATGGGCACCATAAATAACGGGGAAGCTTTCCAGTTCTCGTCCACTATCGTTTAGAATGGTGAACTTACCGCCGCGACGGTTCATGACCACATATTGCTGGTCAGAATTTTTGGAAACGCTCAGATCAACAAATTTAATAATACCATCCACCCTGGCCCGGATATCGGCCTGCTCAACCCGGCGACTGGCCGTACCACCGATATGGAAAGTTCTCATGGTCAGCTGGGTGCCGGGCTCACCGATGGACTGGGCTGCCAGAATACCGACTGCCTGACCGACCTCCACTGACCGCCCGTGGGACAGATCCCGGCCGTAGCATCTGGAGCAGACGCCATTTCTGGCTCTACAGGTCAAAACCGATCGTATTTTTAACCGCCCCAGGCCGGCCTCCTCAATTTTCTGCACCACAAGTTCGTCAATTTCCTGTCCCCTGTCGCAAATAACTTCTTCGCTAAACGGATCGATGATATCTTCAACAGCCACCCGTCCCAGAACACGCTCACCCAGACGCTGGATAACTTCACCGCCTTCCATCAGGGGCTCAACCTCAACGCCCATCATCGTTCCGCAATCATCTTCCAGGACCACACAGTCCTGGGCGACATCCGCCAGGCGCCGTGTCAGATAACCCGAGTTCGCGGTCTTTAGCGCGGTGTCTGCCAACCCCTTGCGGGCACCGTGGGTGGAGATAAAATACTGCAACACGGAGAGCCCTTCACGGAAATTGGCCACGATGGGTGTTTCGATGATCTCTCCGGACGGTTTGGCCATCAAGCCACGCATGCCGGCCAACTGACGCATCTGGTCCTTGCTGCCCCTGGCACCGGAATCGGCCATCATGTAAATGGGATTAAAACTTTCTTCATTGACCGGTTTGCCCTTGTCATCGAGCACGGGCTTGCCATGCTGATCCCGTACCGGTTCTTTTTTCATGGCGTCCATCATCTCATTGGCAACATCATCGGTTGCTTTAGCCCAGATATCAACGACTTTGTTGTATTTTTCACCCTGGGTGATCAAACCTTCCGTGTACTGGCGACTGATCTCGGCAACCCGTTTTTCGGCCTTTTTTATAATGGACTTCTTGCTATCCGGCGTGATCATTGCGTCAATTGAAATCGAAAGTCCGCCCTGAGTTGAATATTTGTATCCCAGATCCTTTAACCTGTCGGATAGAATAACCGTGGCCTTGGGTCCCAGATTTCGATAAATGTAATCCACCAGATCGCGCAGCTTTTTCTTGTCCATGACATGATTGACGATGTCAAACGGTATCGCAGGCTTTTTGTCCAGCACCTCAAATAGATGATAGCTTTCATCGGCAAAGAGGGCATTTTTGCTGTGCTCGCCCGAATTGAGAGAGTACAGGGCCTCCACTTCCGCATCTTCACAGCCGAAGATGCCTTTAAATTCGTTGAATGTCAATTTACCGATATGGCCGTCATTATCTTTGTCGGCGGCCCGGGAGCATTGGCGAACCAGATCGACAAATTCATCTCCGGCGTTGAGGCGAACCAGAACCGATTGAACTTCTTCCTCGGTCGACAGACTGATGTGGCGCATTTCAAGAATGTCAACTTTGGGAATAATTTCCCATAGCAGAACCCTGCCGACAGTCGTTTCATAGCGTTTGCCATACATGCGCAGGGTAATCGGGTTGTGCAGTCCAACAGCTCCGGCATCATAGGCGGATCGAACCTCTTCAGCGTTAGCAAAGATTTTCGGGCGGCCGGCGGCGTCGGCAACATGGCGCGTAATGTAGTAAATGCCCAATACGATATCCTGACTCGGCACAATTATGGGACTGCCGTTGGCCGGGGACAGGATGTTATTGCTGGACAACATCAGCACCCGGGCTTCAATTTGAGCCTCCACGGACAGCGGAATATGCACCGCCATCTGATCGCCGTCAAAGTCCGCATTAAATGCGGTACAGACCAGCGGATGCAGTTGCAACGCCTTACCCTCAATCAGGATCGGTTCAAAAGCCTGGATTCCCAGGCGGTGCAGGGTTGGGGCTCGATTGAGCAATACCGGATACTCTTTGACGACTTCGTCCAGGGTATCCCAAACTTCGGGGATTTCGCGTTCGACCATTTTCTTGGCGCTTTTAACCGTTGATACCATCCCTTTTTGTTCAAGGCGGTAATAAACAAACGGCTTGAACAATTCCAGCGCCATTTTTTTCGGCAAGCCGCACTGGTGAAGCCGCAAATCTGGTCCGACGGTAATCACGGTACGGCCGGAGTAATCGACACGTTTACCCAGCAAATTCTGGCGAAATCTTCCCTGTTTACCTTTCAAGGTATCACTGAGAGATTTCAACGGGCGCTTGTTGGTACCGGTAATCACGCGACCGTGACGGCCATTGTCAAATAGAACATCAACGGATTCCTGCAACATCCTTTTTTCGTTGCGGACAATGATATCAGGGGCTTTTAAATCAATTAGTCGTTTTAACCGGTTATTGCGGTTGATGACCCGACGATACAGATCATTCAGATCGGATGTGGCGAATCGCCCGCCTTCAAGCGGTACCAGGGGACGAAGATCCGGCGGCAAAACCGGAATCACATCCATAATCATCCAGACCGGATTGACGCCCGACCTTCGAAAGGCATCAACAATCTTAAGCCGTTTGGCCAGCTTTTGTCTTTTGGCCACGGAACCGGTCTCGCGAATATCAGTGCGAAGTTCGTCGTACAGCTCATCCAGATTAATACTTTCCAACAATACCTTGACCGCTTCAGCGCCGATCCCGGCTTCGAACTTATTACCATAGGTTTCCATTGCTTCCATATATTGTTCGTCGGACAGCAACTGCCCCCGGCTCAGGGGGGTATCCTTGGGATCAAGCACAATGTAGCTGTCAAAATAGAGCACTTTCTCCATATTTTTAAGCGTCAGATCCAGCAGGTTGCCGATCTTGCTCGGCAGGCTCTTTAAAAACCATATATGCGAAACCGGGGTTGCCAATTCGATATGGGCCATACGCTCGCGGCGCACTTTGGATTGAATGACTTCAACGCCGCATTTCTCACAGATAACCCCTCTGTGTTTCATACGTTTGTACTTACCACAGTTACACTCATAATCTTTGGTAGGACCAAAAATCTTTGCACAGAAAAGACCGTCACGTTCCGGTTTAAAAGTCCGATAATTAATGGTTTCCGGTTTTTTTATTTCCCCGTGAGACCATTTTCGAATTTGCTCCGGTGATGCCAGTGCGAGCCGAATGGCCCGGTACCGTTTGGGATCCGTTGGTTTGGCAAAGAAATCATAAAGAGTTTCCATGGATTTTATCCTATTTTGGGTTAAGTTTAGTTTTCTCGCAGAGCCCGCAGAGGCCACAGAGATTTTTTTCTCTGCGTACTCCGTGCGCTCTGTGAGAGATAGGGATTTTTAATGCAAATCTCAGCTTAGGGTTCAATTTTCTCGCAGAGCCCGCAGAGATCACAGAGTAAAATATTTTTTTCTCTGCGCACTCTGTGAGAGATTAATGCCTGTCTCAATCACCCTCTTCCAGCAGGGCGATATCCAGACCCAGTGCCTGCAATTCCTTGGTCATAACCCTGAAAGATTCGGGTATGCCCGGCTCAAGCACATTTTGACCCTTGACAATTTTTTCGTACATGCGAGTCCGCCCGGCCATGTCGTCGGATTTTACGGTTAAAAATTCCTGCAGGGCAAAGGCGGCGCCATACGCTTCCATGGCCCAAACCTCCATTTCCCCGAGGCGTTGTCCACCGAATTGGGCCTTACCGCCCAGAGGCTGCTGGGTGACCAACGAGTATGGTCCGATGGAACGGGCGTGAATTTTATCATCAACCAGATGATGCAGTTTCATGACATACATGGTACCAACGGTAATTTGCTTATCAAACGGCTCGCCGCTGCGCCCATCGTACAGCGTTGTCTGTCCGGTGCTGTTAAGACCTGCTTCAAGCAGCAGATCCTTGATTTCATTTTCTTTAGCGCCGTCAAAAACAGGGGTCGCCATGAAAACACCATCCGTATAAAAGGACGCAAATGAAGCCAATTCATTATCATCCATTTTGTTAATCTGCTTTTTAAGGTCCGGTCTGGAGAATATTTTCTTTATTTTATCTCGCAGGGCTTTAATCTTTTGCTCTTCCAGCAAAAGGGTTAGCTGGTCGCCCAAGACTTTGGCTGCCCGTCCCAGATGGATCTCCAGAATCTGCCCCACGTTCATGCGCGAAGGCACGCCCAACGGGTTCAGCACCATATCAACCGGCGTTCCGTCCTCGAAGTAGGGCAAATCTTCAATCGGCAGAATCCTCGATACGACACCTTTGTTGCCGTGGCGTCCGGCCATCTTGTCCCCGACCGACAGTTTACGCTTCATACTTACATATACTTTGACCATCTTGATCACGCCGGGCGGCAGGTCATCACCTTTTTCATAGCGCCCCACCTGCTGTTCGAATGCCAGCCGGCAAAGTTCACGCTGATCCCGATAGCGCTCAATGATTTCATGCACCTGCTGAGTCACCTTAGGATTTTTCAAGACAACTCCCTCAAGATGCACGACCGGTATGTTGGCCAGGGTTTTGGCATCGATTTTGTCGCCGTCGGCGACCAAAACTTTCTTACCCTTTTTTAAAGGAGCATACGCTTTTTTACCCACCAGCAATTCCGCCAGCTGGGATCTGACGATATCTTCAACGACTTTCAATTCATCATCGCGATCTTTTTCCAGGGAGGCGATCTCTTCATCTTCGATCAGGCGTGTGCGATCGTCTTTTTCAATGCCTCTTCTCGAAAACACTTTGGCATCGATAACGATACCCTGCACGCCAGGCGGTACTCGCAATGAAGTGTCTTTGACATCTCCGGCTTTCTCACCAAAAATGGCTCGCAGCAGCTTTTCCTCCGGGGAAAGCTGGGTTTCTCCTTTGGGCGTAATCTTGCCCACCAGGATATCTCCAGGATTGACTTCGGCGCCCAGCCGGATTATCCCGCTTTCATCCAGATTCTTTAGTGCCTCTTCGCCAACGTTGGGGATATCGCGCGTAATTTCTTCTTTGCCGAGTTTGGTGTCCCGGGCGACAACTTCAAATTCCTCGATATGCACCGAGGTATAAACACCGTCTCTGACCAGCCTCTCACTGACTAGAATGGAGTCCTCAAAATTGTATCCGCCCCACGGCATGAAGGCCACGGTTACATTTTTGCCGAGTGCCAGCTCCCCCTGTTCGGTGGCGGGTCCGTCGGCAATAATATCCCTGGCATATACCCGCTGTCCTTTTTTCACGATCGGGCGATGGTTGAAACAGGTATTTTGATTGGAACGAATAAATTTAGAAAGGCTGTAGATGGACACATCCTTTTGATTGAGATCATCGGAGGGATCATGTTTAAGAACGATGCGCGAAGCATCAACCCCGACGACGGTGGCATCTCGTTTGGCGACAATGGCCACACCGGAATCTCTGGCCACAACGGCTTCGATGCCCGTGCCGACCAAAGGCGCCTGATTCATCAACAGCGGCACCGCCTGACGCTGCATGTTAGATCCCATCAAAGCGCGGTTGGCATCGTCATTTTCCAGAAATGGTATCAGAGAAGCCGATACACTAACCAGCTGGTTGGGTGAAATATCCATCAGCTCAATTTCTGCGCGCTCGACCATCGTAAATTCGCCGGCTACCCGGGAAGTGACCAGCGGATTGATGTATTCGCCCTGGTCATTGACCGGGGCATTGGCCTGGGCAATCGGCTGCTCTTTTTCTTCGAAGGCGTCCATAAATTTGACATCTTTAGTAATTTTGGCCTTTTCAACGACCCGGTAAGGCGTTTCGATAAATCCGAAATCATTGACCCGAGCATAGGTGCTCAGCGATACGATCAGGCCGATATTGGGCCCTTCCGGGGTTTCGATTGGACAGATCCGTCCATAGTGCGAAGGATGCACGTCCCGCACTTCAAAACCGGCGCGTTCCCGGGTCAGTCCACCGGGACCCAGAGCACTCAGGCGTCGTTTATGGGTTGTCTCGGAAAGGGGGTTGGTCTGATCCATGAATTGAGACAATTGACTGGTTCCAAAAAACTCTTTAACCACTGCCGAAACCGGTTTCGGATTCACCAGGTCATGGGGCATGAGCGCGTCCACTTCCTGCAGGCTCATGCGCTCTTTGATGGCACGCTCCATCCGAACCAGTCCGATGCGATACTGATTTTCTAAAAGTTCTCCGACCGCACGCACCCTTCGATTTCCGAGGTGATCGATGTCATCAACAACCCCCTGGGTATCTCTTAGCTCAATCAAGGCTTTGGAAGTCAACAAGATATCTTCTTTGCGAAGAATATTTAGATTGATTTCACTGGAGATGTTTAAGCGCTGGTTAATTTTCAAACGCCCTACGCCTGATAGATCGTAGTAGGTAGACTTGAAAAACAGGTTGTCAATGAAATCCTGGGCCACTTCAGGCGTGGCCGGGTTGCCCGGTCTGAGTCTGCGATAGATTTCAATCAAGGCCTCTTCTTTGGTTTCGACCTTATCCATCAACAACGTTTTATGAACCGAATCCCCGGCGCTGTAGCCATCGATAAAAAGCAACTCAAACTCGCTGATGCCGGCCTCAGACAGCTTGGTCAGGTTTTCCTCATCCACGGTTTCATTTGCTTTAATGATGGGTTCTTTGGTTTTCGGATCCACTATATTTTCGGCAAACGCCCGCTCGATGACTTCGTCGGCATCGATTGGAATCAAATCCGCTTTGGCGGCTTTCAGCCGTTTGATGGCGCGCTGGGCGAAAATTCGGCCCTTTTTCACAAGGACATCACCGCTTTCAGGATCTTTGACATCTTTGCTGGCACGACGCCCTTTGAGGAACCTCTCATCAAACTTTTTGAAAAACCGTTTGCCCTGAACAACGATTTTCTCTTTTTGATAGAAATAGGACAGAAGGTCTTCAACTGTGTAACCAAAAGATTTGAAAAGAATGGTAATCGGGAACTTGCGTCGGCGATCGATCCGGATATAGACAATATCTTTGGGATCGATCTCCATATCGATCCAGGAACCGCGCACCGGAATAATTCGAGAGCTGTAAATGATTTTGCCGCTTGAATGGGTTTTGCCCTTGTCGTGGTCAAAAAACACCCCCGATGAACGGTGCAACTGGCTGACGACCACCCGTTCGGTTCCGTTAATGATGAAGGTCCCCTTATCGGTCATTAACGGTATCGTACCGAAGTAGATTTCCTGTTCTTTTATATCCCGGATGTTGGAAACACCGGTCTCGGTGTCAATATCATAGACCACCAACCTGGCGGTGATTCGAACCGGAATCTCGTAGGTCATCCCTCTGTGAATGCATTCTTCGATACTGTGCTTGACTTCTCCAAAACGATAGGAGACAAATTCAAGGGATGCGCTCCCGGTAAAATCTTTGATTGGAAACACGGACTTAAATACAGCCTGCAAACCGATATCTCTCCGCTTTTCAGGGGCAATATTCATTTGCAGGAACCGTTGAAATGATTCCCGCTGCATCCCGATAAGATCCGGGATGTCGACGAGCTTTTTAATTTTGCCGAAATTTTTCCGTATGCGCGTATTTGCCAAAGGCCTATCAGACATGGCATCTCCCATTATTGAATGTTGTTAATTGTCGGTATCCGTTGTTGCCTAAAGACCACTTGCAGATGACTCGATTTTTAATCTCTAAGTACGAACGGACTCTGAACAAAAGCTTGAAAACCAGATATAACTTCAGTTGCCGGCGGTCAGTTGACTCTGCAAAAATTCGATTGAAATCCAAATGCGTTTTTTTGCAGCAGCCCCACAAAAAAGTGAAACACCTGACAACTGACAACCAACAACTGGCAGAAAATTATTTAACCTCAACCTGGGCTCCGGCTTCTTCCAGTTGAGCCTTGATTTTTTCAGCTTCATCTTTGGCGACCCCCTCTTTGACGGGCTTGGGTGCCCCATCAACGAGTTCTTTGGCATCTTTGAGACCGAGCCCCGTAATCGCCCTGACCTCTTTGATGACCTGAATTTTCTTATCGCCGAAAGCTGTCAGGATTACATCAAACTCCGTTTGTTCCTCTGCCGCTTCTCCACCGCCGGCATCCGCCGGTCCGGCCGCCATCATGGCCACCGGTGCCGCAGCTGAAACTCCAAATTTTTCTTCCATTTCTTTGATCAGTTCGGATAAATCCAGAACTGACATGTTTGCAATAAATTCAACTACATCTTCTTTTGTAATGTCTGCCATTTTTTCCTCCGGTTATTCTTTCAATTTTTTTTTGATCTGATACGAATGATTAATAGAACCGCAAAATCAGGCTGCTTCCTTTTGATCCTTAATCGCTGTCAGCACATTCAACATGCTTCTGGGAATTTCAGCCATCGCTCTCACAAATAATGTCGGAACCGCATTGAGGGCCGACAAAAACTGTGCCAGCAGCACTTCTCTGGAAGGCAGAGTTGCCAATGCCTTAATTGCTTGAGCATCGAGTACCTTGCCGTTGAGCACGCCGACCTTGATTTCAAGTTTGTCATTGTCTTTGGCAAACTGCGTTAAAACCTTGGCCGGAGCCACCGGATCATCGTAGCTTATCGCAACTGCGCTGGGACCTTTAAAATGATCTTTGATCAAAACGATCTCGGTACCTTCCGCCGCTCGCACAAGAAGCGTGTTTTTGACAACCTGGTATTCAATATTCGATTCTCGCAGCTTGCGACGCAATTCGTTGATCGAAGTCACATCCAGGCCTTTGTAGTCGGTCAAGACGATCGTTGCGGATCTGGCAAATCTGTCATGCAGATCTTCAGTAATTTGTTGCTTAGCTTCTAATTTCAACTGTTAACTTCACCTCCTTTCCTGATCTGAACAAAAACCGGAGGAAAATAGATAGAACTGATCTGTAATTGTGACCCTGGACATCAGGTCTTTCAAAGGACAATCACCTATCCGTCTCGGTAGGCCGGCAATGCCGATTAAACACACCTTTGTCAGCCAAATTGACAGTGAACCTACGGTCTCCGACAGAATGATTTGGTTTGTAACCTTTACACACACCAAACCGTAAAGGCTTTTTGATAGTGAGTTGATTTGTCTCCTAAGATGTTGTTTGGCCGGCGGAATCGAACGCCATCCTGATGCGAATAAACTATTTGACCAAATCCTTGACATGCGCAGCATCAATCCTGACTCCGGGACCCATTGTGGTAGACAGAGCAATACCTTTCAAGTAAGTTCCCTTGCTGGAAGCCGGTTTGAGACGTAAGATGGTTTCTAAAAAGGCAGTAATATTCTGGACGATTTTTTCGACTCCAAAAGATACCCGCCCCATGGGTGCGTGAACAATACCGGCCTTTTCGGCCCTGAAGTCGATTTTCCCGGCCTTGAGTTCATCAACCGCCCTGCCAATATCAAATGTGACGGTTCCGGTTTTGGCATTCGGCATGAGCCCACGAGGTCCGAGCAGCTTACCGATTTTCCCGACGGTACCCATCATATCCGGTGTGGCAACGGCCTTGTCAAAACCGAACCATCCACCTTTGATTTTTTCTATGAGCTCGTCATTTCCCACAAAATCGGCTCCTGCATCAAGCGCCTCTTTTTCCTTTTCGCCCTTTGCAAAAACGAGGATTTTAACCTCTTTACCGGTTCCGTTCGGTAGAATCACACTTCCCCGCACCATCTGATCGGCGTGCCGGGGATCAACCCCCAAGCGGACAGCGACATCGATGGATTCATCGAATTTGACAAATGATGATTCAAGGGCTTTCTTGACAGCCGCTTCAAAACCATCGGCTTCACCGGCACTTATCTTTTCTTTCGATTCAGTATATTTTTTACCCCGTTTCGGCATCGTTCTTATTATCTCCTTAAATTCATATTTCGAATTTCGTGCTACGGTAAATTTTAAAATAGTATAAACAAGTAAATTCATTGCTGTCCAAAATAATTTGAAAATCAAATACTGCCTTTAATAAAAACAGGCAGTTATAAACGGGAAATTAGTGATTTAGAAATCAGGTTGT
>CACVKW010000928.1 GCA_902749685.1 Olavius sp. associated proteobacterium Delta 1 | reverse complement strand
TCGCTGCTGCAATGAAGACCATTGAAAGTATTGACTGATCCTGGATTCTGGTTTCTGGATACTGGATGTCGTTGAAATTCACCGATAGTGTACTGTTAGATATC
>CACVKW010000927.1 GCA_902749685.1 Olavius sp. associated proteobacterium Delta 1 | reverse complement strand
CCTCAAAATGGACCGTTGTATATAAGTCAACGTCCAACAAACCGTCCCAAGCATGTTCCAGGTACTCATCTTCCCCATTAAAATTCAGTGCCTTGCCGACCGCGCCGTCCACCAGTG
>CACVKW010000926.1 GCA_902749685.1 Olavius sp. associated proteobacterium Delta 1 | reverse complement strand
GACAAGTAAAACTCAGAGAAGATATATTACTCTCTTTTAGGTCTGAATGATTTTTGGAATCGCAATTCGAGTTCTCCTTTTCGGATTAGTTCTTTGACAAATTTAACACCTGGCAGTTTTTCCAAAGCCTTTCTGATTCTGTCTAAAGAAGGATGGATATAAGGTTCAGTACTTCGGGTAGATAAGTGGCCAAGAATACTTTGGATGACAAGGATATCCACATCGTTATCGTTGAGATGGGAAGCCAAGCTGTGCCGTAGTGTATGGCAGGTAACCTTAAAGGGAGTATTTATAGAAGAGTAAAACAGGATTTTTTTAAAATTATCTTCTATGGTCCGGATTGCCAGACGATTTCCCTTTTTAGAGATAAACAATGCCGATGTGAGCCAGCTGTTATGGAACTGATCACGCACGGCAAGGTATTGGCAAAGGATATCGCATAACTCGCTGTTGATGTGCAAAGAACGTGGCTTATTACCCTTTCCGATGACGCTGATCTTATTTTTTTTAAGATCGATATTTTGCAGGTTGAGGCCATGAACTTCCCCGACGCGCAAGCCGAGCTGATACATCAGGGCATAGACGGCGTAGTCGCGAATGCCCAGGATGGTGTGGGTATCGATCTGCTTTAACAAGACAATGATCTGCTGCGGTGTCAAGGCGTCTGGTTGTTTTCGATAACCGGAACGTATTTTGAGCACATCATAAAAAGGCAATGCATCGGAGCCGGAAAGATCATAGAGTTTTAGGAAGTTTGAATAGCTTCTGAGAGTAAAGATTTTTCTGTTGATGGATGCACCGCAATTGTGACGTTGATTTTTAAGATAGTATTGGAAGTCGATTACCGCCGGGCCACAGATTGTTTTTTGATTCTGCGAATCGATAAAATTTTTAAACAGCCCCAAATCAACCCGATTGCTCTTAACCGTTTGCGGACTGATCTCATAGATATTCTGACGGTAACTCATAAATTCATCGATGTAGTTGAAGAAGTCTTGTGCCATTATTGCCATGACGTCCTCCGTGAGATGTGAATGCTATCCAGAGCCAATTGTTTCAATTTTTCCGACACATGCACATAAATGGAAGTATCGGCAATTGAGTCATGGCCCATCATGTCGGAGATCGCGTTGAGCGGAACGCTTTGATGATACATTTCAGTGGCAAAAGCGTGTCTTAAGACACGCGGCGTCACCCTGGATTTGATGCCCGCCTTTCGGGCATGCTCTTTGACAATGTTTTGCAG
>CACVKW010000925.1 GCA_902749685.1 Olavius sp. associated proteobacterium Delta 1 | reverse complement strand
GATCGTTGCTTTTTCCGGGCTGATGCTGGATGCTTGATACTCGATGCTGGATATCTAACAGTACACTATCGGTGAATTTCAACGACATCCAGGATCCAGAAACCAGAATCCAGGATCAGTC
>CACVKW010000924.1 GCA_902749685.1 Olavius sp. associated proteobacterium Delta 1 | reverse complement strand
TTAACATTGCTGTCCAAAATAAATTGAAAATCAAATACTGCCTTTAATAATAACAGGCAGTTATAAACGCGAAATTGGTGATTTCGAAATCAGGTTATGCC
>CACVKW010000923.1 GCA_902749685.1 Olavius sp. associated proteobacterium Delta 1 | reverse complement strand
GGCAAAAGCTACTTTGGCCTATGTCCCTTCCACGACGACACCAACCCATCGTTATCCGTCAACCCCAATAAAAACTTATGGCAATGCTTCGGCTGCGGCGCCGGCGGCGATGTGATCCGGTTCGTAGAGCTCATCGATAAAGTCACATTCCCCGAAGCGGTAAATAAGCTTGAAGCTGAAAGCCCGAAGCTCAAAGTAAGACCTAAAACGACAGACAACAAACAACACACGACGGACCTTTCTGTAAAGGAACGCAAGCTGCTGGGCCGCGTTGTCTCCTATTATCAACACACCTTCACCCAGGACAGCCGTGGAATCAATTACCTGACAAATGGTCGGGGAATCACGGACAATCAATCATTAAAGGACTTTGCTGTGGGCTATGTCAACGGTACGTTGCTGGAGATCCTGCCCGAGGATCCGGATGTGATTAAAGCATTAAAGCGGATCGGAATCTTAAACCCCAAAGGCCATGAGATCTTTTACAACTGCGTGGTGTTCCCGCTTTACAACAATCGGGGTTCGATTGTGAACCTGTACGGCCGCAATATCGAGGATGATAACGGGGTGTCACATTTGTACCTTCCGGGATC
>CACVKW010000922.1 GCA_902749685.1 Olavius sp. associated proteobacterium Delta 1 | reverse complement strand
GCACGCAGACGCTACCCTGTTTGGTCTTCATTATTACTGAAAGGATCAGGATAAGGCAGCAGTTGTAAATCTTCTATAAATCGGTAATCTCGCTGATTTTTTGATGCAAACGATAAATCAGAAACAATGGCGGTGGCGGCAATCAGTGCGTCTGCTATCAATAGGCCGTGGCTCAAGCGATAGCGCTTCAATAAGTCAATTGCTGTATCGGATATTTGTTCATTTAGTCTGATGATATGAAATCTATCTAGAAACTGCCCCAGGGAATCCAACTCGTTTTTGTTCCTGCAGCCGATGATCAGCTCCATTTGTGTGACACTGCTGACGGCAGCAGGTAAGCGCTGCTCAATTTGCTGCAAACAGTTTAGCGCTTCGTTAACATTACGAGCGGCATCAATTAGAATATCAGTATCGACGATTATCAACTTGTTGCGCCCCATTCGTCCTTGCGAACATTGCGAAGCCACTTGCTGCTATTGCTCATATCCTCACGATCCTTCCAGATACCGATAAAAGGCTCATTGACAAGGCTGGTTCGTTTGGTTTGCCTTTCTTGCTCGGATTCTTTGTAACGTGTTCTCAGAAAAGCAATGAAGTCAACCACCTGTCGTTGAGCTTCCGGCGGCAGGTTTGAGATGTCATCAAAGATTTTTTCCTGTTCCATTTTTTTGCCTCACTTACTTCATTGCCAGCTCCTCAAAGCGATGTTTTTTAATAAAGGCTTCCAGAAGCGCTTTGAGGATATGGCGATCTTTTTCCGGCAGTGTATCTACTTGAACGAACTGGTCAATGAGCTCTGTGTCTCTGATTTTGCCGGCAACACGATTTTTACCATTTTTAAGCAGATAATCAAGGCTGACGTCCAGGGCATCGGAAAGCTTGACCATAATTTCGGTGGTCGGTATCAGAACACCTCTTTCATATTTGGAAATACGTTGAATATCTGCACTAATCTTTTTGGCAAGTTGCCCCTGTGTCAATCCTTTTTGTTTTCTTGCCTGCTTTAATTTTTCTGCCAGATCAGGCGGGATCATCGTATCGGTAGATTTATTTAACATAGTTGCCCTCCATTTTTTTAGTTTATGCATTTGATTTTGTCAGGGCAACTAAAAAAATATTGACAAATAATCAAATTATGCTAAAAAGTAAGTCAATTGTGCCATAATAATTTGGACTTTTAAAGCCTAAAAGGGGATTTACGACAGAAAAAAGGCCATCAACCGCATGACTTTGGCCGGTCTCAGTTGATGGCCTGGAAAGTGTCCCAGAGGGGCAACCCCCTCTGAAACGGCTTTCTTTATCTATCCTATCTCCCCCAAAAAATCAAGGAAAGGAGGTGAGACACTTGAAAACCAACAGCCTTGAGACGACGGACATCTTCAGAGGGGCGTTCTTTTTGTGCAAGGGTGGTGAGTTGAACGGGGTCCGGTTCCGGAACAATGGCAAACGAGTCGCTACGTTTTTGATTACCGGTGAAGACCTGGATCGGCTGGACAAACAATATCGAGACGGCCAGGCTCTGGTCAATCCGCTGCAGTTTAGGGAATCGCTGAACCACTTAAGGGATATTCTTTTTAACAAGCTACGTGAAAATGGTCCGGCTTCGTCACGCCTGGGGTGTGAGGAAGCCGCGACAAGGGGGACGAGATATGTTAGAGAAAGAAAGGATCGAGGCCATCAAGGCCGGCGTTGACCTGTTGGCCCTGGTTAAATCCCGGGGCATTGATTTAAAGAAAAACGGCAAAGGCTACTTTGGGCTTTGTCCTTTCCATGACGACACCAATCCTTCCTTATCGGTCAACCCATCAACGAATCTATG
>CACVKW010000921.1 GCA_902749685.1 Olavius sp. associated proteobacterium Delta 1 | reverse complement strand
TAGTAGGTATATTGGGTGGTGCCGGTGGCGTCGTTTATGCGCATCAAGCGGTTGAAATCGTCATAAGCATAGCTTACCTCAGGCGTGCCGTCGGTGTAACAGGCGTGCCGTCGGTGTAATAGGTATGGATCAGATTGTCGTTGGCATCGTAACTATAAAAGGTCCAGATGCCGCGGCCATCGATCCGGCGTTCTAGGC
>CACVKW010000920.1 GCA_902749685.1 Olavius sp. associated proteobacterium Delta 1 | reverse complement strand
TACCGGGGGTGGAGGCGGCAGGGTAGCTGTTTACTATGGTGATATATCTGGTTTTGATACTGCGAATATTGTTGCTTACGGAGGCACTGGGCGTCGTGGTAGAGGTGGGGCCGGGACAGTGTTTCTCAAGGATTCCAGCCAGGCCTATGGTGAGCTGATTATTGATAATAACGGCGGAAGCGGGGAGACGCCGTTGCGGTCTGTCGGTTCTGGGGTTATCACAGATCTCAGTGCCACAGTACTGACCGATGAGAACGCCGACTTTCCGTTGCCTGATCCTGATACGGGGGCTTTGGGGCTCGAAGGTCTTGAGCTGAATCCCAATATCGAGCAGGAGAGGACCTTTACCATTATTGACAACACGGCGACCACGATCACTATCAATGCTGCCGATGGGGATCTGACCGAAGTGGCCCAAGTTGGGAACCGTTACATTGGAGTGTATACCTTTGATACACTCACTGTAAGCGGCGAGTCTAAAGTTACAGCACAAGATATTGTCGAGATAGCAGAAGGCGGATCATTGACTGTGAATGGGGCGAGTTTAGAGGTGGCTCTGCTGGATGATTCGGTGGCCTCTGTTGTGGATACTGCCAATGGCACAGTTATAGAAACACTTGATACCACCCTGCCCGAGGTTGAGATCCTGCTGCCTCCTGAAGTCACGACTGTCGGTACAAGTCAGACATTAATGGTGCCTGTCCGGGTAACGGATGATGTGGCATTGGGTACAATTGTCTTCTCTAGGTCAGGGGTCGTAGAAGGCTCTCAGAGTAGAGAAGTCCCTGGTGAAGTACAGACCTATACAACGGAATTTGAACTGTTTGTCCCGGGTGATCTTCCACCTCAGGGTCTTGTGATCCTGGAGATAAGCGTCACCGACGCCGCAAGAAATCGGAGCGTTCCGGTACAGAGGACGCTATCGGTGACTGATGGTTCCGGACCAATTGTCAACATTACCAGCCCATTGCCGGGGACTTTTTTCAGACCTGGTGATGATGTTGAGGTAGTAGTCGAGGCCAGCGATTTCAGTAGTGTTACAAGCATTGGATTCTCGGCCAGCGGGGTCGCAAGCGCTTCCGATGAACGCTCCTTTGACCCGGCTGTCGAGGCTGCTACCGCGACATTCAGCTTTCAGATACCAGCCGATGCCCCTGCCGCAGGATCGCTTTTTTTGTCAGCCAGCGCCACCGATGCAGCAGGAAATACAGAAAGCGCTCCGGTTGTGAGCGTGGGCATCCTGGATATCACCAATCCGACCGTCTCCCTGACATATCCGCATGAAGGAGCAGTAGTGGGTCAGGTGCTTACGGTGGATGTCAGCACTTCAGACGACGTTGGAGTTTCAAGTGTCGAATTTTATTTGGATGGATCACTCCAAGAGACCGTTAGTGCTCCGCCCTTTTCGTGGGAATGGGATACTACTTTATATTCGGAAGGGCCTCATGTTGTAGGCGTGGTGGCATATGATGAGACAGGCAACAGTGCCGTAGACGAAGTCACTGTCACTGTGAATCAAACGGTCCTGACGGTAAGTTCCGACACTGTGTGGGAAAGCGGCACATACACCTATGGAGATGTCCATGTCACAAACGGGGCTTCCCTAACTTTTAACGGGAATGTCACATTACGCGCCAACAGCCTAACCCTCACCAACGGCAGCGTACTGACCCATTCTGCTGCCACCACGGCTACCACTTCTCGACTTAACCTTGAGGTGGAGGCGCTTAGTATCGATGGGACCAGCGCGATAGACGTGAGTGGCAAAGGATATTTGGGTGGTGGACGAAGTGCCACCGGCGATTATGGCAGGACGTTAGGCAATGTTCCGGGAAGTTATCGTGGGGTATCCGGAAGCTATGGCGGTTTAGGAAAAATTGGGGATCCAAGTTATCCGGCACCGGATACT
>CACVKW010000919.1 GCA_902749685.1 Olavius sp. associated proteobacterium Delta 1 | reverse complement strand
TGAAGACCATTGAAAGTATTGACTGATCCTGGATTCTGGTTTCTGGATCCTGGATGTCGTTGAAATTCACCGATAGTGTACTGTTAGATATCCAGCATCAAGTATC
>CACVKW010000918.1 GCA_902749685.1 Olavius sp. associated proteobacterium Delta 1 | reverse complement strand
GGCTCTTGTTTTCGGTCTGTAGGCAAAAAGCAGCTTCATTTTGCCCGATTTTTCATCCCAGATCTAATAAATTCAGATACTTAGTCATTTGGCTGACCTT
>CACVKW010000917.1 GCA_902749685.1 Olavius sp. associated proteobacterium Delta 1 | reverse complement strand
TACAACCTGATTTCTAAATCACTAATTTCCCGTTTATAACTGCCTGTTTTTATTAAAGGCAGTATTTGATTTTCAAATTATTTTGGACAGCAATGTTGTAAAATACATATTAATTCGAAAAAGTGAAAGACACCCTTCAGGAGATTAATGTATGAATATTTCCAGAATGATAACAATGACCATTATTTTGGGATTACTCGGTCAATTATGCGCTTATGCTGAACAGCCGTTAAAGTTGGAAGCCATAGAAAGTAATTACCAGTTTCCGTTTTTCGATACGCAGACCCCGGTATGGTCTTATAATGGCCAGATACCAGGGCCCGTTATTCATGGCATGGAAGGCACGACCCTGGTGGTAGATTTTTTAAATAAGCTCCAAGAACCGTCGAGCATCCACTGGCATGGCTTGCGGATCGACAATGCCATGGACGGGGTTCCGGGTGTCACCCAGGATCCGGTTGCACCGGGCAAGAATTTTATATATCGCCTGAAACTCGAAGACGCCGGTACTTTTTGGTATCATCCCCATTTCAACTCCAGCGAACAGTTGGAAAGAGGTCTGAAAGGGGTTTTCATCGTTGAGGAAACAGAAAAACAGCCCTGGTCCCAGGATGTAGTATGGCTGCTGGATGATTGGTTTCTGCAAAAAGACGGTACTATCTATCCCAAATTTAATACTGGACGGGATCTGATGCACGATGGTCGCTGGGGTAACGCGCCGACTATCAACGGTAAATTCCGCCCGGAATTCAAGGTAAGCCCGGGTGAACGTATCCGGCTGCGACTGATAAATGGTGCCAATGCCCGCATTTTCGCGCCGCACATCGAAGGACTCTCAGCCAATGTCATTGCAGTGGACGGAAGACCGGCAACTCAAATCTTTCCTTTCAGCCGGTTCGTGCTGTCCCCAGGAAATCGAATTGACTTGGATCTTACGATACCGCAGGAGGCGGGCGGGAAAACCTATATCATTGAGGATAGATTCTCCAGAAAAGCATTTCAGCTGGCATCCATTATCGTGAAGCCCGCTGAACCCCTTAATCCGCCGGAATTCACCCCTCCGACTGAGGCAAGCTTTATTCCCGCCCAAATGTTTGAAAAGGTAAAGGTCGAAAAAACATGGGATTTAAACGCCATTCGCGGTGGCAAATATGGCATTGGCTGGACCATCAACATGAAGCTGTGGCCCGATGCCGACAAGGTTGATTATCCATTGGGTGTACCCCGGAAAATCACATTTAAAAACAGCAGTTCACGGCTTCACCCAATGCACATTCACGGTGTTTTCTTCAGGGTGCTGGAGCGCAACGGCAAAAAAGCAGTGGAGTCATTTACAAGAGATACGGTCCTGGTGGGGCCCCGGGAAAGTGTTACCATTGGCTTCGTACCCGAACATCCCGGGATCTGGTTGACGCATTGTCACATCCAGTCCCATGCAGAAGCAGGGATGATGACGACCATTGAAGTGAAAGATTAAACCCTATAGTTGCATAAAATTTTGATATCCAACTTAGCTGCTGCAATGAAGACCATTGAAAGTATTGACTGATCCTGGATTCTGGTTTCTGGATACTGGATGTCGTTGAAATTCACCGATAGTGT
>CACVKW010000916.1 GCA_902749685.1 Olavius sp. associated proteobacterium Delta 1 | reverse complement strand
GGATGAGACCGGCAGGGAGGCCGCAGCGTCATTATCAGCAAGGTTTGAAGCTGAAGGCCTGCGGACACATATAATCAATCTTCCCGAAGGACGGGACATTAACGATTTTTTTCTCTTAACCGCGGATGCTTGCGATCGCTTCAAAGAACTGTCGAAGGTCCCGCAGCAGGCGGAGCTTCCTCATGCCCATTCGGATGCGGACCCGGCGGTTAAGAAAGAAAATAAAGCGCTGCAAGTAACCTCCACCGATTATGGCTTTGTCATGGCCGTAGACGGCCGCAGATACGAAGTCAGAGGGCTTTTAAAAAATGACAGTAAGCTGAAGGCCACGGTGAAAGCTATTATGCAGGAAAAATCCAAACGGCGCCTGCATGTGGACACGGTGGATTTTTACTCGGCCAGGTCCCGAACCTATCTGATCAAGGGGCTGTGCGAACTGTTCGGTTCCGGTGAAGATACCATTGGCGAGGATGT
>CACVKW010000915.1 GCA_902749685.1 Olavius sp. associated proteobacterium Delta 1 | reverse complement strand
GCATAACCTGATTTCGAAATCACCAATTTCGCGTTTATAACTGCCTGTTATTATTAAAGGCAGTATTTGATTTTCAATTTATTTTGGACAGCAATGATTC
>CACVKW010000914.1 GCA_902749685.1 Olavius sp. associated proteobacterium Delta 1 | reverse complement strand
TTTAACTGTGAAATAGGGAAAAAATCGGATTTAAAAGTTTAATTTCAGTGGGTTATAAATATTCTAATTATTTCTCCGCGCTAGCGGTATGTCCAACGGATCGGCGTTCAGCGGCTTGCGGCGGCCTGCTCGCAGTCGCGGAACACCTTGGATGTTCGTGATTCTACCACGCGCCAGTAGGCCTCAAGCGTTAGCAAGTCCGCTGCAACGGCTTGTTGGACGAAGCCGCTACGCGGCAGAAAAAAAAATAAAAATAGTGTATACTCCCTTATCTGTCCAATTTTGGGCACACGTAAAAAAGGAGTATACCATGGACCCAACAGAATTAAATCGATTTAATGAACTTTATCAACGTCACCTGAGATTGCTCAAACTTCAGGGCAAAAGCGACAAGACCATTGATGCCTATTCCCGG
>CACVKW010000913.1 GCA_902749685.1 Olavius sp. associated proteobacterium Delta 1 | reverse complement strand
TATCCAGAAACCAGAATCCAGGATCAGTCAATACTTTCAATGGTCTTCATTGCAGCAGCGAAGTTGGATTTCAAAATTTTATGCAACTATAGGGTTAATTTAGAGCTTCCTGAGCGTTTCAGCGGCGGCGCCAGTGACGGCAACTTTACGGCGGCCATGGGAAAACCCACTTTGTGCGGTATCGGTGCTATAATACGAATCATCCTGCTACCTGGCGCTGCTCACCCGGCACCCGGCCAACGGCTCCCAGTTGAGCAAACTATCCGGCATCGCCCGCTCGAGAATCTATGACGTCCTCCGGGGCCTTGTTAAAAAGAAGGTCATTTTTGAAATCGAGAAAGGCATGTTTGTGCCCCTGCCCTTTGAGGAATTGAAAAAGCGTCTGCGAAATCAATTCGAATCCAACATCATGCTTCTGGAAGAACAACTCGATGCCATGGTCGGGCAGTCTAATTTTGAATACCTGTTCACCCTCAACGGTGTTGAGGAAGTTATATCCAAAGCTGCGGATATTATTGATTCCGCCGGGCAGGAATTGTACCTGCGCCTTTTCCGAAAACCTGGGAGCGTTTGCGGGATCATCTCGACCGGGCAGTTCAGCGGGGTGTCGGCATCCGGTACATATCCATGGGACCCATGGACATTGTTTATGACATCCAGGTTTTCCATCCGGATTCTAACCAGATCAAAGGCAAGATCGGTGGTGAGTCCATCGATATTATCGCCGACAAGGCCGAAGCCCTGGCCGGTATATTCGAGAAAGGCAAGATCGATCATTCCCCTTTCATCTGGTCCCGCAACCACTGGTCCGTGACGACCAACCGGGACAGCCTGCGCCATGATTTTTACCATTACTTTTTCGATAAGCTCTACGAACAGGGACAATCGCTTTCAACGCACGACAGACAAATTTATACGTTTATCAAAGCGGACGATTAATGACTTGATCCTTTAGAAACCATCAACTTTCATGGGAGCGAAACTTGAGAAAATGAGTAACACACAATTCAATCAAAATTCAGCCGACCTTGTCCTTAAAAACGGGAAATTACTCACCATGGATGCCGCTCGACCGCGGGCAGAAGCACTGGCGACCCGGGAAGATAAGATCGTCGCGCTGGGAAGTGCCGCTGAAATAGAACCCTTTATCTCTTCCCGGACGAGAGTTATCGATTTGGAAGGGCAACTGGCCTGTCCCGGCATCATCGAAGGGCATGGTCACTATATGTCGATGGGCGAGTCGCTGATGGGATTGGATCTCAGGCCCACCCGCAATTGGAAGGAGGTTGTTGACCTCGTGGCCGGTGTGGTGCCCGCGGTGGAACCGGGGGCCTGGATTGTCGGTCGAGGATGGCATCAGGCTAAATGGGATGACCGGCCGTCACCCAATATCGAAGGCCTTCCGCTTCATCACAAACTCAGTGAAATCAGCCCCAATAATCCTGTCATCCTGATCCATGCCAGCGGGCACGCTGTTTTTGTCAATGTCCTGGCACTTAAAGCGTCCGGCATTTATGCGGACACCCCGAATCCTGCCGGCGGTGAAATCGTCCGTGATTCACAGGGAACTCCGACCGGAATGTTGCGTGAAACCGCTCAGGATGCTGCCCGGGAAGCGCTGGCCGTGAATTTATCGAAGCGCCCGGCTGACGTAATTGATTCGGAGCGGCGCCGGCAGGTCAAGCTCGCCGCAGATGAAGCGATAGCCAACGGCATCACCAGCTTTCACGACATGGGAGAGACGTTTCAAACCATCGACCTTTACCGCAACTTGGCGGATGAAGGGAACCTGCCGCTGCGGCTCTATGTCTGTGTTCAGGAACCGAGTGAGGTGATGCAGGGTAAACTCGCCGACTACCGGATGGTGGGCTATGGGACTAATTTTTTAACCGTGCGTGCCATCGGAGAAAAAGTGCTCGACGGCGCCCTGGGCGTTCATGGCGGTTGGCTGCTGGAACCTTACGCCGACCTGCCGGAATGCTCGGGATTCAATGTCGTACCGTTGGCGGACATTCGCCGTTCAGCCGAACTGGCGATTCAAAACGGTTATCAGATGGCCATTCAGGGGATTGGCGACCGGGCAGCGCGTGAACTGCTGGATATTTATGAGAAAAATTTCCGTTTGAACCCCTCGCGGGAAGACCCCCGCTGGCGAATCGAACATTGCCAGGTCATTCATCCCGATGACCTGGTTCGTTTTGCAAAATTGAACGTGATCGCGTCCATCAGAGGCGTGTTCGCGACATCGGACGGTCCCTGGGTCGTCAAGAGGCTCGGTGAAAAACGGGCCCGGCAGAGGGGTTACCTGTATCGAACTCTCGTGGAATCCGGCATTACAGTTATCAACGGAACCGATCCGCCGGTGGAAGGTATCAGTCCGGTGGAAAATTTCTACCGGTCCGTTACGCGCCAAATGGAAAACGGCGAGCTCTTTTTTCCGGGGCAGCGATTGACCCGGCAGCAGGCTCTGGAAACCTATACCGTCAATAACGCCTATGCCGCATTTGAAGAAAATATTAAAGGAACCCTGACCCCCGGCAAGTTGGCGGATATCACCGTTTTTTCCCGGGATATCATGACAATTCCCGCGGAAGATATTCTAAACACCAAAATCGCCTATACCATCATTGGTGGCAACGTTAAGTATCCGGAATCCTAAGCCGGACAAGCCGGTTGTAGCGAAGCGTAAATCCCGCTTTATCGGGGAATTGAAGATCGAAAATTGAAGTTTGAAGATTTCGGGAGTCGCTCCGCTCCATCACTTTTTAATAGGTCTTTTTAAAAATGATTCGCCGGAGGATTCGCCACCAAGGCTCAAAGATACAAAGATGAAGTTTAACTAGAGGCTTCGCTTTGTGTCTGGGTGTCTTTGTGGCAGCTTTTTCTCCACCATACATTGATCTGGATTTGATGGGCGCCAATTTGTCAATTTGTTAAAACCGATCCAGAGAAATCCAATTCCGGCCATCAGAGCCGAGAAAGAAAGCATGGCCCAGAGAAGAACCGGTCTGCCGGCATACACTTCAAAAAGCTGCGACCCCAAAAATGGCCCCAGAGACCACCCGATGCCCTGGACCAGCCCGTACAATCCCATATATCGACCTACTCTGTCCGGGGGCGCCAGAGAACCTGTGGCAGCGGTAGTCGCCGGAATGGACATCATTTCGGCCAGGGTCATTAAAACAATACAAAGTATTAAATGGGTCCAGTTGATACTCGCGCCAAACCCCAAAAAGGCAAGCACATAGATAATGGCCCCCAGCCCGATTCTCAGGAATATATTATTATTCTGAAGTTTTTTGTTCAAGTAAATCAGAGACACGATGACGATTGCCCCATTCAATGTATACAAAAGCCCAAGTTGACTCTTGCTGATGCCGACAATTTTGGTGGCATAGATGGAAAGGGTGGACACAAATTGCGATACGGAAAGAAACAACAGAAAGCAAAGCGACAAAAACAGCAGAAAAAAGCGATCCTGTTTGAAGATCTCACCAAAGGTTAGCTTCGGGGCTCTATCCCGGGTTGAATCCCCATTATCCAGGGGCAATTCCGGACACATTCGATAGACGGTCAATGCGGTTAGTAAACAAAAACTGCCTGTCATCATAAAAAGTAAAGCGAAAGGGGTGCGGGCTAAAAAAGCACCAATTGCCGGTCCGATCATCCAGCCGATGTTTAATCCGACCCTAATTTTGCTAAAGGCAACTGTACGGTCATCAACATGGATTAAGTCAGTCGCGTAGGCATTGGCTGAATTTTGGAAAAACGTACCTAAAAAAAACGCAAAAAAAAGCCCGATGGTGATAACCACAAAGGATGAGTTAGTGGCGACCATCAGGGCCAGTGAGAAATGGGACAAACTGCGCAATACAGGGCCGATATACATGACGATGCGTCTGCCGAATCTGTCGGCCAGGTATCCGGAAAAGGGTGCACCGATGATGGTCGCCAGTCCCATCACAGGGAAGATCAACCCCACCGTTGACATGGGGATACCGCGGATGGAATGCAGATAAATGGGCAGGAATGGAAAAACGATGGAACCCGCCAGCGTATTAAAGGCAAATGTGATGGATAATATATTCAGTCTTTTGCGTGCCGTTTGATTGTCTATGGCTGGTATGTTCGACTTCACGGAGTGACTATCTTACCCACTGGTTGGATCCGGGTTTGGTTTTTTCCCAACTTGAAAATTTGTATAGAGCATTTTATAAGATATCGGCTGGGGACTGATAGCACAAAACCGGACTATATGAAATGACAATTATCCCATTGTCTCCGATTTTCGTTTTCATAATTGTTAAATCTGACCAGCCACTGGCTGTGGAGCCGCTAGTCAAATCGAAAAAGAAACTTTGTGCAGTTTCATATAGGCGCCGCCTCTGGCCGCAGAGCGCCCAGTCTGATCTTAGAAGAAACTGTAATTTCATATAAGGGCGCTTTCTGGCGATCGAACCTGATACTTTTCGTACTCGTCCTCGTGCTCGTGAATCAGAATTTTGTCGAGCACGAAGGACGAGTACGAGGACGACGACGATAAAGCCCCTACTCTGCAACCGCTCATGGAACTGCACGAAAATGGCATTGGCTTAATGAAGTTTCATACGAGGGTCACATCAAACCCATTTGCCAGCGAGGAGAAATTATGAGAGACACGACGGTTATTCGGAAAGCAGCCTGGATCATTGCCTGGGATGAGGACTTGAAATCACACACCTACCTTACTGATGCCGATCTGGCGTTTTCCGGCAGCCGAATTGCGTTCATCGGTCAAGATTATTCGGGCCCCTTTGACCAAGAAATTCCAGGCAGAGGGCGGATGGTAATGCCCGGTTTGATCAACATCCATTCGCATCTGTCCGGCGGTCCTTTGGACAAGGGCACCTTTGATGAAGTCGGCACCCCTGCCCTCTGGGGTAATGCCTTATATACCTACAGTCAGCTGTTAAGAGCCGATTCACGGGCGACAAAACCAGGCGCCGTCATTGCGTTGAGCGAACTGATGAAAAGCGGTGTGACCACGGTGGTGGATAATTCCGGATACTATGACGAATGGGTGGAATTATTGGTGGACAGCGGTGTGCGCGCAGTCCTGGCGCCCGGGTTTCGGCAGGCGCGCTGGGTTAATGTCGCCGATCACCGGGTGGATTATGAGTGGGATCATCAGGCCGGTTGGCAGGGATTCAAACGGGCGCTGGAAACGATGGATGCCATCGATAAACGTGGCTGTGAGCGGCTTTCCGGTATGGTATTTCCCTCCCAGGCCGATACGTGTGAAGCGGATTTACTAATCGAGGCGCATGCAGCCGCTGCCGATCGTGGGCTTCCTTTTCAGACCCATGCCTCCCAGACCATGCAGGAGTTCAGTGAAATGATGCGACGGCATGGCCAGAGCCCGGTACAATGGCTGGACAGCCTGGGTATCCTGGATGAGCATACCATTTTAGGGCATTGTATTTACCTGGATCATCACAGCTGGTCCCCACTGCACACCAGGCATGATCTGCCATTGCTGGCGGAAAGAAAAACGACAGTGGCCCACTGCCCCACGGTTTTCGGGCGAACCGGGATGACCCTGGAAAGCTTTGGTGATTATGTTCGGGCCGGGGTCAACCTTGGAGTCGGCACCGATTCCTTCCCCTATAACATGCTTGAAGAGCTGCGCCATACCGGAGTGTACGCCAGAATCACCACCGGAGACGTCCATGATCTGACCTCAACCGACGTATTTAACGCCGCCACCCTGGGAGGAGCGAAAGCCCTGCTGCGAGATGATATCGGCCGTCTGGCGGTCAAAGCCAAAGCGGACATGGTGATTGTCGATACCGAACATCCCCTGATGCGACCGGGTCGTGAGCCGTTGCGCAATTTAATCAACGTTGCCGCGGAGCGTGCCGTCAAAGACGTGTTTATTGACGGCAGGCCGGTAGTGGCGGATGGTGAGATGCTGACTCTCGACTATGAAAACGCATTGATTGAAATGGACGCAGCTCAAATTCGTTCGATTCGAAAAGTTCCCGAGCTCGATTTTCAAAAGCGCACGCTGGATCAGCTGGCACCCATGGCATTTCCGGTAAATCCGGAGCGGTCTAAAAAAAGTATAACTATCCGTTAATACAAATAATTTCCGAATAATGAATTAATTTCATATAATTAATGATTATTTAAATAAAAATTGTCTATAATTTTCAGCTTGACCTTAATACCGATACCCTTTATGAATAGGGCGGAGCTTCAGGCTTCCAATTGTATCGGGTTTGGACCGATACTCATGCATCCTAAACCACTAAAGCCATTTATCTAATGAACATTCACGGTTTGGCCATGGTTGCCATACCATAGCTATTTTCTTGTTGTTTAGCAGCTTTTGACTAAACAGCAGTTTAACCGGGATTTCACTGGATGCCCAATATCAGATGGCAGCGTGCTGCAGGCGATGATATTGACTGGTTTGGCAACATCTAGCGAATCTCATTTCTCTTCACTTAATTTTCATTTCAAATTTAAAAGGAGGTTTTTATGAAGCGAGGACTATTGTTGATTTCCGTTGCAGCATTGTTTCTGTTGTTCAGCCTGAGTGGTGTCTCCGCGGATACGCCGCGCAGTGGTGGGACATTCAATTTTGTTGCTCCCTATGGCGGGGACCTCGTGACCCTGGATGGACATCAGATCAGGCGTACCCAGGATGAAATCATCGCCATGCAGTTTAACCGCGGTCTCTATGTCTGGGACGCCCTCAAAAAACAGCCGGTGCTTGAACTGGCCAACAAAGTCGACATCTCAGCGGATGGATTGACCTACGTTTTTGACATCAAGCAAAATGTCAAATTCCACAACGGCCGTAAAATGACGGTGGATGACATCGTCTGGAGTCTCAACCGCGTCGCGACCTTGAAGCCCTCGCCCACCGGTGTTCGCCATATGAAAGGCATCAAGGGCCTGAAAGATTGCGTGGACGGAAAAGCCGACAAACTTGCCGGTGTAACCAAGGTCGATGAAAAAACATTGAAAATTGAATTGGACCAACTGGTCGATCTGGCTTACGGGCTTTACTGGCAAACCACCTGTGTTCTTCCCAAAGAGGAAGTGGCGCGCAAGGATTTTAGCTCCAAGCCGGTCGGTCTGGGGCCGTTCAAGTTTGTCAAATGGCTTAAAGGCAGTGAAGTGGTCCTGGAAAAGAACCCGGATTATTACCAACCGGGCAAGCCGTATCTTGATAAACTGGTTTTTAAAATTATGACCGAAGGTGCGGCCCGCGACCTGGCCTTTAGAGCCAAGGAATTGGACGCCACCCTGGTGGGCGCCGATCAATATCAGCATTATCTGAAAGATCCCGATATTGCACCCTACATGATCGAAGTGGCCGAGATGTATACACGCCATACGGGCTTCAACCGGAAATACAAGCCGTTTTCGGATGCAAGGGTCAGGAAAGCGTGGAATTATGCCATCAACTCCGATCTGATTATTAAAAAATTCGTGAAAGGCAAGGCGGTTCCGGCCATCGGCTGGCTGCCCACTTCCTCAAAATCCTTTGATCCGAAAATGGCAGGCTACCCCTACAATCTGGAAAAAGCCAAGGCATTGATGAAAGAAGCCGGCTATGAAAAAGGTTTTGATGTCAAGGTCATGGCGGTGAACAACAAATCTTACGGTACCGGCATCGTCCAGGCCTATTTGCCCATGCTGAAAAAAATCGGCATCAATGTAATCATTGAGCAGGTGGAAGGCGCCGTGATGACGGAGAAAGTTTATACCAGCAATGACTATCAGGCCTACATGAGCTCCTTTACCTCCGGGCCCAATGATTACCTGGTGCTTTACCGCTGGCATTCGAAAAATCCGCATGCTTCCGGCAATTATTTTGAATTCAACAACCCGCAATACGATGCGCTGTTAGATAAGGCGGCGGTCGAGATGGATGCTGATAAAAAACTGGCATTGCTGAAGCAGGCCCATGAGATATTCGTTGATGAAGCGCCGGTCTGGTTTTTTAACTACAACAAAGCCATCATCGCCTACCAGCCCTGGGTACATGGTTTAAGGCCGGAAGCCATCGAGCATATGTATCAGTATATGGAAAATGTGTGGGTGGAGGATAGCTCCCCCCGGGCAAACTAGTCATAACAGCTAGAAACTAATCAAGGATAACTCTGGGCCGATTTGAGACATCAAATCGGCCAGAGTCATTCTTTGATTGAGGAGATCTTATGCTTGCGTATTTTATACGTAGGACACTGCAGTTTATCCCCACCATTATCGGTGTGACCCTCATCATTTTCCTGCTGCTGAATGTCCTGCCCGGCAACGCCGCACTGATGGCAGGAGATAGTAGAAGAGAAATGGATACCAAGGCCATTGAGGAGCTCAAAAGAAAGTGGGGACTTCATTTGCCGGTCCATGTTCGTTACGCCAAATACATGTATGGCCTGCTCAAAGGCGATATGGGTACTTCCTATCTGAGAGACGAACCGGTGAGTGATGTCATAAAAGAGAGAATCTGGCCTACCTTGCGATTGGCGATGTATGCCATGGTTATCGCGGTCGGGATTGGAATTCCCCTGGGATTTTACTCTGCATTAAGGCAGGGAACCTGGCTTGACAGTTTGAGTATGGTCGGTGCTGTTTCGGGTGTATCTTTTCCGCAATTCTGGCTGGGATTATTGCTGATGTACTTCCTTTGTGTAAAGGCGAGGTTGTTCCCGGTCACTGGTTACGGAGATGGGGCGGTCATCAACATTATCCTGCCGGCCATCACCCTTGGACTTGGCTATATGGCCTTGCTGGCGCGCACCACCCGGGCCGCCGTGCTCGAAATTTTGACCGAGGATTATATTCGAACCGCCAGGTCAAAAGGAATATCAGAGTTCTTGGTCTATAATAAACATGTTTTGCGCAATGCGATGATTTTGATTCTGACAACGGCGGGGTTACAATTCGGTTCGATGATCGGACAAACAGTTGTCATCGAAAAGCTTTTTTCCTGGCCCGGGATCGGTTCTCTCGTGGTGGACTCGATTTTTCAGCGGGACACGCCGATAACCCAGGGTTGTATTTTGATTATAATACTTGTTTTTCTTGTGGTGAATCTTCTGGTGGATCTAACCTATTCTGTTATCGATCCAAGGATAAAATATCAATAAGGCTAAGGTTTGAATAAACTAACGCAATTGACAAGGAGAACAAATTTGGTGGCGGGTGCCGCTATCACAATTGTGGTGATCAGCATGGCCTTATTCGCTCCCTGGATCGCACCATACGATCCCGTTTACGACGCCGATTTAATGGTTGCCGAAGAACCGCCGTCGTCATCCTTTATTTTCGGGACTGACGATCAGGGCCGGGATATTTTCTCAAGAGTTGTGTATGGAGCGAGAATTTCTCTCAGTGTAGGCTTAATCAGTCAACTCATGAACAGCATTATCGGCGTTACCCTGGGATTGATTGCCGGTTATTTTGGAAAATGGATTGATGATTTGATAATGGGGTTAACCAACATCATGCTCTCCATACCCAGTATCATATTCGCCCTGGCCATCATGGCCCTGTTGGGTCCCGGTTTAATCAATGTGTTCATCGCGTTGGGTTTCACTAACTGGTCATACACCTGCCGCATCACGCGATCTCAAGCGCTTTACACAAAAAATCTAAACTATGTCAACGCCTCCAGGGCGTTAAGCTATAGTGAAGTCAATATTATGTTTACTCAAATTCTGCCCAATATTGTCGGACCGATACTGGTTATCGCCACCTTGGGCATATCGGGCGCCATATTAATCGAAGCCTCTTTATCATTTTTGGGTTTAGGGACCCAACCCCCGACGCCGAGTTGGGGAGGGATGCTGGCAACCGCCAGAGAACAGCTTTTTAACGCTCCCTGGATCTCAATTTTTCCTGGAATGTTCATTTTTATTACGGTTCTTGGGCTCAACCTTTTTGGAGATGGCTTAAGAGATTTATTTGATCCGCACACGTCTCAAAGAAAATAATGGTCAGCGATAGACTACATGGAAAAAGCAACACCTGAAAATAACTCGCACATACTGGAGGTTAAAGGGTTAAGCACTTACTTTTACAGCATCCATGGTGTCGCCAAAGCGGTCAACAATGTCTCGTTCAACCTGAAAAGAGGCGAAATTCTGGGCATCGTCGGGGAGTCCGGTTGCGGAAAAAGTGTCACCTCTTTGTCAATTGTCAGATTGATTCAGTCGCCGCCCGGGCGAATCAAGGAAGGTGAAATTATCTTTGACGGCACCGATCTGCTCACCTTGTCGGAGCATGAAATGCGGGATATCCGGGGAGATAAAATCTCCATGATATTCCAGGAGCCCATGACATCGCTGAATCCGCTTTATACCATCGGGAATCAGATATCCGAGATGTTTATCAGACATAATGGATACGATCGAAAAAAAGCGCTGGATGAGTCCATCGAGATGCTAAAAAAAGTACAGATCCCCCATCCGGAAGCCCGGGTCAGGGAATATCCCCATCAGATGTCCGGCGGTATGCGGCAGCGTGTCATGATTGCCATGGCGATGGCCTGCAACCCGGAGATTTTGATTGCGGATGAACCCTCGACTGCGCTGGATGTGACCATTCAAGCCCAGGTTCTCAACCTGATGCTGGAATTGAAAAAAACATACGAAACCGCGATCATTCTCATTACCCATGATCTTGGCGTCATCGCCGAAGTCGCCGAAAAAGTGGCGGTGATGTACGCCGGCCAGATTGTGGAAGAGGCCGACGTGGAATATCTTTTCGATGATCCGCTGCACCCCTACACCCGGTCATTACTCAAATCGATCCCTATTTTGGGAGAACGATTCGAGAAGCAAGGCAGAGTCGAATTAAATGAAATTAAGGGTATTGTGCCCAGCCTGTATGCATTGCCCCGGGGTTGCAATTTTTATCCGCGTTGTCCGGAAGCGCAGCCGGAATGTAATGAAGCCGGTATTCCGCTAATCTTAACCAGGGATAATCGCCAGGTGCGATGTATATTGTATAATAATGCCTAACACCGAAGCGAAGAATTGAAAATTGAATATTGCAAATTGAATATTCAATCGACAATATTCATTGGTACTAAGGAGCACATTTTGACTGAAAATCTTTTAACCGTAAAAGATTTGGAGGTGCATTTTCCCTATAAAGAATCGTATTTTTCGCTCAAGAAAAAATATGTCTATGCCGTGGACGGTGTTTCCTTTGTGCTCAAAAAAGGACAGACACTGGGGGTGGTGGGAGAGAGCGGCTGCGGCAAAACGACGCTGGGATTGGCGATCATCAATCTGCTTGCTCCCACGGCGGGATCGATTTTTTACAAAGATATTGACATCACCAATATCTATCATTACCCGCTCAAAGAGAGAATGGAGTTTCAAAAGAAGATCCAGATTATCTTCCAGGATCCCTACTCATCGCTAAACCCCAAAATGACCCTGAACCGAATTATCGGAGATCCCCTGAAAATTCATGGTATACATAAAAAAGAGCGGGAAGACCGTATTGCCGATGTTTTAAAGCGGGTCGACTTAACGCCTGAGCATGGACATCGTTTTCCTCATCAATTCAGCGGTGGCCAACGGCAGCGGATCGGTATCGCCAGATCCCTGGCCCTGCAGCCCAACATTATCATCGGTGATGAACCGGTTTCCGCGCTGGACGTATCCATTCAGGCCCAGGTGATCAATCTGCTCATCAGGCTTCAAAAGGAATTCAACCTTTCTTATATTTTCATCGCCCATGATTTAGCGGTGATCGAACACATATCAGACCGAATAGCGGTGATGTACCTGGGCAAGATCGTTGAATTGGCAAACGCAAAAGACATTTACCAAAACCCGAAGCACCCTTATACCCTGGCGCTGCTTTCCGCGATTCCAATACCGAATCCCAAAAAAAAGGCCAAACGGATAATTTTAGAAGGGGATGTTCCGGGACCTCGAAACCCTCCCTCCGGGTGTTCATTCCACCCCCGTTGTCCATCTCGTTTTTCCGGTTGTGACGAAGTATCGCCTACCTTACAGGAAATAGATAAAGAGCATTTTACCGCATGTCACTTATACGGGTAGCTTCAGTTGCATCGTGATTTGACAAAGGCAGATGTCTCCGCTATTTCCGAAAAAATGAATATGCAAAAATAAACCAGCGAATCAAAAAAAAGGCCGAATAGAATGGAAAAGGTAGATCTCTTAGTTAGTGCACCTCATTTTTTTACCATGGAGGGTGACGGCCTTGGTCATCGCTCGAACAGTACAATGGCGGTCGATCGGGGAAAGATATTAGCGCTCGGACCACGGCCGGAGATATTAAATCTATACCGGGGCCATCGGACTATTGATGTCGAAAATCATGCGGTTTTGCCGGGCTTCATCGATGCCCACATGCACATAACCCTATGCGGCCTGCGGGGCCTGGCCCAGGATACCGGGTACTGGATGATGTATGGCCTGGCGCCCTTTTCTCACCAGATGGATGAAGCCACCGGTATACTGGGTGCCCAACTGGCGGTAGCCGAGGCGGTCAGGGCCGGTACCACGACATTCGGCGAGTTCGGCCGCCGTCCCGATTTGCTGATCCCTTTATTTGAAAAGGTGGGGGTTCGGGCGCAGATCACCGTCACCATCCGGGAAGCGCTCGATCGGATTTACAACCCGGGCGAGTTGTATGAATTCGATGCCGCCCGGGGAGAACGCATGCTGGATACCTGCCTTGATATTTTCGCGCGTTTCAACCACGCGGCCGACGGTCGAATAACAGTTCTCTTCGGTCCCCAGGGGCCTGATTTTGTCAGCCGTGATCTGCTGTTGAGGATTCAAAAACTGGCCAGGGACAGGCAAACCAAAATTCATATGCACACCCAGCAGGGGGATCGGGAGACAGCCCAGATGATGATGCGCTACGAAAAACGCCCCATCGCCTGGCTGGATGAGATCGGCTATCTGGATGAGACCCTGATCGCCGTGCACCTGACCGATGCCGATGAAAATGAAGCGCAGCTGGTGGCCCGGCGGGGTGCCGCCATGACGCTCTGCTCGGGATCCATCGGAATCATCGACGGCGTGGTGCCGCCGGCCAGAGCCTTTCAGGAAGCCGGCGGGATGGTGGCCCTGGGATCCGACCAGGCGCCGGGCAATAATAACCACAATATGATCAACGAAATGAAACTCACCGCCCTGTTTAATAAAATTCGCTATCAGGATCCGGAGGTCATGCCGGCCTGGCGGGTTCTGCGTATGGCAACCATCGAAGGGGCCCGGGCACTGGGGCTTGATGCGTCCGTCGGTTCTTTAGCTGCGGGCAAACAGGCCGATTTTATTCTGGTGGACCTGACACGCCCATCCCTGGCACCTGTCTACACCGAGCCCATGCGCAACATTGTACCCAACCTGGTATACAGCGGCCGGGGAGATGAAGTCTCCCTGGCGGCGGTGGACGGCCGGGTTATTTATGAAGACGGTCAGCTGGTTCACCTGGATGAATCGGCGGTGGTGTCCGCCGTACAGGAGGCCGCCGACCGTCTGGGCCCCAGGGCAGCGGACGAATTTTGGAAAGTCAACGGCACCAACGCCCGGTTTATGAAGGAAGGGAAGCTTTGAAAAAGCAAATATCGAATGTCGAAGGAATGAATTCTTTCGATTTTATATAAAAATGACTGAGCGAAGCGATACCATCCTTCGACATTCAATATTCGATGTTCTGCGGTTCTGCGGTTCGCTTTTAAATTTTATAGTCGACATAGCTTGTCGAAGATCGAGAACTGCTCTCAAGTTTTAATAAATTTCATAAGTGCTTAAAAATCTAAAACGTCCAACATGGGAGAACATCACATGCAAGTAAAAGATCTATCCCCGGATCTCATCCTGACCAACGGCTGTTTCTACACCCTGGATTCTGAAAGCTCCGTGGCCCGGGCAGTGGCCATCAAAGACGGGCGGATCGTGGCCGTGGGGGAGGAAGCGGTGGTTGGTGAAATGACCGGACCCGGCACCCAGCAACTGGATTTAAACGGCCGGGCCGTCATCCCCGGCATCTTTGACAGTCACCACCATCTGATGTCGGTGGGGGCCAAGCTGTCGGCGATCCGACTGGACGAATGCCGGTCACTGGAAGAGATGATGGAACTGGTCCGGGAACGGGCCAGGGTCACTCCCGCCGGTGAATGGATCATCGGCCAGGGCTTTAACGAGAGTAATTTCAGCGAGGGCCGGCTGCCGACGCGCCACGACATCGATCCGGCCACCGTTGATCACCCGGTAATCCTGATGCGGTTTTTTAATACGGATGCCGTCAACAGCCGCGCCCTGCGTCTGGCCGGTGTGACCCGGGAGACGTCCGATCCAGCAGGGGGCCGAATCGAGCACGACCCCGATGGAGAACCCAACGGCATTCTGAGAGCCAGCGCCAAGATGCTGGTGCGCGGCCTTTTACCCAGGCCGTCAATGGATGACATGAAGGATCACCTGCGGTTGGCTTGCACCGAGGCCCATCGATACGGCATCACCAGTGTGATTGAACCGGGGCTCCATGCGCGGGAGATGCGCGCCTATCAATCCTTCTACGATGACGGCGAACTGTCTGTCCGCGTCAACATGATGCCCAGCTGGCACGGCTTCAACGAGGATGAAACCGAAACGGTCCTGGACCATCTTGCCAGGGATTCAGGCATGGTCAGCGGCCTGGGTAATGGGTGGCTGCGCATTGGCGCCCTGAAAATGCTCATCGACGGCGGCACCACACCTCACACGGCTTTTATGTATGAGCCTTATGTTGGTGACAGCGAACTGGTGGCATTCAATCGTATCCCGCAGGATAAACTGCGTCAGTACTTCAACACCGCCCAGGAACTGGGTTGGGACATCGGTATCCATTGCTGCGGCGACCATGCCCAGGACATGGTCGTCGACACCCTGGCCGGGGTCATTCGTGAGATTCCCCGGGCAGACGCCCGCCACAGCATCATCCACGGCTATTTCCCCACGCCGCGTGCCCTGGATCAGATGGCCGAATGCAGGCTGGCCACTGTCGTCCAGCCGACCTTTATTTACTGGGAGGGCAATTCCATATTCAACGACGTGGGGGAAGATCGGGCACTGAACTGGAAGCCGGTGCGCAAGTACCTGAATCATGGCATTTTAGTGATGTCCAGCTCGGACGTGCCCAGCACGGTCTCGGCCAACCCTTTTGTGGCCCTGTATTCTCTGGTTACGCGCAAAAACAACCTCGGCCGGGAGGTCGCTTTGCCAGAGGCCGTCAGCCGCGAGGAGGCCCTGCGCGCCTACACTACCAACGGCACCTGGCTCACCCGCGAAGAAAACCTCAAGGGCTCCATCGAAGCCGGTAAGGTGGCCGACATGGTTGTTCTGGAGCGCGACTACTTTGCCGTACCGGACGAGGAAATCAAGGACATTCGGGTGGAAAAGACCATGGTTGGCGGCACCCTCGTGTGGGAAATTTAGAGCGTTTGATTCAAATCCTAGAAATTAATGACAACCTAAAAAAGATTCTAAAAACTGACCGTATCGGAACGTTACCATGGCAAACGCTCTAAGTGACCACCAAACAGATAATGAGGAATGACAGCATGAATCAACCTGCAAAAAACTTGATGTGGCCGGAGGTCCTGCCAAGGGGCGGCAACCGGAGACTGGAAAAACTGGAAAGGTTGTCGCCCTGGTTCGAGATCTACAGGGTGAGCGAGGGTGTATTTGCCGTGCTGGAGCCGGGCCACACGGAGGAGGCGATTTCCTACCTGATCCTCGGTGGTGAGCGCGGGGTTCTGCTCGACACCGGCATGGGCATCGCCAATCTTCGGGCCGAAATAGAGCGGCTCACCGATCTGTCCATTGTTGTCGTAACCAGCCACGGTCACTACGACCACGTTGGCGACCACCATCGATTCAGTGAGGTGTGGGCCTTTGACAGCGACAGCGATGTGGCCCGCATCGAGCAGGGCAGGTCCCGTGAAGAATGCACCCAATACATGGCGCCCGGCCTCTATCTGGAATTGCCGGACGGCTTTGACCCTGCAACCTACGAGATTCTGCCCTCGCGGGTGACACGACGGCTGCAGCACCTGGAGGTCATCGATCTGGGCGGGCGGACTCTGACGGTGCACCACACACCCGGCCACACCGAGGGCAGCATCTGCCTGCTGGATAGCCGTGACAACCTGCTATTTACCGGCGACACGTTTTACCCGGGCATGATGTTTGCCCACTTTGAAGACTCGGATTTGGCCGTGTATCAGAAATCGATTGACTACCTGGTGGACCTGCTGCCCCGGGTGAATCACCTCTGCCCGTCGCACAACGAGGCTTACGTTGACAAAACGGCCCTGGTCCGGGTGCAGGAGGCTTTTGAGCAGATCGTCAACGATGCTGCACCCTTTGAAACCGAGGGCAACGCCCGGGTCTACCGTTTCGATGGATTCGGACTGATGGTGCCGGAGTAGATAAAGAGAACGGATCGGTGGTGGGAAACTTATTTATAAAATCTGAATCCCAATTCTCGGATCGGCATATGGTTTCGGCCGGCCATTATTTAGCTGCCGATGCAGCACGCGGGATTTTGGATGCCGGCGGTAATGCCGCTGATGCCGGTGTTTGCGGTGGTATCTGCCTGGCGGTACTCCTGTCCGAATACGTTAATTTTGCCGGGATGGCGCCCATCATATACCGCGATGTTATGAAGTGCCCCAAATCCGTCACATCGTTTCCAAGCATGAGAGCAACGCCGCATACATGGCCGGTATGTACGGCTATCTAACCGGTCGCCCCGCAGTGGTGCTGGTCACCGCCGGGCCGGGCGCCACAAATTCGATATCGGTTGTGGCACAGGCCTATGCCGCTTCTCTGCCCATGGTCCACATCTCAGGCGATGTGCCCCTGAATGCCGTCAACGAAGCGTTTCACGGCGTGGACCGAACTGATTTTCTTGACGCGGATTGCGATCACCGCTACTGCTGGCCCGATCGCCCGGCCATTCTTGCGGCCGTGCTGAAAGCGATAGGTGAATAGAATTTGTTTTTGTACTTTTTGCGGAAATGTAACTTCAATGGTCTAGCAAAAATTGAATATTTTCAATCTTCAACATTCAATTCCGCGATAAAGCGGGATTTACGCTTCGCTACAACCGGCTTGTCCGGATTAGGAGTATCAAATAAATGAAATATGCCGAGCGATTACAGGAAGTGAAGCGTGTCCACTGGCACATGGTTAGAAAACTGATTAATGCCAAAGAGGCCCAGGGTGTTAAGACCATCAGCCTGGCATCCGGCAATCCGGACCTGCCGACCCCGCCGGCCATCGTCGAGGCCGCCCGTGAGGCTCTGCGGGATCCGACCTTCCACCGCTATCCCTTCAGCTATCAGACGCGATACGGCGCAGCCGTCGCTTCCTGGTACCGGGACCGATTTGACGTTGAGTTGAATCCCGCAACCGAAGTCCGCCACCTGGCCGGTTCCCAGGAAGGAATTGGCAATCTGGCCTTGACCGTGATGGAACCGGGAGCCGTGGCGCTGATACCGGCCCCGGCTTACGACAGTTACGCCCGGGCCACCCGATTTGCCGGCGGTGAAGTTTACCTCCTGCCCCTGAAGGCGGAAAACGATTTTCTGCCCGACCTGACGGCCATCCCGGCAGATGTGCTGGACCGGGCCCGGCTGCTGTGGCTGAATTATCCGAACAACCCTACCGGAGCCATTGCACCGCTTGTTTTCTTTGAAGAGGTGGTGGCCTTTGCAAAGCGAAACGGCATCTGGGTTTGCCACGACAACGCCTACTCCGATGTCAGTTTCGATGGCTACAAGGCCCCCAGTTTTCTGGCGGTGGATGGTGCCAGGGAGGTCGGCATCGAACTGAACACCCTGAGCAAAGCCTTTAACATGGCCGGCTGGCGTTTGGGCATGGCAGTCGGCAACCCGGAATTGCTGAACGCTCTGGCCTTCGTGAGCTTTAATACCAGCATGGGGCTCTTTGGCCCATCCCAGATAGCTGCCATTGAAGCGTTGACCGCCGATCAAAGCTGGATGCAGGAACGCAATGAGCGTTACCGCAAACGCCGGGACATTATTGTGGACGGCCTGCGGGCCATCGGGCTGCAGCTGCAGCGTCCCAGGGCAACGCTTTATATCTGGGCCAAACTGCCCCCGGCGTTCAGCGACTCTCTGGAATTTTCAAAAGGGGTCCTGGACCAGACCGGGGTCTGGATCACGTCGGGTACTTTCTTCGGACCGGCCGGCGAAGGCTACGTGCGCGCCAGCATTACACTGTCTACAGAAGACTTGATCGAGGCCATGGAGCGCCTGCAGACGCTGAAGTTGTAAAGAAAGGTTTCAGGATTCGATGATTTAGGGATTCAGGAATGGAGGGATTTAGGAATTAGAATGACAGAATACCTTCAATTCCTGAATTCGCAATTCCTAAATTTAGCTCCTGACACCTGACACCTAAAACCTATAACCCATACAAACTACTAACCGACGCAAAAATACAGATTATGAAAATAAACAAGAAAAAAACAATATCACCCAATGACCAGTGGACGGCAGACGAATTCAATGGAATGCCTTACCGGTGCCTGGGCAACTCGGGCCTGCGCGTGGCAAATGTCGGTATCGGTACCTGGAAATTCGGCTATCCCGAAAAAGGTGATGGTGCCCGGGTGGACGAAAGAACAGCTCACCGAATTTTTGACCGTGCCATAGAGATCGGCGCTACGTTCTGGGATACCGCCAATCGCTATAATGATGCCACCGGAAATTCCGAGCGGGTTATCGGCTCCTGGCTGGCTCTGAACCCTTTCCAGCGGCGCAATGTGATTCTGGCCACTAAGATTTATGCGCCCATGGACGGCGTCTCACCCAATCACAGCCGACTGTCGCGTCTGAACATCATCCAGTCGGTATATGCCTGTCTCGAACGGCTGCAGGTTGACTATATCGATTTGCTCTATTTCCATATTTTTGATGCGACGACGCCGATCGAGGAGAGCCTGGCGGCCATTGAGGATCTTGTGCGGGAAGGTGTCATTTGCTATTTTGCGGTTTCCAATTTCATGGTCGACCAGCTGAAGCAGTACCGGTCATGGGAGTCCCGATTTTCGAACCGGGTCCGGGTTCTGGCTGTTCAAAATCAATTCGACGTCATCAGCCTGGAGGATCCTGAAAAATCCGGTGTAATTGATTATTGCAGGCAAAACGGCATGTCCTTTATCGCCTGGACCCCCTTGCTTAAAGGGCTGTTAACGGACAAATATCAGGATTTATCCACTGTCGGCAAAGGCGATCGACTATACGACGAAGGTACCCTGGATGCGGCCTGCAAGATGCATGAATTTCAACGCATTAAAAAGCTGGCCCGTCTTGCAAAAGAATGGAACCTTACCCTCAACCAGCTTGTCATCGCTTACATGCTTGCCATACCGGGCATGGGCCCTGTGATCGCCTCTGTTTCCAGCGTCAGTCAGCTGGAATCCAATGCAACGGGTGGACGGATAACTTTCTCCCCGCAAGAGATTTGGGAGATAGAGGAAATTTTAACGCCAAAATGAATCAGCACAAAGAAATTCTAATTATCGGCGGTGGCGTGATCGGCGTGTGTATCGCCTATTACCTGACTGCAGAAAAATATGACGTAACCCTGGTGGAAAAAAATCAAATCTGCTCCGGCAGCTCCCATGGCAACGCCGGGCTGATCTCATGTGCCAACCCCATTCCCATGGCCGAACCGGGGGTCATTAAAAAAGGTTTGCGCTGGTTGCTGGACGCCGAAGGCCCGTTTTACATCAAGCCGCGTCTCGATCTGGAATTGTTGCGCTGGGTGTTGGGGTTTCGTGCCGCCTGCAGGGAAAAGCCGATGCGGCGTACGATCGACGTCACGCTGAACATGCGAAAGATCAGCAAACAGCTCTCGGCTGAATTGACCACAGAAGATAAATTATCCTTTGGTTGGCAGAATAAAGGCCGAATGCTTGTTTATCAAAAAGAGGACGGTCTCAAAGATGGTATCGAAACGCTTAATTTTTTAGGCCAATACGGTGTCAGCGGGAAAATACTGGACGGGCAAGGTGTACGCAAAATGGACCCCAACTTGCAGTCCTCCGTGGTTGGCGGCATCTATTACCGGGATTATGAGCATGTCATGCCGGAACGATATGTGAATGGTATGGCGCGCCTGGCCGAAAATAGAGGCGCTGTCTTAAAAACCGCAACCGAGGTGATCGGATTTGAGACCGCCGGAAAACGAATCACCAGAGTCGTCACCACCCGGGGTGATTTCCACCCGGATCAAGTTGTTTTGGCGGCCGGATCATGGTCACCGGTGATCGCCAAAGATTTGGGGTTGAGGCTTCCGATCCAACCGGCCAAGGGATACAGCATCACCGTCAAGCGAACCCCCGCCTGTTCGGAAATTCCGCTATCGCTGGCGGACCATAAAATTGCGGTGACGCCCATGGGAGAACAACTCAGGTTCAGCAGCAATCTCGAACTGGGCGGATATGATTCCTCCATTAATCGGCGCCGAGTCGCAGCTACCCGCCGGGTGGCAAAACACTATCTATCCGGAATCGATAATCTGGAACTGATTCAGATATGGAGCGGTTTCAGGCCAAATACACCGGACACCATGCCCATCATCGAGCGGAATCAGACCTATGATAATCTGGTCCTGGCCACCGGACACGACATGCTCGGGATGACCCACAGCCTGATAACGGGCAAGCTGGTCTGTGAAATTATCGATGGCAAAAAGCCGTCCGTCGATCTGGAGCCCTTTCGGCTGGGGAGGTTTTGATGATCGGGGAGCTAAGTGCTCCTATTCGTAATTTCGGTTTCGTATTAGCACTAATTTTTTTTCACCGCAGAGGCGCAAAGAGCGCAGAGATAATTTTTCTTTTCATTTGCCTTTGAGAGGTAGGCAAATGAAAAATTAATACCCCCTGCGACCTCAGCGGCTCTGCGGTGAAATTTATAAAATTTCTTCTGTTGTAAGGTCAAATAGCTGTTAAGCAATCAGACGATTATACGTCCCTGTATTTATGAAACTATGTACTAAGTCTTGAGGAGGTATTTTCAGGCCGGATGTGGTCAAAAACGACTTGAGGTTTCAGAATTCAATGATTGAGGAATTAGAGTGACAGAATACCTTCAATCCCTAAGTTCCTGAATTTAGCTGCTGAATCCTGACACCCGATCCGCCTCTCGCGGAAAACCTAAAGCCAACCTTACATATCATGGAGGACTACACTCAATGTCAAAAATGAATGCATTTGAAGCCACTTACGGCGGTGAAGGCTGGTCGCCTCGCACCCGGAATATGAACCAGGAAATCGGCACCCTGTGGGGTGCCTGCGGGATCGACAGTGAATGGGCGCCGCTCAAAAAAGTCCTGCTCCATTCGCCCGGCAAGGAGCTGATGGCATCATTGGACGATTATGATGCCGCCCAGATGCTCGAACCGCTCGATGTCCCCAAAGCCCGGGCCCAGCATGAAGATATGGCGGCGGCATTTAAGAAATCCGGCATCGAGGTATTTTACATCGAGCCGGATGAACCGGCCACGCCCAATCAGATGTTTGTAGCCGATCTCATGGCGGCCACCCCCGAAGGCGTTATAATTGCCAGACCGGCCTCCACGGTTCGCGCGGGTGAAGAACGGTGGGCGGCACGGCGTCTGGCCGACATGGGTGTGCCGATTGTGAAGTCCATTCGCGGCAACGGCACCTTTGAAGGGGCGGACGCCATGTGGCTGCGGCCGGATGTCGCCATTATCGGCCGCGGGCTGCGAACCAACGACGAAGGTGCGGCCCAGGTGGCATCCATTTTGAAGGAAATGGGGGTTGAAGTCGTCCAGGTCGATCAGCCCTTTGGCTCGATGCACCTGATGGGCAGTCTCCGGTTTGCCGACCAAGATTTAGGCCTTGCTTACCCCAACCGTCTGGCACACAGAGCGGTTGAGGCTTTAAAGCGCTGCGGCATTGCGGTGGCCTTCGTGCCGCGCACGGACGAACTGCGCTCCGGATCGCCTTTTAATTTTGTCTGCCTGGGACCGCGCGAAATTTTGATGCCGGCCGGCAATCCCCAAACCCAGGCCTATTACGAATCGCTGGGCATCAATTGCCATACGGTGGATGTCAGCGAATTGAGAAAGGCGGCCGGGGCCATTGGCTGTTTGACCGGCATTGTTGAACGGGAGCTGGTATAATGAGAAGAAAAGACAAGGAAATAGCAGATCCCCAAAAAATAGAGGCGGTTTTAAACCAGGCACAAATCATCCACATCGCCATGCTCGATGGTGAGCGACCGTATATCATTCCCCTTAATTTCGGTTACGCTGAAAACACCATCTATACCCTAACATTGCATAAATTCTTGTCATCTAGCCTGGCCGTTATGTCTGAGATCGTTGCTTTTTCCGGGCAGATGCTGGATGCTTGATACTTGAT